>JACCWH010000208.1 GCA_013697735.1 Trueperaceae bacterium | reverse complement strand
ACGGACGAGCCCGGAGCAGTTCGAGCTGGAGTCCGGCGACGGTGTCCGGCTTCGGTGGCACCGTTCCCGTGGACGCCGCGCAGTCCTCGGCGACGAGGATGAAGGTGTTCTCGTAGTTCGTCGAGTGGGACATTGTTCATGGTACTTGGTGGCGGCTACCGTCCAGCGGTTCTGGCCGTCGTGCATGTAGATACGCCCGGACCTGATCGACCCGGACCTGCCAGACACAGTTGGCGCTGTAGGGCTCGAAGCCGAGCGCCTCGTTGATCCGTCGCATCGCCGCGTTGGAGTCTGCGTTGTCGGTCCGCACCAGCCGGACTTCCGGACGCTCGAAGCGGAGCTTCCGGAGCATCGACGCCTTGAGCCAGCGGCCGATGCCCTTCCCCCGGTGGTCGGGGAAGACGCCGGTGTCGCCTTGGCGGGCGAGGTCGGGACGCTCGGTGTCAAGGTAGAGCTCGGTGAAGCCGACGAGATCGCCCGACGCTCCGTCCCGTGCGGTCAGTGTCCAGCGCCCGGTGGTCCCGCCGAAGAGGTAGCGCTCGATCTCGCGGAGCCGCTCGGGCGTCATGCGCTCGTCCTCTATGTCGAGGTCGTCGCGCGGCTGCTCGTTCATGACCCCGTGGAGCGCGCTGATCGCCGGCAGCTCCTCCTCCCCATAAGGTCCCTCCGACGCGTGCAGCTCGTAGCCGGCGGCGAGCGTACGGGCGTCGTCGATCCACGCCTGGACGAGCGCGTCGTCCAGGTGCGCGAGGTCGAGCTGGTGCGTCTGCGCGACGATGCCGCGCGTCGCTCCGAGCCGCTCCATCACCGCTTCGCCCGCCGGGATCCGCGCGTCAGTCGCGCTCACGAGGAGCGTGCGATGCTGCGAGTCGGCCGCGTCGACGATATGCGCGAGGAGGCCGCGCCCGATGCCCCGCCGCCGGTGCGCTGCCTGCACGTCGATGGTGAACTCGGCCACATGGCGGTTCTCGTCGGTGATCGGAATGTAGATCACGGCGAACGCGACGAGTAGACCGCCACCGTTCGAGACGGACCACGCGCGCGCGTCGACGAAGGCCGGGACATTCCGCATGCGATGCATCATCGTCGCGACGGGCGTGGGCGGGTCGTGCGGTTCTCGCTCCGCGCGGAGCTCGTTGCGAAGTGCGTTCACGGCGGCGAGAGCGTCGTCACTCGCCTCCCGCAGCGCGAACGGGGTGATCGTGTAGGTCGGATGGGCCACGTGCGACCTCCCGGCGATCTCGAGCTAGATCGTTACGTTACCCGCCGTAGCCGGCGGCCCACCACAGGTTCTGGCTCATCTCAGGTCTCAGCCCGGTCGGCTGGATGGGGTTGAAGGTGCACGACGTCACTCGCCGCGCCGGCTTCGACGAGCGCGCGAGCGACGATGCTTCGGTGGCACGACGCCGCGTCGGCCTCGAGGCACAAGAGGGCCACCGGCGCCGTACGGGCCCAGGCGGCGACCGTCTCGAGCGCCTCGCCCTGACCCGCCATGTGCTCCCCATAGCGCCGCTCGAACTCGGGCCACGAGAGGCCGTCGCGTCGCGCCCGGCGCGTCTCCGGGGGCGTGCCGAGCGCGCGGACGTGCTCGTAGCGGATGCCCGCTTCGGCCAATGCCGCCGCGAGCGACGATTTCGAGAAGCCGCGCCTGCGCGAATTCGGCAGATAGCGCACGTCCACGACGCGCACCACACCGTGATCGACGAGCGCCTGAACGAGTGAGGTCGGCGTGGCGCCCTCGTAGCCGATCGTAAAGACGCGCCCCTGGGGCTGGTTTGGCACGTCTAGCTCGTCCCCGAACGCGGTGCGCGCCTGCACGGCGACCTTCACGTTGCCTCCTTCGCCCGTGGTCCCGCGGGCACGCTTCACGCCCGTCCGCTCGCGCAGGACCCAGCCGATCGCCTTGCGGAAGAAGACCTCCCGCTCCTCGAGCATAGCGTCGGCGTAGCGCGCGAAGGTGGCGAAGACCATCGTTTCGCCACGCGCTCGCCGCGTTCGTGTACGTGCCGCTCGACGACGGCCTGGAGGTGCGACCGATGGGTGGCTACCGCTCGTTCCCGGCGCGCGCCTTCATCCCGATCGGGAGCACCGGGGTGATCCGCGGCGGCCCCAGGAACGCCGACGTCCTCGCCACGGACCGGGTGCGGGTGCTCGTCATCCCACGATCCCAGTACTTGACCCACTGGTATCGACCCTACTCGCTTCTGGAGCTTCGGCAGCGACTCTTGGCCCAGCCCACGAACGAACGCGAAGCGCTCCCGTAATGATCACGCGCCGAACGCGATCGGCATGAGGCTGTCGACGAGCAGGACCCACCTGTAGGCGCGCCGGCGCATCGTCAACGCTCGTTGCCGCGCTTGAAGTTGCCGGTGACGCGCTGGAGGAGGCGCTGGGCTCCCTCGGGCGTCGCGTCGGCGAGATCGGCGGCGAGCGCCTCGCCTCGACGGCCGCCCACCGTCATGATGCAGCGTCCTTGCCAGAAGATCCTGACCTTCACGCCGCCATGCGACGTGAACGTGAACGGCTCCTCTCCCACGGTGTCGCCTCCTCCCGCATCCGATCGCGTACCACCAGCGTCGGCGATCCTATCGTGGGCGCCCCTACGCGCCCCAACGCGGGCGGAATGGCGCCGCAATCCGGCCAAGTGGCACGATGCGAAGGTCGCGCGATACGCTGGGCTCGTGAGCGACGCACGCGCGGAGGTGATCATGGTCAGACCCGATGAGCGTGCGGTGGTCGCAGTGCCTCCCGGGCCGCCGCCACTCGTACGCGTACGGCGCGTCGTGAAGCGCTTCACTGGCGTCACCGCCGTCGACGAGGTGTCGTTCGACGTGCATCGTGGCGAAGCGTTCGCACTGCTCGGCCCGAACGGCGCCGGCAAGTCGACGCTCGTCCGCATGCTCTGCGGCATCCTCCTCCCGGACGAGGGCCGCATCACCTACGCGATCGATGGCGAGGAGCGGCCTCGGGTCGATCCCCGCCGCATCGGCTACCTGCCCGAGGACCGCGGGCTCTATCCAGACGCCCCGGTGCTCCGGACGATCACCTACCTCGGGACGCTCCGGGGCCTGACGCGTGACGACGCCGCGGCGCGCGGAGAGCGGTGGCTGGCGCGGTTCGGGCTGTCCGACCGCGCCGACTCGCGGATCGACAGCCTCTCGAAAGGGAATCAGCAGAAGGTCCAGTTCATCGCGACCGTCGTCCACGATCCCGCGGTCGCGATCCTCGACGAGCCGTTCTCGGGCTTCGACCCGGTGAATCAAGACCTCGTGGTCCAGCTCATCCGCGAGCTCCGGACGGAGGGGATGACCGTGATCCTGAGCGCCCACCACATGGACCTGGTGGAGGTGACCGCCGATCGCATCCTCTTGCTCCATCAGGGCCGCGAGATCCTCGAGGGAACGCTCGGGCAGATCCGCGCGGCGACGTCGGCGGGTCGGAACGTGCGCGTGACCTTCGATGTGGCGCCCGACCTCGCGGCGGCGCGCGCGGCGACGGGCGCGATCGCCGTCGAACCCGGGGCGCCGGGCGTCCTCGTGTTCGAGATCGCGACGGGCGAGGCGGTCGGTGCGCTCCTGCGCGCGCTCACCGAGCTCGCGACCGTCACGGACGTGACCACGGCCGAAGTGTCGCTGCGCGACCTCTACCTGCGCGCGGTCGACGACGCTGGGGAGCGCGAGGAGTCCGCCATGGCTGGGGCGGGTCATCCGTGAGTCGGCGCATGACGATCGAGATCGCCCGTTGGGAGTTCATGCGCTTCTTCAAGCCGCGCGACCTTGTCGTGACGGTGATCGTGCTCGTCGCGAGCTTCTCCATCGGGTCGCTGGCCTTCCAGTGGCTTGCGAGCCCGGACGCCGGTGTGGTCGGCATAGCCGTCGTCACGCCGAGCGGCACGGTGGGGGAACCGGTCGGCGAGGCGCTCGGGGCGCTCGCCGCCGCCGACGAGGCCGTCACGGCCCCCTTCCGCTTCGACGCCATGACGGCGTCCGACGCAGTGGTGGCGCTCGCAGCGGGCGAGGTGGACGCGGTGCTCCGCGTCGAAGTTCCCGGTGTCGTCGAGGTTCGCGCCTCTGGCGAGCCGCCGTGGCTGGGCGCGCTCTCGGAGATCGTCACCGCTGTGACGGTGCCGCTCCGGCTCGATCGCCTCGGTGTCGAGCCCCGGGCCGTGTCAGAGGCGCTCGCCCCAGTACCGCTGCGGTTCGTGCCCGAGGGCCCGGCGCCGCGAGGGGGTGGAGGCGTCACGATCATGCTGGTGATCATGCTCTTCGCGATCTTCACCGGCACCGGTCTCCTGTTCACGGTGATCACCGGCGAGAAGGCGCTCCGCGTGACGGAGCTCGTCGTGAGCTCGGTGTCGCCACAGACGTGGATCGACGGGAAGATCCTCGGCACGAGCGCGTACGTCATCGTCTACCTGCTGACCTACACGATCGGTCTCTTGCTCTCGATCGGCGCGCTCGGCCTCCTGGGCCGGGAGCTTCCAACGCTGCCGCCGGTGGTGACGGACCCGGTGCTCTTCAGCGTGACGCTGGCGTTCACCGTGCTGGGCTTCGGGCTCTGGTTCACGCTCTTCGCGGCGATCGCGGCCACGGTGAGTGACCCGACGACGAGCGCTCGGGGCTCGTTCATCATGCTCCCCGGCGCGGCGATCGCGATCGGCTTCCTCGGTCTGTTGGGCGACGCCGACGCGCTGTTCTTCCGGATCGTGAGTTTCGTTCCGCTCACGAGCCCGAGCGCGATGCCGGTCCGGCTGCTCATCGGGACCGTCGCGTGGTGGGAGGTGGCGATCGCGCTTCTGGTGTTGGCGGCGAGCCTCGTGGCGGTGCGCCGCGCCGCAGGGCGCGTGTTCGCACTCGGGATACTCATGACGGGCAAGGAGCCGACCGCAGCGGAGATGGTGCGGTGGGCTCGGCGGGTGTAGGGGAGGGCGGACGCCGGTCGGCGGGCGTCCACCGAGCGGATCCGAATCCTCGACACCACGAAGGAGCGGTGGGCGTCGAGGAGCCGGCGGCGACGTCGCGCTTGACCGCGCCCTCCGCGGCCAGTATGCTCCAGCCAACGCATCGATAGATATCGATGTATCGCCAGGAGGTCACGATGACCACAGAAGAGTTCCTCGCGCAGCTCGAACGCCACCGCGACCACCGCCTCGCGTTCCGTGCGGGTGCCGCGACCGTATCGCCGGGGTACCACGTCACCGAGATCAAGGCCGTGACGATCGATGCGGTCGACTGTGGTGGGCGCTCGACGAGCTGGAAGGAGACGACGTTCCAGTTGTGGTCGCCGAGCGCCGAGCCCGCCGGGGAGCTGATGTCGGTGACGAAGTTCTTGGGCATCTACCACCGGGTCGGCTCCATGGTGCCGATAGAGCGCGATGCCCGTGTGCGCGCCGAGTACGGGCCGCCAGGGGAGATCGCCGTCTCGTACGTCGTGACCGACGTCGTGGCGCAGGACGACGGCGTGCTCGAGGTCCGGCTCGCCGCCCCCGCCGTCGCGTGCAAGGGGCATGACCGCACCTTCGGCGACATCCCCCTGGTGGACGCGTCGGCGCCCCCCATCGGCCGATTGGCGGAGGACGTCGGCCAGGTGGAGGTCGCCCAGGTGGAGGTCGGGTGCTGCAGCCCAGCCGCTCCCGTAGCCCGCGCGGCCTGCTGTGCCTGAGTCTCCAGGGCGCGTGGCGGCGAGCGCGGCACCGGCCCGGTCATCTCGCGGAGTTCTTCGAGTTTTCGCTCACCGATCGGTAGCCGGTCCCCCCCGCAGGGACCGGCACCATCGTCACCGGTGCTGGGCCGCGGAACCGGGCGCCGCTGGCGCTGTCAAGCGGTCCATGCGAAGGGGAGCGCGAGGTGGCTGACGATCGGGGTGGTGCCGAGCAGCGCGCCGGCCTGAGCGAGGCGCGAGTGCTCCGCGAGGCGGTCCGTATTGCCAGACGCCACGTAGGCGTCAGCTCCCGATCGCACAGGCGTCAGTTCTGACCGAGTTGCACGTCGCCGGTGTAGTCGACCATCCAGTGAACGCCGAAGCGGTCGATGCACGAGCCGAAGAGTTCGGCCCACGACGTCCGCTCGAGCGGCATGGTGGCCGTGCCGCCGGCGGCGAGGGCGTCGAACAACCGTTGCGCCTCGGCGGTGTCCTCCGCGCCGATGTAGATCTGCACGTTGTTGCCGACGCTGAAACGATCGGCGCCGCAGTCCGAGACGTCGGACCCCATGAGGACGGTTTCGGCGCCGAGTGGCAGTGAGACGTGGGCGACGAGGCTGCCCTCGCTGTCGTCGGCGCCCCCGATCCCCATGTCGCGGTAGCGAATGAAGGCCGGTTCGTTCCCTCCGAAGACGGTGCGGTAGAAGCGGAAGGCGTCCTCTGTTTGGCCTCGGAAGTTCAGATACGGGTTGACGTGTTTCATCGTCGTCTCCCCCGATCCCGCGCTCTTCCTCATGCCGGAGAGCGGCGGCATCTAGACGCTCGACCGGTGAGCATCGTGATGACCGGCGCGCGCGGCGACCCTCAGACGTTGAGGTGCGGCGTGCACCGCATCGCGATCCCGGTACAGATCGACGGCAGCACGTTCAACATGCCGCCCACCATCAGACCGCCCCCCACCGTGAGGTCGAGTGCCACGAAGAGCACGATGGCGGGGATGGCGAAGTATGCGGCGATGATCGCGCCGATTCCGACCATGACCCCGCCGACGATGACGCCCTCGTAGACGCAGCAGCCGTACGCCTGGATCGTCTTCTTCGTCCCGCAGCCGATGAGTGTGCGGGTGCCTCCGAGGATCAAGCCTCCCTTGAGGAGCGCCGCCGAGACTGCCTGCTGATGGGTGTACTCGGCGAGGCTCATCCCGCGTCCATCGCCACCGCGCCCGAGCGTCTCGCCCGTCTGCGGGTCGATGCGCCACCACGCGGCGAGTTCAGCTTCGGCTGGCACGGCACGAGGCGTGAGCACCACGTAGCCGTCACGAAGATCCTGAAGGATGGCGACGCGCGTCTCGTACGGAACGTGAATACCGTCGATCTCCTGCTCGGCGTCCGGCCGCAGCACGACGATCGGGATGCCCTCGACGTCGGCCGCCGCCATCGAGCGGAAGACGTTCCCGACCCGGGCGGTGGGGTGGGCGATCGGTAGGCCCTCGACCCGCGTCTCCCAGGTGCCGGTCTCGATGGCGTGCACGTGATCGAGCCGCGGGAGCCCGCCGGGAGTCGTGTGGAACACCCGACGACGGTTGTTCACGACGTCGACGAGCGCTTGCTCTCCGCCCGCGGCACGTTCGACCACGACGAGCCCGGGCTCGGCACGGTAGCTGAGGACGTCGGGTGCTCGTGGGCCGGCATCGAAGGCTGCGAACACGTTCAGGTGGTCGACCGCGCGGGAGTCGAGCTGGTAGTCGCCCGTCACGATCGGGTCCGGTGCGTCGAAGTCGACCGTCACCGCGAGCGCGGCGTCCAGGACAGGTCGTGCGGCGAGGGTCGCGTCGACGCTCCGGTCGAGGATGAAGTCAGGGGAGTAGTGGCCAGGCGCGACCATGAAGGTGTGCGTGGTGGTGAGGGCGCGCGCAGCATCGGCGGCGCTGACGTTCGGATCGAGTTCGAGGCGCCCCGCCTCACGGTTCGCGACGCCGATCCGGTCGAAGACGGTGCGACGGTGAAGCGTCTCCTCGCCGCCCGGCGCGACGAGCGTGTACTCGATCCACTGCGCGGTGAGGCCGACGAAGTCGTCCGGGTCGGGCTCCCCTGCGAGCATGCCGGCGGCGCCGCCGAAGAGGCCCCCGACCGTCTGGAAGACGGCCGCTGCCGGGTTGGCCGCGTCCTCCGGAGCGAGGCTGTTGCCGTCGAGGTCGAACGACTGCGCTCCCGGCGCGACGGTGTCCTGGAGGACCGGGATGAAGAACGTCGTCCGATCCAGCGCCGCGTCGATGTCGTCCGCCTCGTCCGCAGCGATCCCATCCGGCAGGTTGACGTAGCTCAGCGCCAGCCCGAACATGTTCGCAGCCGGCCGCTCCCACGCCGCGGTGACCGGCTTGACGACGAGTTCACCGCCGAGCCGCTGCTCGATGAGGACTTGGAAGCGAAACCTGTGCTGCAGCTCCTCCGGGATCTCGCCGTCGAGGTACGACTCCGCCTCGACCACGACGTCGACGTCGTCGCCGAAGGCCACGTGTGCGGCCTGCCAACCGAGACCACCGAAGCCGTACTCGACCCAGTAGTACGTCCGTGCCTCGTCCACAAGCCGATCGATGTCGTCGCCGGCGACGAACAGGCCCTCTTCGCGCATGGTCGCCGCGAGGTACCGCGCGGTCTCGGCGGCCTCGCTTCGGATCTCGGCGAAGGCGTCGTCGGCGCTGTCTGCGACGCTCTCGACCGCACCTTCATCGAAGCCGAGCAAGTCGGCGAACCGGGCGGCGGAGGCTCGCCCGGCACCTGCGTCCCCGGCGTCGACCGGCCCCATGCTACGGACGAGCAATTCAGCCTGCTCGGGACTCAGGCGACCGCTCGCGATCCGCACGTCGTGCCCCGCGTCACCGAGCAGGATGGCCAGCAGCACCGCCTGGTCGAGCGCGTTTCCTGCTCCGCTGACGAGCGTGCCCTGTGCACCGCGGAGCAGGCCCGGGTACTGCTGGAACGCGATCTCGTCACGCACGAAGGCGACGATCGTCGCCGCCTCTTCGAAGGCCATCTCGAACGACAAGGCCTCGACCTCGATGCGCGTCCGGTCGATGTCGGCTTGCAGGGACTCGAGTGCCGCGAACAGCGTGTTCATGACGGCGCGTGCGTCGGCCGACGCGTCGTGCGCCGCCTGAGCCATCACGAACTGCGGGGCTCCGGGGCTCAGCATCAGCAGGCCGGTCATCAGGACGGATACGATCAGGTGCCTCATCGATGCTCCTTCTCGGCCACAGCGCTCCGCACGTAGGCGGCAGCGGCCAGGCTGCCTCGACGCGCACCGACCTCCGACGCTCATCGATTCCATGCGGGTCGTGCCTGACCGTATGAGGTAGAGTCTACGCCACACGACGTTCCACGCTTCTTGGGCACTGCCGAACGTGCGTTCGTGACCGGAGCGATGTTCGGGAGCGTCCGGGCCGCTACGCGACCGCGGTTACGTGCCCGCGAGCATCGCGATCCTCGCGGGGATCGCCGCGCCGGCGGCCACGCTGGCGCTCGGCGCGCTGCTCGGGTCGATGACGCGGCTCGTCGCGATGCCCGACTGGCTGGGGATGAACATCGTGGCGGCGGTGCTCACCGGGACCGTCACTTGGTTGGGGATCGAGCTCGCGGTTGCGGAGCGATATCGGGTCACCGCCGGGTAGCAGGATCGGCGACGCGACGGCACCAAACCGTCGTCGCTCTGCACCTCCCGCGTCATCTCCACCATCGTCCGCCGGAACCCAACGGTCGCGACGAGGTGCTGTGCCGCGAGGTTGCCCTCGGCCGCGTGCAGCACGACGCGCCGCGCTCAACCACGAGACGACGGCGTCCGGCGTGTCGAGTCGCGTACCGAGGAAGCGGGGGCGTAGCCGCGTTTGGTGCCGTCACGCCCCCGCCCGCGGTGGGGAGGAAGTTCAAGGGCAGCTGGTTCGGCATCGATGGGGTCTTCATCCGGTACGGTGTCTCGGCCGTCGCCGTTCTCGCCTTCGCCGTCGTCAGCGCCTGACTCACGCCCCGGGGCCAGCCAATGCCGAGGCGATCTCCTGGACAGCGGCCTTCCCCTCCGCCACCCGAACGACGAGTTCGAAGGCGGCGTCGTCGCTGAGGGTGACTTCGACCCCATTGAGGTCGAGGAAGACGACCGTAGCGAGCCACGCGAGCCGTTTGTTCCCGTCGACGAGGGCGTGGTTGCCTGCGACCGAATGGAGGAGCGCGGCGGCCTTGTGGTGCAGGTCGGGGTAGGCGTCCTGACCGAATGCGGAAGCGCGGGGACGGGCGCAGGCGGCGTCGAGGAGGCCGACGTCGCGGATGGGTCCGGCGCCGAGTCGTCGGGTCAGCGACAGAAGATCTTCGAGTTCGAGGTAGATGACATCGGTCACGCGCGACCGAGTCGCTCGATAACGTCGCTCCAGCGGTCGATCATGCGCTCCGTCGAGGCGTCGACGCGCTCCCGGTGACCGGCCCGCTCGAGTCGCTCGAGGATGGCGCGACGGATGATCTCCTGGCGCGAGAGGCCCTCGAGTGCGCAGAGGGTATCGAGCGCGTGCTCGAGCTCGTCGTCTGTGCGAACGGTGAGCGCCATGCGGTGATGATACCACTGTGGTAGCACTTCGAGGGCGCACCGGCATCGGCAGCCGATTGGTGAGGAGGAGCCCAAAAAATAGGGCCACGACGCGCCCGAGTCGCGCAGCCGACGAGTCCGCGCTACGAGCCTCGGGGGACCTCGTGAGAACGGGCTGTAGCTGCTACGGGGCGACAGGACAGGGCGGCATAGTGGTGGCAATGTGTGATGATGTCACGGCTACTGCTGCTCTGGTTTAGGACGCTTGTTCCGGGATGCTTTCGGGGCCGGCGTAAGCGCGATCGAGAAGGCGGTCATCGATCGTCGGACGACCAGCGAGACGGACACCGCCAAGGTGTGGCATTGCAGCAGTACGGGCGTATCGAAGACACGATGCGCTCAGGTTATCTCCACTCTGGGCGCCGCAACGAGTTGGTATCTCTGATTCCACTCCATCGCAGCGAGGGCGCCAACAACCATCGCCTCGCCCACCAGATGCGCAATGCCGAATGGGCTAGCGTGGTTCCAGAACGTCACGGCCAGACCCAAGAGGACGATGACCCACGAGACGTTGGCGAGTACCAGAATCTTGATCAGGAGTATCGGTCGGTGCGCTCGGTGCGCCAGCGTGAAGGAATAGCAAGCGTAGGCCAGGTTGACCGCACCGATGAACAGCAGAAGCTCTCGAGGAAGCATGTGCAATCGGCTAAGCCATGCGCTGAGCGCGAGCACCGCCACCCCTGCAATCGCAGCGGCGGTGCAGTCCACCCACAACAGCTTCCCAGCACTGATCATGAAACTCGCTCGCGGTTCGGCATTCTACAGAGGGGCGCTACGGCTTGCCGCTGAGCCGCCGCGTCCATATGGCGGTCGGCTCCACCGGCGTGGTGGGCGGCACCGTTCAATTGACCACGACCACATCGAATGATGATTTCGGTCGAACCTCGGAGAAATAGTGGTCCTCCGCGTCGTCCCATCGGGCATGCCAAGAGCGTAGGAATACAGCATCCTCTCGCGCGGCGAGTCTGCTATGACGCACCCCGACTGCCGAGTCGACGAGAACGGACAAACTGAGCAGGTCAGTCAGTTCTGGCCGGCTCGAATACGCTCCCTCGAGCACGATCACGGAAGTTGGGCGGCAGCGTGTCGGCTCAGATTTGAGCGGGTAGGTGCCGTCCGTCCGTCCGCGATCGAAGTCGAACGCGTGCCACGCAGCCGCTTCTCCTCGAAGCAGAGGCTCGAGGACCTGCGAGCGCAAGCGTCGCCAGTCAATCACATCCGCAACCTTTCCGTGCGGAGTTCGCCTATCCCATTCGGCATTGGAGATGAACGATGCGTAGAAATCATCGCTCTGGATCAACGCCGCATCCGATACCTCGGCGACCATCGAGCCTAGGATCGACTTTCCCGACCCACTTCCGCCGTCGATCGCAACGAGGACGGGCGTCCTTCGGTCGGTAGTCAGGCGGTTGACTCGCGCAACTATCACGTCTCGAGCTTCCTGTAGTTCTGATGTCGAATCCGGTGTCACGGTGGTTCAGCCTTGTCCGCCTAACAGGCCGATGAGCGGTGCCGGAGCGCGCAAGCGTCCGCTCTACTGGCTGGTTAGGCCCCACTGTTTCTAAGCCAGTCCAAAACGTCATCTGCATTGCGATCCGGCGGGAACACGGGATAGAACACCCTTACTATCGTCCTATCTTGCACGATCATGGTAAGGCGCTTATACAGTTCCATTCCTGCCACTTCGAACGTTGGTAGTCGTAGCGTCGTCTTGAGCGCCAAATTGGAATCGCTCACGAGATCGAAGGGCAGATGAAGGCGTTCGCGGGCTTCCCTCTGATAGTCCGTGGTTTGGACGCTCAGGCCAATGACCCCAGTGCGCAACATCGCGAGTTCTTCGAAGTGGTCGCGGAAAGAACACGACTGAGGTGTACAGCCTCGCGCACCGGGAGTTTCGTCCCAACCATCGGGCAACGAGACATCGGGACGGCCGGTCATTGGATAGATGTAGAGTACGTTTCGCCCTCCTAGGTTGCCAAGGTCCAACGTTCCCCCGCTTGTTGTCGGAAGTGAGATATCGGGAAGGATGGTGCCGAGTAGATGGTCAGCTGAACCGTCGTCTTCGGGAACGGGGAGATCGGTAGGAAGCTGGGTGAGATTGGTCCGCATTTTTTATCCGTTCTGTTTTGGATTCTCGGGGCGAGGCCTAGTGTTCAGCATCAGCGCCGCCCGGTGCAGGTTGTTGACCGGCATCATCAGTCGATGGCTCCATGAAGCGCTGAGGTCGCCAGGCGGTCCTGGCGCTACGCGGTGGCGAGTGTGACCCGTTCAGCCGACCATCTCGCGCAGACGGAAGCGCTGGATCTTGCCGGACGTAGTCAGCGGCAATGCGGCCACGAAGCGCACCTCGCGAGGGTAGGCGTGATGCCCGAGCGACCGCCGCACCAGGTCCTGCAGGGAGCGCTCGAGTTCAGGAGTGCCGCCGCGCCCGGCGTGCAGCGTCACGAACGCCAGCACCTTCTGGCCGCGAGCGGCGTCGGCCACGCCGATAACGGCGCTCATCGCCACCTCGGGGTGCCGCATGAGCGCCTCCTCGACCTCGAACGGGCTGATGCGGTAGCCGGCGGCCTTGATGAGGTCGTCCTTGCGCGACGTGAACCAGAGGTACCCGTCGTCGTCCATCGTGGCCAAGTCACCCGTGCGCAGGAAGGGCCCGTGGAACTTCTCGGCCGTAGCTTCCGGGTTCTGCCAGTAGCCGAGGAACGCGACCGGGTCGGGCGTACGGACGGCGATCTCGCCGATGGTCCCCGGCGCGAGTGGCGCGCCGTCGTCGTCGAGGAGCACGACCTCGTGCCCCGGGTAGGGGAGCCCCATCGAGCCCGGCCGGATCGGATCGACCGTGCAGCCGTTCCCCACCAGCAGGTTCGCCTCGGTCTGCCCATAGAACTCGTTCACTGAGACGCCGAGTTGCTCGCGACTCCACTCCTGCAACTCCATTCCGAGCGGTTCGCCCCCGCTGTGCACGCTCTCGAGCCGGAGCGGGCGCGCCAAGCGGCCGAGGCCGCGCAGGAGCTTGAGGGCAGTGGGAAACAGGAACGTGTGGGTGACCTCTTGCTGCTCGAGCAGCCGCACGGCCCCCTCGGGATCGAAGTGGTCCTCGCGGAATGCGAGCACCGTGCACCCGCAGTACCAGGCCGGGAAGAGCACGTCGAGGAGTCCCCCGATCCACGCCCAGTCGGCCGGCGACCAGTACCTCGCGGCGCGCGTCGGAAAGTTCGAGTACAGTACGAAGCCACTCAGGTGGCCGAGCAGCGTCCGGTGGGGCAGCAGCGCCCCCTTCGGCCGTCCGGTCGTTCCCGACGTGTAGAGCAGGATTGCAGGGTCGCCCGCCGCAGTCGGGTGCGCCTCGAAGGTGGCGCTTGCCGCCAGCATGTCGGCCTCGAGCCCGGCGGCGTCGCGCACCGAGACGCTCGCGGGAATCGCTTCGGCGAGGCGCTCGATCGTCCCGCGTTCCGCTATGAGCAGGCGCACGCCGGCGTCCTCGAGGCGGTAGCGCAACGCATCCTCGCCGAACAGCACCGACAGTGGCACCGCGATCGCCCCCGCCTTGTACGTGGCCAGGTGCACGAGCGCGCACTCGTACGACTGCCTGAGCAGCACACCGACGCGGTCGCCGGGCCCTACGCCGCTCGCTCGGAAAACGTTCGCCAGGCGGTCGCTCGCCTCCTTCATCGCGGCGAACGTCACGGCACGGCCACGCTGCGGCTCGAGGAGCGCGATGGCGCCGGGGGTGCGCCGCGCGACACGGTCGACCGTTGCCGTAGCGATGTTGAACCGGTCGGGGATGCGCCAGTCGAACTGACGGCGCGACTCGATGCGCGGCAGTCTCGGTGGGCGGTGAGGGTCCAGGCTGTGCTCCACTAGGTGCAGCCAGTGTAGACCTTCCGAGGTGAGGGTCGCAGATACACATCATCAGCGACGTAATCGACGGGAATTTTTGCGCCATACGGCACCTGCGCGCCCCCCGGACCCGTAGGCGGCGAGCGATTGGAGCTCGCCGCCCATCATCAGACAGGCCTGGTGACGACTATCGCGCCATGAACGCGTGCGCCTCGTCGAGGCTCGCCCGATCCGAAGCGCCGGCGCTGTCGAGCAGTCGCGTGAAGTGCTCGCGGGCCACCAGCTCCTCTCCGGCCGCCAGCGCCGCTCGACCGGCACCGAGCAACGTGTTCAGGCGGCTGGGCCACATGAGGTTGGAGGCCTCGTACGTGGCAAGCGCCTCGGCTGGGCGATCGAGCTCCATCAGCAGATCGCCGAGCGCCTCGTATGACGGCAGCAGCGCGCCGGGCGTCACGGGGTGCTTCTCCACGGTCCGCTCAAGGGTCGTGGCCTCCTCGGTGAGGGCCACGGTGCGGTCGGTGTCGCCGTCGGCCCACGCCAGCTTGCCGCTGAGGATGAGCCGGTCGATGTCGATGTAGGCCGCGAGGGTGCGCTCGCCGGCTTCGCTCGCGCGGTCGCGCAGGCCGATAAGCTGCGCTTCTGCTTCCCTGGCCAGTGCGAAGTCGCCGGTGTGGACCGCGCCCAACCCGCGCGCGAACCAGCCGATCGCCTGCGGCCAGGCGTAGCGTGACCAGGTCATGTATTCCGGTTGCTCGAGTGCGAGTTCCGCGGCCTCGGACCACGCCCGCCGTTCGACCGCGAAGCGCGCCGGCATGATCGCCAGGTGGAAGGCCGCTGCGAAATCCTCCTGGTAGAGCTCGGCCGTGAGCGCCTCGTCCAGCACCGCCTGCGCGAACGCGTCGTCACCTTGCTGGAGCGCCGCGTAGAGCATGTAGTCCAGCGCGTGGATGTAGTGGATCGAGATCCGATCGCCAGCCGGGAAGTCCAGGGCCGCGTCGGCGGACCGTCGGTTCCAGTCGATTACGCCGGGCCACTCACCGATGCGCACGTAGATGTGCGTCGGCATGTGCACGGCGTGCGGTACCTGCGGCGCGATGTCGGCGTAGGTCGCGACCTGCTCGAGCGCATTGGCGGCTCGACCCTCGGCATCGGTGGCGTGGATGGCGTAGTGCATACCGCCTGGGTGCAGCGGCTCCCGCTCGAACACCGCGCTCAGCATGGCCTGGGCTTCATCGAACAACGCGCCACAGCGCGGTCTCGCGTGCACTGGTGGTGAACGCACGCGCCCGCTCGCTCAGTTCGGCGCCGCGCTGGAGCACTTCCGGTCCCGGCCGTGACGGCCAGAGCGGCTGGAACAGCGTCGTTGCGATGCCCCAATAGGCCATGGCGCACATGGGATCGGCGGCGGCCACCGCCTCGAATTAGGAGCGAGCCTCAACGTACATCATGTGATGCAGCAGGCCGAGCGAGTTGTCGAAGTCGACTCTCACCTCGTCGATGCACTCGACTTGGAAATCGACGTGCCCGAGCGCGTTCGCGCCTGCGGAATGTTCCTCGTGCGCGAGCGCCGCCATGGATGTCACCAGCGCGGTCATCACGAGCACGAACAGCGACCGCATCAGCTGGGTCGTCATCTCATGCACTCCCATCATCACGTGCTCCTCCCCCGTGCTCGAGATTCTTCCGCTTCGTGTCGTACGCATCGAGTGCATTGCTGCCTCCTCACGGGTGCCGTGCGCGTGACTCGTCCCCGCGCCCGTCCCGATCGGAATAGGCTAGCGGCCAGCCGTTACACCTGCGTTGCGCGAGCGTGAAATGCACCGGCCCGTAGGGTCACTCAGAGGCGCTGCAGCGCCTCCTCGAGGACCTCGCCGAGCGGGCGCGGCGCGGGCAGCCCCTCGGTGGCCACGAGGGAGGCGGTCGCAGGTGCCGGCGCCGGCCAGGTGGAGGCGAGTCGATCGGTAGCCTGCATCGCCTCGAACGGCGTGGCGTGGTGGCTCCGGACGTATGCCACCAGTCCGCGTGCCACGCTGAGATCCCCCTTCGCGTCCAGCACGTGCGCTGCGATCACGAGCGCCACCGTGCCCGCCGGCTCCTGCTCGCTGCGCGACGCAATCCGGAGCGCCTCCTCGGCTGCGGTGCGGGCGTCGTCCGCACGCGACGACGCTAAGGCACATTCACATTCGGCGGCCAGGAGTCGCGTCCATTCCAGCGCGTGGGGTTCCCGGCCCATCGCGTCGTGCCAGGTCCCGGGACCCTTGACGATCCTCTCCCGCGTCGAACGGGCCCGCGCCAGCGCGGTGGCGGCGGCAGCGGTGTCGCCTCGCTCGAGTGCGAGGCGCGCCATCACGAGGCGCGCCAAGACCTCGCTGGCGGGCGGCAGCGCCGGTGCCGCGGCCGGGAGGTCGCTCGGTGGCGCGAGCGCCGTGCG
>JACCWH010000205.1 GCA_013697735.1 Trueperaceae bacterium | reverse complement strand
GCCGTGGCGTGGTGCGCCGCCTGGCCGGGGTGAGGGGGCGCGCGCCGCGCCGCGCAGCCCGCCCCGTGCAGCCCGCCCCGCGCAGTCAGCGGCGTCGAGCCGCGCGCGGACCCTCGCTGCCCGAGCGCGTATAGGCGTCGATCTTTTCGAGGCGATCGGGCGTCGTCCAGGCGAACCGAGCCCCGACGGGCGTGGAGGCGAGCAGGCGGACGCGGCCACCGTCGAGCGACGAGACGACGTAGCGGAGCTCCTCGAAATGGACCTCTTCGCCGACCGTGAAGGTGGGTGTCATGGCGAGATGCTACCGCGAAGCCGCGTTACGGGCCGCCCTGCACGATCGCGTAGCCGATCACCATCAGCAGCGCCGGGACGCCGAAGACCGCGATCGCGTACAGCGCCGAGGCGGCCACGTGCCGCCCGGGGGAGAGCGCGCGGACACCCCTGACGACCACGATCAGGTGCCAGATCGGAAAGGTGACCAGTCCGACCACCGCGCTCACGCCGGGGGCCATCACCACCGCCGGGAGGAGCGAGAGCGCGAGGGCCCCGGCCGGGGTCCACGCCCACCCCGCGACCTCCCAGGCGCGAACGTCGAGCGCGGCGGGTCGGAGCATCACCAATCCCCCCACGAGGAGCACGAAGGAGAAGACTGGGAGCGCGATCGCCAGAGAGGCCGCCCACACGAGGAGGACGCCGTCCGAGCCGGTGGCGCGGACGAATGCGAGGGAGAGCACGCCGAGCGCCGCACTCACGCACAGCGTCGCCGCGAGGGCGGCGCGGAGCGGCCGCGGTTCGCCAGCATCGGCCAGCGCCAGGAAGAAGCGCGTTGGCGCCGAGGCCGCACGCCATGCGTCGCGAACGAGCGCCGTGAGGCGCGCGGTGCTCGTTCGGGGGACGGTGGTCGCGGCCCGCACGCTCAGTGGCCAGCGACTTCGCGAACCGCCTGCGAAGCGCCGAGGCGGTCGCCGCCGACGAAGAGGTCGTCCGGCGGAGCGGGTGCGAGGTTCCGCTCCGCCGCTGCCGCGAAGAGCGCCCGCACCGCCGCCACGCCTTCGTCCTCCAGATCGAGCGTGTGGCGATTCACGTAGAGTTCGACGTGCCGGCGACGGACGTCGGGATCCATCTCCTGGGCGTGCGCGGCGACGTACGGCTCGCTGGCACCTGGGTCGGCGAACGCCGCCTCGACGCTCGCGCGCACCACGCGAGCCACCTCTCGTTGGACCGCGTGGTCGAGCGAGCGAGCGACCGCGATCGCGCCGAGCGGAATGAGGTGGCCGGTCGTGAGCTCCCACCAACGGCCGAGGTCCTGGAGGCAGATCAGGTCGTGGTCGCGGTACGTGAAGCGCCCTTCGTGGATCACCAGGCCGGCGTCGACCTCGCCCGCGGCGACTGCGGGCATGATCCGGTCGAATCGCATCGGCACGGTCCGGACACCCGGCGCATAGAGCGAGAGCAGGAGCATGGCCGTCGTGCGCCCGCCGGGGACGGCGACCAACTGGTCGCGGAGGTCGCGGAGCGGCTCGCGGGCGACGAAGAGCGGACCGACGCCCCGACCGAGCGCCCCGCCGGCGCGAAGGAGGCGCCAGTCCCGGGCGAGATGGGCGGCTGCGTGATACGACACCTTCGCCACGTCGAGCGCACCGGCGGCCGCCATGCCGTTGAGCGCTTCGACGTCGTCGAGCACCACGTCGAACGTGAGCGGCGTGCTGACACGACCGTGCACCAGCGCGTCGAAGACGACGCAGTCGTTCGGACAGGGCGAGAAGCCGAGTCGAAGGGTTCGCGGGGCGAGATCGGCTGCCATGGGTCAGGCTATCGTGAAGCGGCGCCTCGAGACGGATGGCGCGGTACGTCCGCGAGCGCGTCGCGCTCGCGTGCCGTTGCCCTCGGCGACGTCGGTCTGCTAGACTCTATCGCCGTGCGTCGTATCGCGGTCACACGTCCTCGCATCGAGAGCGTCGAGGGCTCGGGCCGTATACGCGACACCACTTGGAGGTGAAGTTCATCGCGAGAGACCTGAAGATCAACGAGCAGATCCGCGCGCGTCAGGTGCGCCTGATCGACGCGGAGGGACAGCAGCGGGGCATCGTCGAAACGCGAGACGCCCTGAGGCTCGCTCGTGAGACCGACCTCGATCTCGTCCTAGTGGGTGAGCAGGCGCAGCCGCCCGTGGCCAAGCTGCTCGACTACGGAAAGTATCGCTACGAACTCCAGCAGCAAGAGAAGGAGGCGCGCAAGCGCTCCCGATCGCAGGAGATGAAGGCGATCAAGTTCAGGATCAAGATCGACAAGCACGACTACCAGACGAAGGTGAACCACATCAAGCGGTTCCTCAAGGACGGGCACAAGGTCAAGGTCACCATCATGTTCCGCGGTCGCGAGCGGACACACCCCGAACTCGGTCAGGACATCCTCAATCGGGTGGCCAAGGACGTGACCGAAATCGCAGTCGTCGATTCGACGCCCGTGATCGCCGGCATGGACATGAACATGGTCCTGCGCCCGGCGGTGGCGACGCCGGTCGAACAGCCCGTCGAGCAGCCCGTCGAAGCGATCTGAGCCCACCTCGACGCCAAGGAACGACGCCAAGGAACGACGCCACGGCCCACGCCGGGGCGAACGACGTACGACAGGAGCACCCACGCATGCCGAAATTGAAGACCCATAAGGGCACCAAAGCCCGTGTCAAGATCACTGGGCGAGGTAAGGTCACGGCGATGCGATCCGGGAAGCGCCACCTGAACTACAAGAAGTCAGGGAAGCGCATCCGTCAGGGTCGAACCGACCTCGTCCTCGCGAAGCCTGCAGCCGACGCCATCAAGCGCCTGCTGCCCTACGACTGAGGGGGGTACACCATGCCAAGAGCCAAAACCGGCACGGTGCGTCGTGATCGTCACAAGAAGATCCTCAAGCGCGCGAAGGGCTTCTGGGGACTGCGGAGCAAGAGCGTCCGCGTCGCGCAGCAGACGCTGCTCAACGCCGCGGACTACCGCTACCGCGACCGCCGCGACAAGAAGAACGACTTCCGTCGCCTCTGGATCTCGCGCATCAACGCCGCCACGCGCCTCGAGGGGATGAGCTACTCGCGGTTCATCGCCGGCCTCCGTGACGCCAACGTGGAGGTCGACCGCAAGATCCTCGCCGATCTCGCCGTGCGTGAACCGGCCGCCTTCAAGGCGCTCGTCGACGTTGCCAGGCGCATCCAGGCCTGAGCGACGCGCGCG
>JACCWH010000191.1 GCA_013697735.1 Trueperaceae bacterium | reverse complement strand
GAGCACGACCATCCACGGCAGGCCGAGCACCAACGCGGGGCCGACCACGACCGCGATGCCGCCCAGGTAGAGCGGGTTGCGCGAGTACGCGAACACGCCGGTCGAGATGAGCGCGAGGGTGGGTCGTCCCGGATCCGTAGGTTGCCCGTGCGCACGAAACGCTCGGCGCGCCCAGCCCCCGAGCGTCACGCCCACGACGAGCAGCGCGATCCCGATCGACACACACCACACCGTGTGCGCCGCCTTACGCGCCATCGGGCTCGATCGCGGCGTGGCGGCGGAACGCGTCCAGCGACGGCAGGGAACGTCGGACGAGAAGCAGCGCCGCACCGACCTGCGTCACGGCTCGCTCGGCGCGACCACCTCGAGTTTGATCCGGTCCGGTCCTCGCAGAACACCGCGTAGTAACCAGGCGCGGTGGCGAACGGGAAGCGGTCGTCGTAGAGCATTGGGTGACCCGACCGCTGCGCCCACGCGCGCACCTCGTCGACGTGCGCGCGCGACGTCGCGCGGAACGCGAGGTGGTTGAGGCCGACGCGCTGGCGGTGGTACCCCGCCTCACGGTGCTCGACAGGCGCCTGCACCAGGCTGACGTACGGGTCGCGCGCGCTCAGGCGATAGTTCACGCCGTGCGCCCAGCGGTCCTCGGCGTGCCCGAGCAAGGTCATGAAGGGCGTCCAGAACGCCCTCGAGCGTTCGACGTCGCGGACGTAGAGCTCGACGTGGTGCAGCATCGTGGGTTCGGGATACCACGTCGAGCCGTGGCGCGTAGGGCGGACGGCGACCCCGCTTCAACCGTCGAACGACTCGATCCTGCGCACCTTCTTGAACGTGGTCGAGGTGAACACGAGCACGTGGCAGAAGCGGCGTTCGCCCTGACCACGCTCCGTGGTCCCGTTGACGGCCGCCACCTTCCCGTGCGATACGACGTGGTCGATCGTCACGGAGTTCGGAGCGACGCCGATGGCGACCTGATCGGCAACGGAACGAGCCGACGTCACGACGCCGTTCGGGTGGTGCCACTCGACCTCGGGATCCAAGATCGGGGTCAAGACGTCGACGCCTCGCGTCTCCAGGGCGACGGCGACGTCCTCGGCCAAGCCGTTCTTGGGCGAGTTGCCGCAGTCCGCGCTTCTACGGATGTGGGTCATCGGTCGTTCTCCTTCCAACGAGCCGTCCGCGTGCCGGACGGCGCCCAAGGGCGCTGCGGTCTTCAGTCCGATCGGTATTCGTGCGTCATCGCGACGAGCCGCGCGACCGTGTTCATGTTCCGTGCCGTGCCCGCCTTGGCGGCGGGAAGCTTGAGCTTGGACGTCCCCATACCGGCGCCGTAGTGCACGTAGATCTCGCGGACGCCCCCGCGCACCTCCTCGCCGTCCGGTGCCACTACATGATCCAGGAAGTCCGCTGGCGGCGGCCCGTCGAGGATCACACCCACGGGTTTGCCCGCGTACGCAGCCAGTGCTCGCTCCAAACTCTCCTTGACCTCCGACGCGCTGCGCGGGCTCTCGAAGAGCAGGTTCCCGCTCGCGATGTAGGTCCGCACGCGCTCGAACCCGGCGGATTCGGCCATCGCGACGAGGTCGGACATCGGCAGCATGCCGGTCCCACCGACGTTGACGGCCCGAAGCAGCGCGACGAAGGTCGTCACTTCGGGTCTCCGACGTCCACGGCGTGCCGCGCGACGAGGTCGCCGGACGCGTCGTAGCCGCGCGCGCAGCCCCGCCACTACCCTCGCCTTGGCGGCGCCCGAACGGACCGTCTTGCCAGACCGATCCATGCTCAACAGTTCCATCCTTCGCTCGGCTCGACCGTGCCATCCAACCGCGGTTGGCGCGCCCCTGAAGGAACAGGACGCTCGAAGACCTCGAGAGAAGCGCCCCAGGAGCGGGTTACGACGTCAGCGCCGCAACTGGCGCAGGACCTCGGGATGCGATACCGCGACCCTGAGGAGCGTCTTGGCTGCGCCCGTCGGCTCACGGCGCCCCTGTTCCCAGTCCTGCAACGTTCGCGCGGACACCCCTAGAAGGCTGGCGAACTCCTGCTGCGACAGCCCGACGCTCGCCCGCGCCTGGGCCGCGGCCGAGATCTCGACCTTGGTGACGCGAGCAGCCACACCCTTGCGCATCTGCTCGACGGAGGTCAGCAGGTCGTTCTGGAATTGATCACGATCTGAGGGCATCCTCGATTCCTCTCTTGAGCTGAGCGAGGTACTCCGTGGGCAGGTCGTCGAACTTCGCCTTGCGGTACACGATCAACAACGAGATCGTGTACTCGGACTGCAGGAAGAAGATTACGCGCGCGCCGCCACGCTTGCCGCGACCGCGTGCGAACCAACGCACCTTCCGACAACCGCCGCTCCCAGGGATGACGTCACCAGCCGATGGGTTGGCCGCGGTTCACGTCAGGGAACGACATCTGACGCCAGCAGGCATACCCGTACGATCGCCGCGTTCCTGCGAAAGGTCAACCGAGGGGCGGCCGGCGCATGGGTCGCGGTTCTGGACGCCCGCCGACTCGACCGTGACGTAGGCATCGCGGTACGCGTCGCAATCCTTCGTAAGCGCGTCAGACCGCCGCTTCGTACGCCTCGCGCACGAACGCCAGCAGCTCGTCGTCGATGTCGACCGGGGCGGCGACGAACGCCCGGTGGCTGCACATCTTGCCCGGTGCAAGCGCCTCGAAGCGCGCCGTCCCGTGGGCCTCGCGGTGGTTGACGCCGACCTCGAGCCGCCCCTTGCTACCGGGGCCCAGCAGCGCGAATTGCTTGCTCCGCCGCAGGCTCACGTTCGCCTTCTTCGGCGCCACCTCGAACGGACCCAGGTCCACAAGCCGCGCCATGAGCGCCTCGTGGAGCGCCCGCACCGGCGCCTTGGAGCCCGCGTAGATCGCGTCCAACGGGTCGGAGGCGGCGTCGGCGGCTGCCGCGCCGGCGTCCACCTCGGCCCGATCGCGGAACAGGTGAATCAGCAGGTTGGCATGGCCGTAGCCGAGCCCGAACGCCTCCTTCGCCTTCGCGAGGAGCTCGCCGTGCTTGCCCGGCCCCCAACTCGCGACGAGCACCAGCAGCTCCTCGACCGGCTTCCCCGCCTTCGCCTCGAGGCCCTTGATGAAGCTATCGCGCGCCTGATCGTTCGAGTCCGACATGGGTTCCTCCCTCAGCTCCGGCTCCGAGCCAAACCGCTCAAGCCGCTTCGACGACGCTCCGAATCGCGTCAGCGAAGCGCACGAGGTCGCCATGGTGGCGAATCCCGCGCTCCTGCTCGTCGCTGATGGGGCCGACGATCACACGCGAACTGCGGAGCAGCGCGCCGTCTTCGGTCGGTTCGACGATGGTGAGCGTGTCCATCACCGTCCCCGGGTGGAGTCGGCTGCGGACCGCGTAGCGCCACGGCGGGTCCCACTCGGTCACCTGTCCGTACAGGTAGCCGCGACCGTCGCCCCAGTCCTCGTACTGCATGCCGCCGACCCGTGGCTCGAGCACCAAACGCTTCACCCGGTTCTCGCCGTACGTGTGCGGGAACCAGCGGAGGACCTGGTCCGGGTCGGTGAGCGCCCGGAACACGCGCTCCGGCGGCGCCCGGAAGTGGAGCTCGCTCTCCATCCTCAGCACCCTCGGCGTTTCGACTGTCCGTCCCTCTCCCATCGACCCCTCCTCTTCGAGATGCCGCCCCAGCGACGCAAGCTCGCCCGCGAGTCCGTCGGCGTACGGGTTCACCCAACGGTCGTACGACCGGCGCAAGGCGGCGGCGTTGACGTGGTTGAAGCGCTGCCGCCCCCGCCGCTCGACCAGGACGAGGCCGGCATCCGTCAGGACCGCCAAGTGCTGCATGACCGCGTACCGCGACACCTGCGCCAACCGCTCGGCCAGTTCGCCGGTGGTCCGTGGCCCATCCCGCAGGAGGTCCAGCATGAGGCGGCGCCACGGGTGCGAGAGCGCGCGCCAGAACATCTCCTCGCCCTCCGTGGCGTCGGCTGGTTCGGCGATCGCGTCAGTCGACATGTGATGTGAATATCACATGTCGAGGCGCGGTACGTCAAGGCCCGGCGCTTCGCGGGTCATCGACCGTCGCGCCAGCGTGGGAAGTCGCCGACCGCGACGGACACGAGCTCGAGGTTCTCGCCCAACCGCCTGCAAGCCCGCGGGCAACGGCGATATGGTGCGGCCGCCACCTCGCAACGCAGTGAGGTTTGGTCGATTGCTATGCCCTCCGCACGGTCAGGGCTCAAGCCATGCCGAGCCGCCTCCGCTACCGAACCTCTGGCACCGACGCGCCCCACACGTCAACGGTCCGTTGGCGCGCGTCGAGCGCCCACCCTCGTCGCTCGCACCAGCGCCGCGTCCGCAAGTTCGTCGCGAGGCCCCACAGCGTGGCTTCCTCGAACCCTCTGCGGTGGAGGTCGGCGAGAACCGCGTCGCGCAGCTCCCGGCCGATCCGCCGCCCCCAGCAGGCGCGCCGAACGTAGATCATCCAGATCTCGCCGGCGGCTGCACCTGCATCGTCGTCGCTCGACGCCCCGCCACAGGAGAAACCGACCGCCTCGTCGTCGAGCTCCGCGACGAAGACCGCAGCCTGCTCCGAAGCGGCCAGACTACTATCGACGACGCACCGCATGGACTGG
>JACCWH010000182.1 GCA_013697735.1 Trueperaceae bacterium | reverse complement strand
GCCGACACCACCGCGAGCGCCGTCCTGGCCGACGTGCTCGACGCGCTCGACGATCGCCCCGGTCCTCGGCCCCTCGCGCACGCCGCGCCGGTTCTCCCCTTCGGGAGCGATGACGACCCGCTCGAGGTGTGGGGGTGACGCTCGGCGGTGCCCCGATCTACGTGAGCACGCGCGACCCTGTTCGCCGTGCGCGCAGCCTGCCGGAGGCGGTGCGTCTCGGCCTCGCCCCCGACGGCGGGCTCTTCGTCCCCACCACGATCCCGCGGCTCGCGCCACGATGGAGCGAGGCCGAGACCTGGCCCGAGGTGGTCGAAGCGGTCTTGCGGCCGTGGCTCACGGCGGACGACGCGGACGCCTGGACGCGCGACGCGCGCGGGGCGCTCGACTTCCCGGTACCGCTGCGGCCGCTCGCGCGCGACCGCTACCTCCTCGAGCTCTTCCACGGCCCCACCCTGGCGTTCAAGGACGTCGCCGCCCGAACGATGGCGCGCTGGTGGGGACGTGCGCTCCGGGGTGCGGGCGAAGCGGCGACGGTGCTCGTCGCCACCTCGGGTGATACCGGGTCGGCCGTCGCGGACGGCTTCGCCGGCGTCGAAGGGCTCAGGGTCGCCGTCCTCTTCCCGAGGGGGGGCGTGAGCGACGTCCAGGAGCGCCAACTCGTGGCGCGACGCCCAGGTGTGCGGGCGTACGCGATCGACGGCACCTTCGACGACTGCCAACGACTCGTCAAAGGCGCCCTGGTCGATCCGGAGCTCGCGGCGCTGCGGCTCTCCACGGCGAACTCCATCAACATCGGGCGGCTCCTCCCGCAGATCACGTACTACGCCTGGGCGAGCGTCCAGCTCGCACGTGCGCGGGGAGAGGACCTCCGGCCCCTCGTGAGCGTGCCGTCGGGCAACCTCGGCAATCTGACCGCCGGCCTGCTCGCAGCGGCGATGGGCGTGCCGATCGGCGGGTTCGTCGCCGCGCACAACGCGAACGACTTCTTCCCGCGCTTCCTGGCCGGTCGCGCGGCCCCCTTCGCCTATGGGCCGACGGTCGCGACCGTGGCGAACGCGATGGACGTGGGTGCGCCGAGCAACTTCGAGCGCCTGCACGCGCTCTTCGGCGACGCCTGGCCGGCGCCGGTGACGGGCGTCTCGATCGACGACGAGGACGCACTCGGCGCGCTCGGGCGCGTCTGGAGCGAGGAGGGGCTGCTCGTCTGCCCCCACACGGCCGTCGGCCTCGAGGCGATCGAGCGCGTCCGCGCGGGCGACGCGGCGTGGCGCGGGGTCCCGGCGATCGCGCTCGCCACCGCGCACCCGGCGAAGTTCCCGGACGTGGTGGCACGCGCCACCGGGCAGCGCCCGACGCATGGTGCGCTCGAACACCTCGTCGACGCCCCCACGCGCGTCGAAGCGCTGGCGGCCGATGCGTCGGCGCTGGCGCTGGCGCTGCGGCGCTTCGCTGCCGACGAGGGTTGACCCCGAGTCGGCCGCGCCGCCGTCAGTCCCGGCCACCGCCGGGCGCGAGGTCGAACGGCCCCCGTTCGTCGGTGCCGACGTGCATCACGCGTCGCTCGCGCATGAGCTTGCGGAGGTGCGCCAACACGCTCCGTTCGGCGTGGTCGACGATCGCGGCATCGAGATCGGGGTAGAGCGCCCGCCGGATCGCCGACAGATCGAGCGGTCCGATCCGCAAGGCGGCGAGCACGCCGCGCTCTCGCGCCAGCCGGTGCGCGCGCGCTTCGTGCAGCACGAGCGCGCCGTCGTGTCGAACGGGTCCGTGACCGGGGGCGATCACCGCGGGCTCGAGCGCGGCGGCGCGGGCGAGGCTCTCGAGGTACTCCCCGACGTCGCCTTCGGGGAGCCCGATCCAGACCGATCCCGCGCCGGCGACGAGGTCGCCGGCGAGGAGGAGGCGCTGCGTCGAGAGCCAGAGCGCGATGTGGCCGGGGCTGTGCCCGGGGGTGTGGACCGTCTCGACGACCTCGTCGCCGACCGTCAGTCGCCGTCCATGGGCGAGGCCCGTAGCGCGCCAGGCGGGATCGAGCCGCTGGAGCTCGCGGGGGTGGGCATAGACGGCGACGTCGCGCTCACCCTCGAGGAGTCGGTCCACGCCCGCGAGGTGGTCGGCGTGCGTGTGGGTGAGGACGATCGCCTTGAGCGTCGCGCCCGCGAGCGCGATCGTACGGCGGGTCGCGTCGGCCGCTTCGGAGCGCTCGCCGCCGGGATCGACCACCACCGCGACACCCGAATGAGCGATCACGTAGGTGTTGACGGTGTCGAACGGCGGTAGGGTCGCCACCGCCGCCTCGAGGCGCCAGGCGCCGGGCGCGACCCGCTCGACGTCCGGGAGCGGACGCGTGGTCGGAGCGTCCTCCGAGCTCACGGGGAGGTGCGGAGTGCCTTCACGGCGGCCCCGAGCGCGTCCTCGTCGCTCGTTGCGACGTTGGGCACCACGCCTTGGCCGGCCCACGTCGGGCCGCCGATGGGGGCGAGGACGCCCGTCGCGATCCAGGCCTGCGAGCCGTCGCGGAGGCAGAAGGGCATGACCGCCTCGACGTTCCCGGCCGTGGTGCTGCCGACGACGACCGCCCGACCGCGATGCTGCAGCGCCCCCGCGAGGCCCTCACCCGCGCTGTGGACGTCGCCGTCGACGAGGATGGCGAGGGGAGCGTCGGTGGCCGGTATGCCGATCGCGGGGTACGGGATGGGGAACGACCAGGTGGTCACCGTGCGCCAGAGGAAGCCCTGCGTGAAGACGCCCGCGACCTGCATCATCGTGACGAGCCGGCCACCGGGATTGCCGCGCAGGTCGAGCACGAACGCCACGGCGCCGTCGCGCGTGAGTTGCGTGACTGCGCCGCGGACCCCCTCGGCCGTGCCGCCGCGGACGAGATCGTCGATGCGCACGTAGCCGATGCCATGCTCGAGGAGTGCGAACGCGACGGGGCCGCGCTCCTCGAGCTGCTCGGGGAGCGCGACGGGGGGCGCAGCCGCCGCCGGCGCGCCCTGCGCGAAGACGCCGAGGCAGGGGAGGTCGCCGTAGGCGGCGCGGATCTCGGCCACGCGCTCCGGCGGCACGAACACGCTGTGGTCGTCGCCGATCTCGGCGTACATCGCCTCGAGCACGGCGTAGAAGGCGGCGTCATCCGGGGCGCTCGACGCTTGCGGTCCGTAGCGCTCCCGCGCCTCGTCCCAGTCGACGTCGAGGCTGGAGAGATCCCAGTAGCGTTCGTCGACGAGTCGCCAGGCGGTATCGAAGCGTTCCGCATAGCCGGAGGCGCCGGCGGTACCGATCGCGAAGGCGATCCCGATCGCGAGCGCGAGGAGGATCGTGAGGGCCCGCGGCACGTTCACGCCGCGCCCACGTCGATCCCGCCAGCGTGGCGTTCGAGCGTCGCCACGTCGATGGCGACGCGTTGCGCTCCCACACGAGTGGTATTGAGCGCGCCGGCGACGTTGCCGCGCCACGCGGCCTCGAGCAGGTCGTAGCCGTCGAGCACCGCGTGCGCGAAGGCGGCCGTGTAGTAGTCGCCCGCGCCCGTCGAGTCGACGACGCCATCGATCTCCATGGCGTCGACGAGTTCGGTGAGGTTGGGCGTGACCACGATCGATCCCATCTCTCCGACCTTCACCACCACCTGATCGATCCCTTGTGCCCGGAGCCCGCTCACGGCGTCGGATATCGACGTCTCCCCGGTCAGCGTGAAGAGCTCCTTCTCGTTCATGAGCACGTAGTCGACGCCCCGGAGCAGCGGCAGGAGCCGTCCCTGGAGCGCGTTCACGGCGCCGGAGCCCATGTCGACGAAGGTGGTCGCACCGACCTCGGCCGCGAAAGCCAGCGCCTGCACGGCGTACTCGCGTTGAGGGCCGCCGACCAGGCTGTAGGCGCTCATCACCAGGGCGTCGCGTTCGCGCACGTGGCCTATGTCGAGCTTCGCCGAATCGAGGTACCGACTCGCTCCCGCCGCGCTGATCATCGTCCGTTGGGTGTCGGGTGTGATCAGGATCGTGACGCTGCTGGTCTGGTACGTGTCGTCGGTCTGGATCAGCGACGTGTCGACGCCGGCGTCGCGGACGTTGCGAAGTGCCAGCTCCGAGAACGGGCCGGTGCCGACGCGCGTCGCGATGCGGACGTCGTGCCCGAGGCGCGCCAGCGCCGTGGCCATCGTGCCGCCAGCGCCGCCGGGCTCCATGAGGGCCCGGAGCGCCGTTACCTCACCGCCCGGTTCCGGTAGCGCGTCGACGAAATACATCTGGTCGACCGTCGCGTCGCCGACCACGAATAGCTTGGCCATCCACCTACCTCTTCGGGGTGCCCCCCTCGTGTGCGTACCGCTCAGTATAGCCCGTTAGGGAGGCCCGACCGGGGCCAAAGGCGGAAGGTGCTGGGCCAGGGAGCGGAACGTCGCCAGGTCGAGCGCTTCGGCGCGGATCCTCGGGTCGAGCGAGAGCGCCGTGAGCGCCGCTACCACGGCCTCCTCGGGGACACCTGCCATGCGGAGGTTGCGTGCGAGCGTCTTCCGGCGATGCCGGAAGCCGGCGCGGACGACGGCGAAGGTCGCAGGGTCGGGGAGCGCGTCGGGCCGCACGTCGATGCGTACGACCGCCGACGTGACCGTCGGTGGTGGCACGAAGCACCCGGGCGGCACGCGCCGGACGATCCGCGCGTGGCCGAGATGGGCGACGAGCAGCGAGAGTGCACCGTACGTCTTGCTCCCGGGTGGGGCGCAGAGGCGTTCGGCGACTTCGCGCTGGAGGAGCACGCCGATGCGGCGGAAGCGAGCGCTCTCGAGCACGCGCACCAGGATGCCGGTGCCGACGTTGTACGGAAGGTTGGCGGCGAAGACACTACCGGGGGTCGCCCGTGTGAAGTCGAACGTGGTGGCGTCCGCGTGCACCACCTCCACGGACTCCACATGCGCGAGCGTCTCGGTGAGAACGTCGAGCAGACGGCGGTCGAGCTCGATGCTCACGACGCGACGCGCGACCCGCGCGAGGGCGCGCGTCAGGACGCCGAGGCCGGGACCGACCTCCCAGACCTCGTCGGAGGGACCTACGCCAGCGGCCTCGATCACGCTCGCGAGCACGCGGTCGTCGGTCAGGAAGTGTTGTCCGAAGGATTTGTCGGCGGCGAGCCCGTGGCGGTGCAGGATCTCGCGAATCGTGCGAGGCGACGTGAGCGAGGGGTGAGCGCCCCCGACGGCGGGGTTCACGACGCCGTGATGCGCTCCGTCACGACCGTTTCGATGCGCTTCGCTGCCTCTTCGAGCCCGGTCCCCTCCACCACCGCGAGCTCGCTCGCGAGCGTCGTCTTGGCGTTCTCGAGCACCTCGCGCTCCGTGGCGGCGAGCCCTTTGTCGAGGTCGCGGCGCGCGAGCACGCCGATGAGGCGGGCGAGTTCGTAGGCGCTCCCGCCGGCGAGGATCTCCTGCTCCGCTCGGTAGCGCGGTGGCCATTGCGTGGGGAGGGTGAGGTCGCCCTTGACCATGGCCTCGAGCAGGCGCTCCACCTCGTCGGCGCCGATCGTGTGGCGCAACCCGACCTCCTCCCCCCGCTTCATGGGGACGAGGACCTCCATGTCGCCGCGAACGAAGACGATCTTGAGGTATTCGTGGGTCTTGCCCATCACGGAGCGCGTGGTCCGCTCCTGCACCACGCCGGCCCCTTGCGACGGATACACGACGTGGTCTCCGACTTCGAACGTCACACTCGGGCCTCCCGTTCCCGAGGGTACCACAGCGAAAGCATCCCACGGCCGTCGGGCGCGTCGGACACGCTCCCCGGGAGCGCGGCGGCGCGCCGGCGATGCCCCACGTCGCCCGGCTACAGGTCGAGGAGCCGCATCCAACCCTGAAACGTGGTGAACGCGAGGATCGTGACGCTCACGAAACACGTGATGCACGCGCCGAACACCATCGCTTGGAGCGACTCCATGTCGACGCGCCGGAGGCCGGCACTCCCCGCCGCCACGCCGATCGCGACAGCGAGCGGCGCGATCCACGGCAGACCCACGAGCGCGTGACCGACGTCGCCGAGCCGTGCCACCACGCCGGCGAGCGCCACTGCGATCAGACCCGCGGCGATGAGTGCCCCAACCAGCCGAGTGCGATGGTGCGGGACGCGGCCGACGACGAGCGCCGCGAGCAACCAGAGGAGGGGGATCAGCGCCATCGTGGCGATCGTTCCGGTGAGCAGCGCACCCGCGCCTTGCGCCAACGCCTCTTCCGCCACCGACCACGGCGCCCAGCCGAAGGTCGCCGCGGCGCGATCGGCGAGCGAGCGAGCCATCGGCGATCGATCGTCACTGACGAAGAGGGCGAAGCCACCGCCGGCCCGCCGCCCGGCCCACACGAGGTGCGTGACCCCTTCGGCGTCTCGCGCTGCGAAGGCTCGCTCGATGCCCATGGGTGACCACGCCACGTTCACGCCGGCACCGGGAACGACGGGGCGATCGTGCGCCACGATCGAAGCGCCGTCGAAGGAATAGAGGCGCTGCGGTGTGGCGGCCACCGCGCGCCCCGTGCCGATCGGCACCGCGTCACCGTCGGGTGCGGCGACGACGAGCATGCCGGCGTCATCGGTCCACGCGATGCGCACGTCGTCGGCGACGACCGTCACCTCGTTCGGCGGTGGAGCGGCGGCGCCGAGTTCGACCGCGTCACCGGCATCGGCGCCGGGAGGCAGGTAGCGAACGACCCAGTGGGCGTTGACGCCGAAGTCGGTCACGTCGGTGAAGCCCTCGAGGTAGGCGAGGTGCCGAGCGCCGTCTCGTGCGTACGACACGGCGGGCTCGGCGAGCGAGAGCCCGCTCTCGTGCACGATTTCGACGTCGCCCTCCACCCAGCCGTGGCGTTCGATCCGTGCGCCCGACGGCTGCGTCCGAATCACCCACGCTTCGGGTCCGTGGGGGCCGACTGCGAGGCGGACGTCGAGCACCTGCGGCGCCTCGAGCAGCCTTCGAGTGGTGCCGTCGTGATGCCACGCGTAGACGTAGCGCCCGGTGGTGAGGTCACGGGAGTACCACGCGTAGACCGCGGGGGCCGTCGCGACGTCGCCGGTCGCCACGACCTGACCGGTCGCCGCGATCACGTCGACATAGGCCTCACCGCTCGCGAGCACCTCCGCGGAGGTGACGGCGTGCAGCGGCGCCAGGAGGATCCGACCGTTGTCGACGCGTGCGAGCGTGGCCACACCCGCGTCGACGACCACCGCGATCGCCGGTCGCTGCTGGTGGCCGACGATCTCGTCCGGGCGCCCGAAGCCGCCGTCGGCCGCGTAGGGTTGCGCGGCAACGGTTGCGATCGAGAGCAGGAGCGCGCAGGCGACGAGCGCCGCGAGGGCGTGCGATCGCGACGTCGCGTCACCCTCCATCCTCACGCGCGCACCCGCTTGGCGCCGCGCCCAGAGTTGGCGCCGCGCCCGGACTTGGCGCCGCGCCCGGGAACGCTCGGCATCGCGATCTCGCGGCCGCCGAGCCGCGCCTCGACCTCGCGGATGCGGTCGCGTACGGCCGCCGCGCGCTCGAAGTCGAGGGCCTCGGAGGCCTCCCACATCTCCCGCTCCAGTGCGCCGAGTTCCTGACGCGCGTCGTCTTCGAGCAACTCGCGCTCCCACGGTGCGACTGGGGCGATGTCGGCGCCGGCCTCCTTGCGCTCCCCTCGGATGACCTCCTGGATGCGCTTCTTGATCGTCTCGGGCGTGATGCCGTGGAGTTCGTTGTAGGCGATCTGCTTCGTGCGGCGTCGGTCGGTCTCGTCGATCGCGGCCCGCATCGCGTCGCTCACGGTGTCGGCGTAGAGGAAGACCTCCCCCTCGACGTGCCTTGCCGCCCTGCCGATCGTCTGGATGAGCGAGCGCTCGCTCCGGAGGAAGCCGGTCTTGTCGGCGTCGAGGATCGCGACGAGCGAGACCTCGGGGAGGTCGAGCCCCTCCCGGAGGAGGTTGATACCGACCAGGACGTCGAAATGCCCCAGTCGGAGGTCGCGGATGATCACCTGGCGTTCGACCGCGTCGATGTCGGAGTGCATGTAGCGCACCCGAATTCCCTGCTCGGAGAGGTACTCGGTGAGGTCCTCCGCCATCTTCTTGGTCAGGGTGGTGACCAATACCCGACGGTCGCGCGCCGCGCGCTCGCGGATCGCGAAGAGGAGGTCGTCGATCTGGCCGCGGCTCCCCTTCACGGTGATCGCCGGGTCGACGAGCCCGGTCGGACGGATGACCTGCTCCGCCACCTGATCCGAGAGCGAGAGTTCCTGGGCTCCGGGCGTCGCCGAGACGAAGACCGTCTGCCCGACGCGTTCGAGGAACTCACCCTCCTTGAGGGGCCTGTTGTCGAGGGCCGCCGGGAGTCGGAAGCCGTAGTCGACGAGCGTCTGCTTGCGGGCGCGGTCGCCGTTGAACATCCCGCGGACCTGAGGCAACATCACGTGCGACTCGTCGAGGAAGATGATCGCGTCGTCGGGCAGGTAGTCGAGCAGCGTGAACGGCGCATCGCCCGGAGCACGGCCGTCGAGGTAGCGCGAGTAGTTCTCGATGCCGTTGCAGTAGCCGAGCGTGCGCAGCATCTCGAGGTCGTACATGGTCCGCTCGCGGAGGCGCTGCCCCTCGAGGAGCTTGCCGACGCTCTCGAAATAGGCGAGTCGCTCGGCGAGGTCGTGCTCGATCGCGCGGATGGTGGGTTGCAGCGTCTCGAACGGTGTCACGTAGTGCTTCGCCGGGAAGACGGTGGCGCTCGTCGGGGCATGGAGGACGTCGAGCGTCACGGGATCGACCTGTGCGAGCGCGTCGATCTCGTCGCCCCACAGCTCCACGCGCAGCGGACTCTCCTCGTACGCGGCCCAGATCTCGATCACGTCACCCTTGACGCGGAAACGGCCGGGCGCCAGCTCGACGTCGTTGCGCTCGTACTGCTGCTGGACGAGACGGGAGAGGATGGCGTCGCGCGAGATCGTGGCGCCGGTCGTGAGGATGAGATTGAGTTTCTCGTACTCTTCCGGGGCTCCGAGGCCGTAGATCGCCGACACCGACGCGACCACGATCACGTCGCGGCGGGTGAGGAGCGAGCGGGTGGTGGAGTGCCGGAGCCGCTCGAGCTCCATGTTGACGTTGGCGTCCTTCTCGATGAAGAGGTCGCGTGCCGGCACGTATGCCTCGGGCTGGTAGAAGTCGTAGTACGAGATGAAGAACTCGACGGCGGCGTCGGGGAAGAGGTCGCGGAACTCGGCCGCGAGCTGCGCCGTGAGGACCTTGTTCGGTGCGAGCACGAGCGCGGGGCGCCCTGTCTCCTCGATCACCTTCGCCATCGAGAAGGTCTTGCCGGTGCCGGTGGCGCCGAGGAGCGTCTGGAAGCGCAAGCCACTGGCGAGGCCGTCGACGAGCGTGGCGATCGCGCTCGGTTGATCTCCTTTGGGCGTGAACGGGGTCTCGACCTTCAGCGGCATCGCCCTCAATGGTAGCCCGTGCGGACTCGTGCGGCGGTCGCCGATGGAGGGGTTGCGGCCCTCGTCGTACGATGGGCCATCCCACGCACTGGAAGGATTCACATGACGATCCGAAGCTCGACCGGCATCTGGCACGGCGATCTCAAGGGCGGCAAGGGCACCGTCGCGCTCGGCAGCGGCGCGTTCGACGGGCCGTACACGTTCGCGTCACGCTTCGAGGAGGGGAGCGGCACGAATCCCGAGGAGCTCATCGGCGCCGCCCTCGCGGGCTGCTTCTCGATGTTCTTCGCCAGCAAGCTCGCCGCCGCCGGTTTCGTGCCCGAGCGGGTGCATACCGAGGCGAAGGTCCACCTCGGCAAGGACGACGTCGGACCCGTGATCACGCGCATCGAGCTCGTGTGCCGGGTGACGGTGGAGGGTGTCGACGACGCCGCCTTCGACGAGATCGCGCGGGTCTCGAAAGCAGGATGCCCGATCCACAAGGCGCTCGCGTCGGTGCCGATCGAGCTCGAGGCGACGCGAGCCTGAGCTGGGGTTGGGGTGCGCGGCTGCGCGCAGCGCGCCCTCAGCCGTGCGACGGCGCCGAGGTGCCCGGCGTGTCGTGTCGGAACTGGGTCCGGTAGAGGTCGCGGTAGAGCCCGTCGGAGCGCAGGAGGTCGTCGTGCGTCCCCTGGGCCACCACGCGCCCGTCGTCGATCACCACGATGCGATCGGCGCCCACGACCGTCGAGAGCCGGTGGGCGATCACGAAGGTAGTGCGGCCCACCATGAGGCGCTCGAGCGCGGCCTGCACGAGTGCTTCCGATTCGCTGTCGAGCGAGCTGGTCGCCTCGTCGAGGATGAGGATTCGCGGGTCCTTGAGGAGCGCTCGAGCGATGGCGACGCGCTGACGCTGCCCCCCTGACAACTTGACGCCGCGCTCGCCGACGGTCGTGTCGTAGCCGTCCGGGAACGACTCGATGAAGGGGTGCGCGTTGGCGGCGCGGCAGGCCTCCACGACTTCGTGATCGCTCGCGTCGGGCCGGCCGTAGCGGACGTTCTCGCGCAGCGTGCCAGAGAAGAGCAGCGTCTCCTGCGGCACGATCCCGATGGCACTACGCAGGTCTGTGGGCGATAGGTCGCGGACGTCGATGCCGTCGACGAGCACGCGCCCCTCGGTCGGATCGAAGAAGCGCGGCACCAGCGTTACCAACGTCGACTTGCCGGCTCCGGACGGCCCCACGATCGCCACGACTTCACCCGGGCGGACGTCGAGATCGATGTCGTCGAGCACCCACTCGTCGCCGCGCTCGCCGTAGCGGAATCGCACCTGCTCGAAGCGAACCGCGCCGCGTACGTCGCGCCACGGCACGGGGTCGTCGCGCACCGCGAGGTCGGAACCCGTGTCGAGAAGCTCGAAGATCCGTTTCGAGGCCCCCATCGCTTCCATGAGTTGGCTGTAGAGGCCGGTGAATGAGCCGATGGAGGCGGCGACGAGCACGGTGAGGAGCAAGAAGGTGATGAGCGTCCCCGGTGCGAGCACTCCGGCGAGCGCCTGCTGCCCTCCGTACCAGAGGACGACGCCGATGCCGAGCGACATCGACAGCACCACGGTCGGGATGAACCACGCGCGCACGCGCGCCCGGCGGATCGCCGATCCGAACGAGGCATCGATCCGTGCCGCGTATCGCGCTCGCTCGTGCCCCTCGGCCGTGAACGACTGCACGATCCGGATACCGGCGATCGCCTCCTCGGCGCTGGCGTTCGCCTCGGCGACCTCGTCCTGGAAGGCGGTGCTGATCGCCCGTAGGCGGCGGCCGAAGATCGCCGTGGCCACGATCACCGCCGGGAGCACGGCGAGCATCACGAGCGTGAGCTGCGGGCTGATGACGATGAGGACCACCACGCCACCCACGAGCTGGATGCTCTGGTTGATGAGCTGCGCGACCGCTTGGGAGACCGCCGCTTGCACGGTTCCGATGTCGCTCGTGAGTCGCGAGGTGATCTCGCCGATCCGCCGCGCCTCGAAGAAGCGGATCGAGAGCGTCATGAGGTGGCCGAAGAGTGCCTTGCGGAGATCGGCCACGACGGCCTCGCCCACGTAGCCGAGTTGGAAGACGCGCACGAAGTTGAAGATCGCCTGGACGAGGAAGACGGCGAAGAGCGCCCCGGCGATGAGGTTCAGGTCGGCGCTCGTCGCCGCGGCGGGAGCTCCTTCGAGGGCCGCCCCGTCGACGGCCGCGGGACCGCCGCCGCGCAGCATGCCGCCCAGGCCGGCGTCGACCTGCACGCCGAAGGCGGTATTGAAGAGGTCACCGACGATGACGGGGAAGGCGACGCCGAGGAGCGCGGCGATCGAGGAAGCGATCACGGCGCTCCAGAGCCGCAGCGAGTACGGCCGCGTGTAGCTCCACAGTCGACGGAGCTGTTTCGGATCGAAGCGCCCCGTGGTGTCGTCGTCGGTACTCGTGCCGGCGGGACGTCGCCCGAAGCTCTGCATGCGCATGCGCCACTCTACCGGAGCGTTCTCGCGTGCCGGTACACTGTCGCGACGCACCACTCGACTCCCGAAAGGACGACCATGGCACGCTGGACCCCCGCTCCCGATCGCATCGCGAGGGCGTCGATGACCGACTTCGCGACGTTCGTCGAGGCCCGAGCGGGCAGCGCGCTCGGCGACTACGACGCGCTCCACGCCTGGAGCGTGGCGGACGTCGGACGTTTCTGGCGCACCTACGTGGAGTGGGCGGGCATCGAGTTCGATCGCCCGGGCCATCCGGTGGTGACGGGTGATGCGCTCCACGCCATGCGCTGGTTCGAGGGGGGTGCGCTCAACTACGCTCGCGCGCTGCTCCGCCCTCCCGGTGGCACCGCCGCGGCCGAGGCGCTCGTCGCCTTCGACGAGTCGGGCGGGCGGCGCGCGCTCGGCCGCGAAGAGCTCGAGCGCGAGGTCGCGCGCGCGCAGCGCGCGCTCGAGCGCGACGGCGTCGTCGAGGGCGACCGGGTCGCAGCCGTGGCTGCGAATGGCGTCGAGGCGGTCGTGCTGCTGCTCGCCTGCGCCGGGATCGGCGCCGTGTTCACCTCGTGCTCGCCGGACTTCGGCCCCGAGGCGGCGCACGCTCGACTCGCGCAGGTGACGCCCAAGGTCCTCGCCGTCTCGCCCGCGTACCGCTATGGCGGGCGGCGCTTCGATACGCTCGAGACGGGTCGGTACCTCGCGCGCTCGATGCCGAGCGTGACGCGCCTCGTCTGGCTCCCGGTGCCGGGCGAGGATGCGCCGGCGGTGGCGGCGGAGCGAGAGCGCTCGTGGGACGCTTGGCTCGGCGACGACGAGGGCCAAGCGCCCACGTTCCGCTCGCTGCCGTTCGACCACCCCCTCTACGTCCTCTACAGTTCGGGCACCACGGGGCGCCCCAAGGCGATCGTCCACCGCGCCGGCGGTGCCCTCCTCACCCACCACAAGGAGCACCGACTCCACCTCGACGTCCGACCTGGCGACCGCGTCCTCTACTTCACGACCCTCGGGTGGATGATGTGGAACTGGCTCGTGTCGGCGCTCGCGCAGGGGGCGACGCTCCTGCTCTACGACGGATCGCCCGTGTGGCCCGACGACCTCGCGCTCTGGCGGATCCTCGCCGACGAGCAGGCGACGCTCTTCGGCACCGGTGCGCGCTACCTCCACGGACTCGAGGCGGCCGGCGCCCGGCCAGGCGAAGCCGTCCGTCTCGACGCCTTGCGGAGCGTCGTCTCGACCGGGTCACCGCTGTCGCCGTCCGGCTTCCGCTACGTCTACGAGCACGTCAAGGCCGACGTCCACCTCGCGAGCATTTCGGGGGGGACCGACATCGTCGGCTGCTTCATGCTGGGTGTCCCGACACTCCCGGTCTACGACGCTCAGATCCAACGTCCTGGGCTCGGCGTCGACCTCGACGTCTTCGGTGACGATGGGCGGCCGGTGGCCTCCGGCTCGGGGGAGCTGATCTGCCGCTCGCCGCTGCCGTCGATGCCCCTCGGGTTCTGGGGCGACCCGGATGCGGAGCGCTACCGCGCGGCCTACTTCGAGCGGTTCCCGGGCGTCTGGTGGCACGGCGACCTGATCGCGCGGACGCCGGAGGGGGGTGTGGCGGTCTACGGTCGCTCCGACGCCACGCTCAACCCCGGCGGCGTCAGGATCGGCACGGCCGAGATCTACCGCCCACTCGAGTCACTCCCGGAGGTCGTCGAAGCCTGCGCGGTCGGGCGCCGCACCGGGAGCGACGAGGAGATCTGGCTGCTGCTCGTCCTGCGCGAAGAGGAGGTACTCGACGACGACCTGATCGGCCGCGTGCGCGCCGCGATCCGCCAGGGTGCGAGCCCGAGGCACGTACCGCGGCGCGTCCTCCAGGTGCGCGAACTGCCCCGAACACGGAGCGGCAAGCCGATGGAGATCGCCGTGCGCGCCATCGTGAACGGCGCCGGGCCGACGAACCTCGAGGTGATGGCCAACCCCGAGGTGTGCGCCGAGATCGCGGCGCGCGTCGCGGCCCTGTCGTGAGGGCCGGGTGCTAGCCCTTGACGGCGCCGGCCGTGAGCCCCTCCACGATGCGGTTCTGGAAGAAGAGGACGAGCGCGATGAGCGGGATCGTCACGACGATGGCGGCGGCCATGATCTCCCCGAAGGGTTGTTCCCGTGAGATCTGCCCGCTGAAGAGCGCGATGGCGACCGGGACCGTGCGCGCGGTCGGAGCGATCGACGTGAACGTGAGGGCGAAGAGGTACTCGTTCCACGCTTGGATGAACGCCAGCAGTCCGGTGGTGACGAGCGCGGGCGCCGTGAGCGGGAGTAGGATCTGCACGAACGTCTGCATGGTCGAGGCGCCGTCGACCTGCGCCGCCTGCAGGAGTGTGGTCGGGAGACCCTTGAAGAAGGCCGTGAGCACCCAGACCGTGAACGGTAGCGTGAAGATCATGTAGGAGAGGACCAGGCTCGGCAACGCCGGCATGCCGAGGGTGCGGATGACGGCGTAGAGGCCCGCCAGGACCGCGATCTGTGGAAACATCGTCATCGCCAGGATCACGTAGAGCGACGGGGTGCGGCCACGGAAGCGGAGCTTGCCGAGTGCGAATCCCGCGAAGGCGCCGACCACGAGCGACAGCACGGTCACGGAGCCGGCGACGATGAGACTGTTGCCGAGGCCGCGCAGGAATGCCGTGTTCTGGAACACCGCGCGGAAGTTCTGCAGCGTGGGGTTCTCCGGGAAGTACGTCGCGGGCGTACGGATGAGCTCGGATTGCGTCTTCAGGGCGGAGATCAACGCCCAGTAGAAGGGAAAGATGAGGTAGACGAAGATGACGGCGATCAGGATCCAGAAGAGGACCTGGCCGACGGTCTTGGAGAGGCGCCTTCTACTCGTCACGGTCGACCCCCAGGGCGCGGATGTAGAACAGGGCGAACGCGAAGATGATCACGAAGATGATGACGCTCGCGGCCGACGACATGCCGACGTTCCTCGCCGCGATGAGCTGGTAGTAGGCGTAACTCGCCATCGAGTAGCGCGCCTCGCCGTAGACCACCTGGAACAGGTCGAAGACGCGCAATGCGTCGAGGGTGCGGAAGATCAGCGCCACCGCGAGCGTCGGCATGAGGAGCGGGAGGGTGATCGAGAAGAAGCGGCGGATCGGGCTCGCGCCATCGACCTCGGCCGCCTCGTAGAGTTCGCCCGGAATCGTCGAGAGACCCGCGAGCAACAGCAGGGCCATGAAGGGGGTCGTCTTCCAGACGTCGATGGCGACCATCGCGGGGACCTGCAGCGCGGCGGTCTGGAAGAAGGCATAGGAACCGTCGGTGACGCCGAGGTCGTTGAGGAGCGTGTTGAAGAACCCGGCACGGGTCGGTTGCAGCATCCACTCCCATATGCGCGCCGAGACCACGGTGATGATCGCCCACGGTACGAGCATCGCGGCGCGCATCACGCCCCGACCGAGGAACTTCGCGGCGAGCGTGAGCGCGATGATCATGCCGAGCACGGTCTCGATCGCGACCGACGAGACGGTGAACACGAGCGTGTCCCAGACGGAGCGGATGAAGCTGGCGCTCGTGGCACCGAGAACCCAGAGGTTGCCGCCGATCCGGAAGGTGGCGACCGCGTCGAGCGGCAACGACGTGCCGAGTCGCCGGAGGAAGAGACGGGGGTTCTCGAACGTCGGCTGCCCGTCTCGCAGGACTCGCTCGCCCGTATCCACGTCGACGACGGCCGGTACCTGCCGGAGCGTCATGCTCAGGAGGCGCTGATAATTGACGACGCCCACGAACTCGCCCCGAAGGTCCGTGCCGGCGGCGAAGCGTTCGTCGGTGAAGCTCGACAACACCACTCGTCCGAAGGGGTAGAGCGCGACGACGGCGATGATCAAGAAGGACGGGAGTAGCAGCCAGAGCGCGGTCCGTTCCTCGCCTCGGGCGAGTTTCGACGGTCCGCGGCTCTTCGCGGGCTGCAGGGCGCGGCTCTCTTTCGTCACGCGGGCACCTCCTCAGTTGTGTTCGACGTTCGCTGTGGGTGCACGATATACGCTCGCGCCACCGGGGCCAACGCCGAGCGGGTCGGGTCGGAAAGGCACCCGACCCGACCCGCTCGCGGATCCATTCGACGACGGTGCTTAGGGCGTTCCGGTGGGGAAGCCCGTGAGCGCTTCGAGGTCGATCTCGAGGAGCGCGAGTGCAGTTTCGGCGTCCTCTTGCCCGGTCAGCACGCTGTGGATGGCCGTGTAGAAGGCGCTGGAGACCTGCGCGTAGTTGGGCGCCGTCGCCGTAGAGGGGCGGGCGACCGCGTTCGTGAAGACGTCGAAGAGCGAGCCGAAGAACGGCACGGCCTCGAGGACGTCCGCATCTTCGTAGAGCGCCATGATCGTGGGGTTGAGGCTCCCCTCGACGGCGCGGACCTTCTGCTCGTCGTACGAGGCGAGGAAGAGGGCCACGTCGGCTGCCAACTCGGGGTTGTTGCTGTAGCGGCTCACGCCGAGCTGCCAGCCGCCGAGTGTGGCCGCGGGCTCGCCGCCCATGGTGTCGCCGGCCGGGAGGGGACGGACGTCGAAATTCCCGGCGACGGCGCTGCCGTCCTGCTGCCCGAGGGAGTAGGCGTAGGGCCAGTTGCGCATGAAGGCGGCGTTCCCCGCCTGCCACATGTTGCGCGCATCCTCTTCGCCGAAGCCGGTCACGCCGGGAGGGCTGATCGTGCCGACCCACGAGGCGGCGAGGTCGGTGATCTCCACGGCGTTGGAGTTGTTGACGGTGATGACGCCGTCGGGGCTGATGATGCTGCCGCCCTCGTTCGAGGCGATCCACTCGAGAGCGTTGGTGGTGAGCCCTTCGTAGGCGTTGCCCTGCCAGACGAAGCCCCAGAAGTCGCTCTGGCCGGCAGCGCGTTCGCCGTCCTGGATGGTCTGCGCCATCTCGGTGAGCTCGGCCCACGTCTCGGGGGGACCGTCGAAGCCGTACTCCTCCAGGAGGTCGGTGCGGTAGTAGAGGAGGCCGGCGTCCGTGAACCAGGGGATGCCGATGAGGCGCCCGTCGACAGTGTTGTTCTCGACGATCGCCGGGAAGTGCTGGTCGGCTACGTCGCGGGCGCCGTAGTCGTAGAGGTCGACGAAGTGGACGGCGAGATCGCCGGGCCAGATGACGTCGATCTGATAGACGTCGACCTCGCTCGACTGCGCCTCGAAGAACTGGAGGTAGAGGCCGAGGCGGTTGTCCGCCAGGTCCGGCACCTCGAGCACCTCGACGGTGACGCCCGGGTTCTCCTGCATGTAGCGGTCCGCTGCGGCGCGCGTCAGCTCGAGTTCTTGACCGACCGCACCCCCTGCGACGGTGACCGTCTGCGCGACGGCCGACCCCAGCGCGAGTGCGACGGCGAGCGATAGGCTCAACAACACGATTCTCATGTATCTCCCTTTCTCGTACCGTACGAGTGAGTCCCGTCGTTCGTCACGACGGCACCAAACCCCGGTGATCCCCGCGCTCCCCCGCCACACCTGCCCGCGCCGATCATGCCGACACGGTGAAGGTTCGATGAGTGGACTCTAGCAGGGCACTCCCGTGCTCGCAAGGGCAGCGGTAACGGACTCCGTGTGTACCGCCGGGAGTACACAGCGCGACGATCAGATGGGCGGTCGTCCGAGCCGGCGCGCGAGCCACGCCTGCAGCTCGAGTTCGTCGAACGGTTTCGTCATGGTATCGGCTCGCGGGCGGAGCCAACGGCCGAGCGGCCCGCCGGCGCCCGCACCGAGGACCAGGACGGGGACATGACCGAGCCCGTCGAGTCGGCGGAGCGACCGCACGAGCGACCAGGCGTCGCCGTCGGTCGCGACGTCTAGTAGCAGCGCCTGGGGGCGCTCGACGGCGACCGCCGCGAACGTCGTCGGGGCGTCCGACGTCGCGACCGTACGCGCCCCGACGCGCTCGACGGTCAGCCGCAGGAGGCGCTGCAAGGCGTGGCTCGGCGAGACCACCACCACGAGCGGTTCCTCGAGCGGGTAGGCGGTGCGGCCGATCACGCCCAGCGCCTCGAGCTCCGCCAGCACCGCGAACACCTGACGCACCGGCAGATCGACCTCGGCCGCGACGGTGCGCGCGCTCCGCTTCCCGTCGACGTGCGCGAGCACGTCCCAGCCTCCGCCCGGGAGTGGTTGCGCGGTCGGATCGCCGGCGCGGTCGAAGACCGTCGCACCCTCGACCCGATCTGCTCGCTGGTCCTGCCAGTGCCCCGCGACGTGGAGCAGCACCATCATCGCGTCGACGTGATGGCCGGTCGGGACGTACGTGCGCATCACGTCGGATTCGCTCAGACGGAAGTCGCCGTCGCGCCAGGTGATGAGGTCGGCCAGAACTTCGGTGATCTGACGCTCGAGCGCGCGCGCGAGGTCGGCGTCCTCGAGCAGTCCGAGCCGGACGGCGGTGTGACCGAGTGGCGCGTCCGCACTCTCCTCGACCTGCATCGCGAGGATCTCCTGGACCTGGCGGGCGGTGAGCAGGTCCATGCGCACCATGACCTCGCCGAGGTGGACGCCGGGGATGAGGCTGGCGTACTGGATGCCGCCCGCGTCGAAGTAGAGGCGTGCCCGACGCTCCTCACCCTCGACCTCGAGCACGCCCGTCTTGCGGCCCGACACGACGATCTGGAAGACGTCGGCGAGGGGGACCTTCCGGAGGTTGCCTTCGATCACCCCCTCAGTCTGCCCCCTCGTGCGGGGGATCGTCGGTGAAGAGTCTCCCGAGGCTCGCGCTCGCGGGGCGGGGGAGCCCGAGGTGGTCGTACGTCCCGCCGGTCGCGACGCGACCGCGCGCCGTGCGCTGGAGCAGGCCGCGCTGGATGAGGAACGGCTCGTGGACCTCTTCGACCGTCACGCGGTCCTCGCCCACGGCCGTGGCGAGCGTGTCGAGCCCCACCGGCCCGCCGGCGAACATCTCCACGAGCGCGCGCAGGATCGCGCGGTCGCGGCGCTCGAGCCCGAGAGCGTCGATGCCGAGTTCATCGAGCGCGTGCCGGACGCGTCGGACGTCGATGCTCGTCTCGCCGGCGACGTCGGCGTAGTCGCGGACGCGCCGCAGCAGCCGCTTGGCGATCCGCATCGTGCCGCGCGCGCGTCGACCGAGTTCGAGCGCGGCGTCGTCGGCGAGGTCGAGCGACAGGAGCCGCGCGTCACGGCGCACCCCTTCGGCGAGTTCCACGTCGCTGTAGTACTCGAGGTGCTCGATGATGCCGAACCGGCTCCGCATCGGCCCGGTGATCAGCCCCGGACGCGTCGTGGCGCCGATGAGCGTGAAGCGCGGGAGGTCGAGGCGGATCGTGCGCGCGGCCGGCCCCTGCCCGAGAACGATGTCGATCTTGTAGTCCTCCATGGCCGGATAGAGGTGCTCTTCGGCCACGCGACCGAGGCGGTGGATCTCGTCGATGAAGAGGACGTCGCCGTCTTCGAGTGCGTTCGTGAGAATCGCAGCGAGATCGCCCGGCTTCTCGATGGCCGGACCCGACGTGACGCGGATCGCGACGCCGAGCTCGCCGGCGATGATGTGCGCGAGCGTGGTCTTGCCGAGGCCGGGAGGGCCGTAGAGCAGCACGTGATCGAGGGCCTCGCGACGTGCGCGGGCTGCCTCGAGATAGACGGCGAGCTTCTCCTTGAGGGCGCGCTGCCCGACGTACTCGGCCAGCGACGTCGGCCGCAACGCGGTGTCTTCCACGTGGTGCACGGTAGCACGCACCCCGGTAGACTCCGCGGGTGACCCCGAGCGGTACGCTCCCGCGCGCCCATGTAGGACGCCTGCTGATCTCCTGCCCCGATCGCCCCGGCATCGTGGCCGCGGTCTCCCGCTTCCTCTTCGAGCATGGCGCGAACGTGCTCGACAGCTCGCAGCACTCCACCGATCCGAGCGGCGGCGTCTTCTTCATGCGTATGGTCTTCCACCTCGACGCCCTCGACGTCAGCCGCGCGCAGCTCGAGAGCGACTTCGAGTCCCGCGTCGCGGAGCCATTCGACATGACGTGGCGCGTCGCCTACGGCGATCGCCGGAAGCGCCTCGCGATCTTCGTGTCGCGTCTCGACCATTGCCTGCTCGAGCTGCTGTGGCGTGTACGCGCCGGCGAGATCGACGCCGACATCGTGCTCGTGGTCTCCAACCACGGCGACCTCGAGGAGCTGGTGGCGTCGTTCGGTATCGCGTTCTTGCGCCTGCACGTGACGCCCGAGACCAAGGTGGCGCAGGAGGGACTCGCGCTCGCTCGCCTCGAGTCGGAGCGGGTCGACGGCGTCGTGCTCGCGCGCTACATGCAGATCCTGACGAGCGACTTCGTGAACCGCTATCAGGAGCGCATCATCAACATCCATCACTCGTTCCTACCGTCGTTCGTCGGCGCCGATCCCTACCGACGCGCCTACGAGCGCGGGGTGAAGCTCATCGGCGCGACGGCGCACTTCGTCACCGACGCGCTCGACGAGGGACCGATCGTGGAGCAGGACGTCCGCCGCGTGAGCCACAAGGAGAGCGTCGGGGACCTGACGCGCATCGGCCGCGATGCGGAGCGCTCCGTCTTGGCGCGAGCCGTGCGCGCCTTCGTCGAGGATCGCGTGCTCGTCTACGCGAACAAGACGATCGTCTTCGACTAGGGTCCCGCCCGGGCTGGGGCGAGTGTACTCTTGACCGTGGACCCTCGAGGAGGACCTGCATGCCAACCCACCGCGTCACCGTCGGTGACCAGACCCGCGATCTCCCGATCGTGAGCGTCGGCCCGGTCTCCGTTGCGCTCCTCAACCTGCTCGGCGACGCACCCCTCACCGAGGCGGCGGCCGCGGCGCTCGCGGCGCGACTCCCGCCCGGCATCGAGGTGCTCGTCACGCCCGAGGTCAAGGCCGTGCCGCTCGCGCACGCGCTCGCCGTGCGCACCGGGCTCCCGTACGTCGTCGTGCGCAAGACGGAGAAGCCCTACATGGTCGACGCCGTGCGCAGCACCGTGCGATCGATCACCACCGGCGTGCTCCAGGACCTCGTGATCGACGGCGCCGACGTGCCGCGCCTGCGCGGCCGCGCCGTCGCGATCGTCGACGACGTCGTGTCGACCGGTGGGACCCTGCGGGCGCTCGGTGGGCTCCTCGCGGAGGTCGGCGCCACGGTGTGCGCCACGCTCGTGGTGTTCACCGAGGGTGACGAACGAGACGACATCGTCTCCCTCGGGCACCTCCCGCTCTACCCCTCGCCGGCGTCGCCGGAGGGGACGGTCCCAGCGACGTGAGCATCGCGGACGACGCGAAGGAGCAGATCCGCGCCCGCGTCGACCTCGCGCAGCTCATCGGTGAGCAGGTCGTGCTCAAGCCGGCGGGGCGGGGCCAACTCAAGGGTCTCTGCCCCTTCCACGCCGAGAAGTCGCCGTCGTTCCACGTGCACGTCGACCGGGGCTTCTTCTACTGCTTCGGTTGTGGGGCGAAGGGGGACGCCTTCGAGTACGTGATGCGGACGCAGGGCATGGAGTTCGTCGACGCGCTCAAGGCGCTCGGCGAGCGCGTGGGCGTGGAGGTCCAGGCCGCGACGCCCCAACAGGGGCGGCGGCGCGACCTCGTCGAGATCAACAAGCTCGCCCTCGCCTTCTTCCGCGCTTCGCTCGAGGGGCCGGCCCTCGACTATCTCGAGGCGCGCGGCCTCACGCGTGCGACCATCGACGCGTGGGAGCTCGGTTACGCGCCGGACTCCTGGGACGCCCTGCTCCGGCACGCGCTCACGAAGGGCGTTCGAGACGACGACCTGTTCGCTGCCGGGCTCCTCGCGGAGAACGACAAGGGGCGGCGCTACGACCGCTTCCGCAAGCGCGTGATCTTCCCGATCAAGGATTCGCTCGGACGCGTGGTCGGCTTCGCCGGGCGCGTGCTCGGCGACGAGCTACCGAAGTACGTCAACACGCCCGAGACCGACCTGTTCGGCAAGGGAGCACTGCTCTACGGCCTCGATCGAGCGCGGACCGCGATCCGGGAGACGGGCGACGTGCTCGTGGTCGAAGGCTACATGGACGTGTTGGCGCTCCACCAGAGCGGGTTCGTGAACGCCGTGGCCGCGCTCGGCGCCACGCTCACGACGGCGCAGGCCGAGCACCTGAGTCGGCTCGACGTCCGGCGCGTGCTGCTCGCGTTCGACGCCGACGAGGCGGGGCAACGGGCCGTACTCGGTGGACTCGACCAGAGCATCGGGCGCCGCTTCCTCGTGCAAGCCGTGCGCGTGCCCGCGGGGAAGGACCCCGCCGACGCGGTGCTCGGCGGACACCGCGAGGCGTTCGCCGCCGCCCTGCGCACCGGCGTCTCCGAAGTCGCCTTCCGCTTCGAGCACGTGGTCGCGCAGCACGATGCCACCACGCCCGACGGGCAGCGCTCCGTGCTCGAGGCGCTCGCCCCATCGCTCCAACCGCAGGACGTCTTCGACCCCGTCGCGGCCGAACTCCGCCGCCTCGTGGTCGATCATCTCGGCCTCGACGGCGACCGGCTCGACGCGTGGGTGAACGCGCGCCGACCCCGGCGGCTCGACACCACGGCCGTCAAGGGGATGCGTCGCTCGTCAGACGATCTCGGTCCGGTGCGCACCCTCGAGCTCGAGGCGGTGGGGCTGATGCTGCTCGAACCCGATCACCTGCGCGATCGCGTCGTGCGCTCGCTGGCGATGCTGCCGGTCGATGGTGAGGGGTCGGAGCTCGTCGCGTTCGCCGAACTGTGCGACCGCCACGACTACGAGGACGCCGCCGTGGTGGCGGCGCTCAACGCGCGCGCGGGCTCCGAACGGATCCTGGCACGCATCATCGACCACGCCGGGCGTGATGCGCGACACGGTCCCCTGGACGTCGATCGGCGTCTCGAGCAGCTGCTCGCGAAGATCAGGGCGATCCACCTCGGCGCCGCGAAGGCGCGACGCCAGGAGCGACTGATGGCGCGCTGGGAGGCGCTGCGCGCCGTCATCGAGGACCCGGCGACGCCGCGCTCCGACCTCGACGAAGCCTACTCGGAGCTCGCGGCGATCCACGGTGCGCAGCAGGCGCGCGAGGGCGAGCGACAGCTCCAGCTCGGGGGTCGGAGCATCGTCGGGCGGGGCCGGGCGAGCGGCGCCGGCAAGCGGCGGACATGACGGCGCCGGTCGGTTCGTGCGGGCAACGGTCGCACGGACGAGTCCGCGCTACCGCGTCTGGAGGATGCGCACCGGGACAATCGTCTTCATTGACACCTCGTGAGCGCGGTTGCTATGGTTGACCGTCAGCGTGTGAGGCGGCGATTGCCATCAGCAGCGCATTTTTTTTGCCTCTCGACCTCGATACCACTACACCTTTCGGCGTGCGCAAGCGGGCATGCCGGTGTGTCGAAAGGAGGGCCGGTTGGAAACCTCGCGTGATCCCCTACTGCACGATCTGATCAGGCAGGAACAGCGTCAGGCCGATCGTGTCGCCGCAGCACGTAGCGAAGCCGAACAGATCGTCGTCAAGGCCGAGGCGGAGGCGACGAAGCTCCTGGAGCGGTCCGTGAAGAAGGCCGATGCGGACGCCACCAAGGCGCTCGATGTGACGCGCGCGGAGGCCGAGGCCGACCGCGAACGCGTCGTCGCGGCGGCACGCGAGGAGGCGAGCAGGCTGCGGGCGCATGCGGACGCCAACCGCGAGCGAGCGGCGGCGCTCGTGATGGACCGGGTCCTCCCGTGATCACGCCGATGGACCAGCTCCTCGTGGTCGGCCGCAAGCAGATCGCCCACGACGTGCTGGCCTCGTTGCAGAGCCTCGGGGTCGTCCAGGTCGACGAGTTCCAAGCGACCGCCGACGATGGCCTCGCCCGCTTCACGCTCAAGGAGGAGGACGCCCGCCGCAAGGCGACGTGGGACCGCATCGTGGCCCGCAGCGGCACCCTCCTCCACCTCCTCGAGGTCCCGGAGTTCACGCCCGGAACCGGCAAGGGCGAGGGCCCCGCCGACGCCGACGGCATCGCCGAACGCGTCGACGCAATCGGTGAGCAGGTCGACATCCTCCTCGCCGAACGGACGCGGTCGACGGATGAGCTCGAGACCGTCGCGACCTACCTGCCGCTCTTCCGCGATCTGGCGCCGACACTGGCCCAGCTCGAGGCGAGCCGCTACCTCCACGGCGCCGTCACCCTCGTCGCGCCGGACGCCCAGGCGCGGGTCGAGGCGAGCCTGCGTGAGGCCCTGGGCGGCAACGTCGCCTTCGAAGCGCGCGCCCGCGGCCGTCAGGTCGCGCTCGTGATCGCCGTCTTGCGTCGCGACGCCGCGGAGCTCCGCGCCGCACTCGCCAAGGCCGGCGTCGGGGAGCTCACGCTGCCCGAGCGGTACGTCGACCTCGGCGTCGCCAAGGCCGTCCACGTGATGGAGGAGCGCCAGACGACGGTGCCCAAGCGCCTCCGCTCGATCTCCGAGGAGCTCCACAAACTCGCGCTCCAGCACGGTCCGCGCCTCAAGACCATGCGGCAGACCGCGCTCAACCACCAGAGTCGCCTCGAACGGCTCGGCGAGCTCGGGGAAGGCCGCTACAGCTTCGCGCTGCAGGGCTGGGTACCGAGCGCCGATCGGCGCCGCGTGGTGGACGCGCTCACGAAGCAGTTCGTCGCCGACGTCGTGATCAAGCACCGCGAGGCCGACGAACACCACGACGTCGACGTCCCCGTGAAGCTGCAGAACGCCACGTGGGCGAGGCCGTTCGAGGGGCTCCTGTCGCTGTTCGCGCCGCCGAAGTACGGCAATTTCGACCCGACCTGGACGCTCGCCATCTTCTTCCCACTCTTCTTCGGCGTGATCGTCGGCGACATCGCCTTCGGCCTGCTCTTCGCCTGGATCGCCTGGTGGCTCCGTCGCCGCGGTGCATCGGGGCAACTCCTGTCGCTCGGGCCGCTCAACGTGGTGATCGCACCCAAGGCGCTCATACCCCTGTCGACGATCATCTACTGGTGCGCCGGCTGGACGATCGTGTGGGGGTACATCTACGGCGAGTTCTTCGGGAACTTCCTGGAGTACTTCCCGGCGGGCAGGCCGATCTTCTACACCACCCTCCATCACGAACCGGGCTACGGTCTGATCGAGATCCTGCTCTTCCGCGTCGAGGTGTTCGAGCCGTTGCTCCTCTTGGCCATCGGCTTCGGCGTGCTGCAGGTGCTCGGAGGGTGGGCGATCCGCGTCTTCTACGGGTTCAAACACCACGACATGAAGCACGTCTACGAGGGGCTCGGCATGCTCATGGGATTGGCCGCGTTGGTGACGTTCACGACCGCCTTCCTCACCGATAACCTCAACCCGGTGGTGCTGGGTATCGTCGCGCTCGGCATGGCGGTCTTCGTGGTGTGCGTCGTGCTGGCTCGGATGCCGCTGATGATCGTCGAGTTGGTCTCCAACTCGGGCAACATCCTGAGCTACCTCCGTCTCTTCGCCGTCGGTCTCGCCGCAGCGCTCGTCGCGTCGCTCGCCACCGACCTCGGCTTCGCCATCAGCGGCACCATGCCCATCGTGGGTCCGCTCCTCGGTATCGCCGTCGCGCTCATCGTCCACCTGCTGGCGCTGGTGCTCAAGATCATCGGGTACACGCTCCAACCGCTGCGACTCCACTACGTCGAGTTCTTCACCAAGTTCGGGTTCTACGAGTCGTCCGGCCGGGACTACCGGCCCTTCAAGCTCCTGGGAGGAAAGTCATGATCACCCACGTCGTCCGCGTTCTCGTCCTGCTCGTCCTCGCCGCTCCGCTGACGCTCGCGTTCGCGCAGGCACCCGGAGAGACCTCTCTCGGCGCCGGCTTCATCGCGATCGGTGCCGGTCTCGCCATCGGCCTCTCCGCGATCGCCGCCGGCATGGCCATGGGTGCGATCGGGAGCGCCGGTGTCGGCGTGCTCGCCGAACGCCCGCAGGCCTTCGGTCAGATCCTCATCTACCTGGTGATCCCCGAGACGCTCATCATCTTCGGCTTCGTCATCGCGTTCTTCCTCAACGGTCAGATCGGGTAGGGGCGCTGGTGTCGGATCTCACGGCTCTGCTCGAACACGAGGCGAGCGCCGAGATCGACGCGATCATGTCCGAGGCGCGTGAGCGCGCCTCGGCGATGACCGCGAAGGCCGAGGAAGAGGCCGAGGCCACCAAGGCGACTCGCGAACGGTCGACGACCATGCAGCGTGACGCGCTGCGCGTTCGGGCGCAGAGCGCCGCTCGACTCGAAGCGTCGGCGCTGCGGCTCCGGGCACAGCACGAGGCCGTCGAGGCGGTCTACGCGGCCGCGCTCGAGCGGATCGAAGCGCTCATCGAGGATGCGACGGCGTACGAGCCGGTGCTCGACGCCCTGCTCGCGGAGACACTCGCGGCCCTCGGCGGCGAAGCGGCCACGGAGATCGTGGTCGCGGAGCGCGACGTAGCCAGCGCGCAGGTGCTGGCGACGAAGCGCGGTGCCGCGGCTCCCGTCGTCGCTGGGCCGATCCACGGTGGTGTGCGCGTGCGCACCGGACGCGGGAGCAGCATCGAGAACACCCTCGGTGGGCGCCTCGAGTCGCTGCGCGGCGAACTCGCCTCCGAGATCACCGAGGTGCTCTTCGGCGAGACGACGGTGGCATAACCGTGTCCTCGAACTACGGCTATCTCAACGCCCGCGTGCGCGGCCTGCGGGCGAAACTCCTCGACGAGACCTTCGCCCAGAGCGCGATCGAGGCCGGTTCGTTCGAAGCGTTCGTGACGTCGCTGTCGCAGACCGCCTACGCGCCCGATCTCGAGGAGGCTCGGGGGCGTCGCGAGGGCCTCCCGATGGTCGACGACGCGATCGCCACGAACGTCGCCCGGACCACCCGCTCGCTCCTCCGAATGGCGGATGGCAGGGCCCGGGAGCTGCTCGGGGTGCTGCTCATGCGCTTCGACGCCGCCAACCTCAAGTCCGTGGCGCGGACGTTCCACGCGCGCTCCGCCCGTGGTGGTGGGGGCGAGAGCGACGACGCCGTCGCCTCGCTGGCCGCCGCCACGCTCCCCGCGGGAGCGCTCGACGCACACATCCTCGAGCGGATGATCACGGCCGCCGACCTGCCGAATGCCGCCCAGGTGCTCGTGCTGAAGGGGCACCCGCTCGGGCCCACGTTCCGTAAGGCGGTCGCGGCCTACGCTGCGAGCGGTGACCTGTTCGAGCTCGAGGTCGCGATCGATCTCGGCTACCACGAGGTGGTCCGCGAACGCGTCGAGGAGCACGATGTGCCGCCGGCGTTCTTACGCTACGGGCAGATCGAGATCGACGCCACCAACCTCCGCACCGCGCTCAAGGTCCGGGGCCGCGGACTCGAGCCAGGGCGCTTCTTCGTCCCCGGCGGGCGCGTGGTGTCGAAGGACGTCTTCGTGGAGATCGCCTCGTCGGCGCCCGGCGCCGCACTTCCGTCGCTGCGCGCTCCCTTCGACGCCCTCGGCGACGGGGGAGACCTCGCCTCCGTCGAGGTCGGTGTGCGGAGCGTGCTCGAGCGCTATGCGAAGGGACTCGTCCACGACCCGCTCGACATCGGGCTCGTGACCCACTACCTCTACGCGAAGGAGCGCGAGGCGGCGCTCCTGCGCCTCGTCGCACGCGGCACCTTCTACGGCGTCCCGAGCGATACGCTCAGACGGGAGCTCGGCCATGCCTAGGATGCTGGTGGTGACCGACGCGGAGACCGCCAACGGCTTCCGTCTCGCGGGCGTCGAGGCGATCGAAACCGACGGCGCGCGAGCGCAGGAGGTGCTCGAGGAGGCGATTCTGTCGAACGACTATGGCCTCGTCGTCGTGGATGAGAGCCTCATCGCCGATCCGGTGGCGGCGTCGGCGCGCGTGATGCGCGGCCGCGACCTGCCCGTGCTCCTGCCCATGCCGGGGCTCTCGGCGGCGTTCGATCACGAGTCCGACGCGACGTCCTACATGCAACAGCTGGTGCGGAGCGCCATCGGCTTCGACATCAAGCTCGACTGACCGCACGCAGCGACACGTTCCATCCGTTCGTAGGAGGCTCCATGGCGATCACAGGCAAGGTCCAACGCATCTCGGGTCCGGCGGTCATCGCCGAGGGCATGATGGGTGCGCGGATGTACGACATCGTCCGCGTCGGCGAGGAGAACCTCGTCGGTGAGATCATCCGTCTCGACGGCACCACCGCGTTCGTGCAGGTCTACGAAGACACCGGCGGCCTCACGGTCGGCCAGGAGGTCGTCTCGACCGGTCTGCCGCTCGCCGTCGAGCTCGGGCCCGGCATGCTCAACGGGATCTTCGACGGCATCCAGCGCCCGCTCGACAAGATCTTCGAGGCCTCGGGCACGTACATCGACCGGGGCATCACCGTCAACTCGCTCTCGCGCGAAGCGACGTGGGCGTTCACGCCCGGCGTCGCGAAGGGCGACGAAGTGAAGGCCGGACACCCGATCGGGACCGTGCCCGAGTTCTCCTTCACGCACAAGATCCTCGTCCCGCCCGGCAAGGGCGGCACCATCGAAAGCATCGTCCCGGCGGGCGAGTACACCGTCGACGACGTGATCGCCACGCTCGCCGACGGCACCGAGCTCAAGATGATGCACCCGTGGCCAGTGCGACAGCCGCGCCCGTTCGAGAAGAAGCTCGACCCGGTGACGCCGTTCCTCACCGGGATGCGCATCCTCGACGTGCTCTTCCCGCTCACGATGGGCGGCACCGCCGCCATCCCCGGCCCATTCGGCTCGGGCAAGACGGTCACCCAGCAGTCGGTCGCCAAGTACGGCAACGCCGACATCGTCGTCTACGTCGGTTGCGGCGAGCGTGGCAACGAGATGACCGACGTGCTCGTCGAGTTCCCCGAACTCGAGGACCCGCAGACGGGCAACCCGCTCATGCACCGCACGGTGCTCATCGCGAACACGTCGAACATGCCCGTGGCCGCGCGTGAAGCCTCGATCTACACCGGCATCACGCTCGCCGAGTACTTCCGCGACCAGGGCTACGGCGTCTCGATCATGGCCGACTCGACCTCACGCTGGGCCGAGGCGCTGCGCGAGATCTCGTCGCGTCTCGAGGAGATGCCGGCGGAGGAGGGGTACCCCCCCTACCTCGCCTCGCGCCTCGCGGCGTTCTACGAGCGCGGCGGCCGCGTCACCACGCTCGCGGGCGAGCAGGGCGCCGTCTCGATCATCGGCGCGGTCAGCCCCGCCGGCGGGGACTTCTCCGAGCCGGTCACGCAGGCGACGCTCCGCATCACCGGTTGCTTCTGGGCGCTCGACGCGTCGCTCGCGCGGCGGCGGCACTTCCCGGCGATCAACTGGAACCGCTCCTACTCGCTCTTCACCGACATCCTCGAGCCGTGGTACCGCGAGCACGTCGCGCAGGACTACCCCGAACTCGTCGAGCGCGCCGTGGGGCTGCTGCAGCGCGAGAGCGACCTGCAGGAGGTCGTCCAGCTCGTCGGTCCGGACGCGCTCCAGGATCAGGAGCGGCTCATCATCGAAGCCGGTCGCATCTTGCGCCAGGACTTCCTGCAGCAGAACGGCTTCGATCCGGTCGACGCCTCGTGCAGCCTCGAGAAGGCGTACGGCATGCTGCAGATGATGCTCAAGTTCTACGAGCGCGCCCGCGCGTCGCTCGAAGAGGGCGCCACGATCGACGAGATCCTGGCGAACCCCGTGACCGAGAAGATCAACCGTTCCCGGTACGTCCCGGAGGACGACTTCCCCGCCTACCGCGACGACGTGCTGAAGCAGCTCGACGCCGGCTTCGCGGTCGCGGCGTGATACCCGGAGGCACCGCGTGACGCTGCTCAAGAAGGAATACACCGAGGTCTCCTACGTCTCGGGACCGCTGCTCTTCCTCCAGAATGCGCCCGAACTCGCGTACAACGCCATCGTCAGGATCAAGGACGGTACGGGTCGCGAGCGCGGCGGACAGGTGATCGAGGTCTCGACGGAGTACACCGTGCTCCAGGTGTTCGAGGAGACGTCGGGCATCGATCTCTCGAGCACGACCGTCAACCTCGTCGAGAGCGTCGCCCGACTCGGCGTGTCGAAGGACATGATCGGGCGGCGCTTCAACGGCGTCGGCGCCCCCATCGACGGCCTCCCGGCCGTGGTCGCGGACAAGCGTCTCCCCATCGGTGGTGCGCCGATCAACCCGGTCGCGCGCCAGAAGCCCGAGGAGTTCATCCAGACGGGCGTCTCGACCATCGACACGCTCATCAGCCTGGTGCGGGGGCAGAAGCTCCCGATCTTCTCGGGGTCGGGACTCCCCGCCAACGAGCTCGCCGCGCAGATCGCGCGGCAGGCGACCGTGGTCGGCGAAGACACCGAGTTCGCGGTCGTGTTCGCCGCCATGGGCGTCACACAGCGCGAGCTGACCTTCTTCACGCAGGAGTTCGAGCGCACGGGCGCCCTCGCCCGCTCGGTGCTCTTCCTGAACAAGGCCGACGATCCCGCCGTCGAGCGACTGCTCACGCCGAAGATGGCCCTGACCGCCGCCGAGTACCTGGCGTTCGAGCACGACTACCACGTGCTCGTCATCCTCACCGACATGACCAACTACTGCGAGGCGCTGCGCGAGATCGGCGGCGCGCGCGAGGAGATCCCCGGGCGTCGTGGCTACCCGGGCTACATGTACACCGACCTGGCGTCGATCTACGAACGCGCCGGCGTGGTGACGGGCAAGAAGGGCTCGGTCACGCAGCTGCCGATCCTGTCGATGCCCGACGACGACGTCACGCACCCGATCCCCGATCTCACGGGCTACATCACCGAGGGCCAGATCTACCTCGCGCGTGACCTGCACAACAAGGGGATCTACCCGCCGATCAACCCGGGCCCGTCGCTGTCGCGGCTCATGAACAACGGCATCGGCAAGGGGAAGACCCGCGACGACCACAAAGGCGTCGCCGACCAGCTCCAGGCCGCCTACGCCAACGGCCTCGACCTGCGGCGGCTCGTGGCGATCACGGGCGAGGATGCGCTCTCGGAGAACGACAAGATCTACCTCAAGTTCGCCGAGGAGTTCGAACGGACCTTCATCAACCAGGGCGCCGAGAACCGCTCCGTCTCCGACTCCCTCGACATCGCGTGGGCGGCGCTCTCGAAGCTCCCGAAGAGCGAGCTCACCCGTCTCGCCAACGACCAGATCGACAAGTACTACGGTGCCAAGATGGACGAGATGTGGGGCTCGGCCGGGTCGGGGACCTGAGGTAGAGCCGTGGCCGAGACCATTGCACCGACCCGCTCGAACCTGCTGCAGCGCCGCGATCAGCTCAAGCTCGCGAACCGCGGCGCCGACCTGCTCAAGCGCAAGCGCGACGCGCTCATAGGCGAGTTCTTCGATCTGGTGAAGGTCTCGCTGCAGGCGCGGCGCGACCTGACGAAGGCGAGCCAGGAAGCCTACCTCTCCCTCTTCCTCGCGAACGCCTGGGACGGTCCGGAGGCTGTTCGGAGCCTGGCACTCGCGAGCGGAACCACCGTCGAAGTGGGGATCACCGTCGAGAACCTCTTCGGGGTCAAGGTGCCGCAGGTGCAAGCGCCCGACTTCGCAGACGGCGCCGCAGCCTTCTCGCCCGTGGGGGTGGGGGGGCGGACGCTCGACGCGAGCGTGCAGTTCAAGGCGCTCACCGAGGCGATCATCCGCGTCGCCGCCACCGAGACGCGCCTCCGGCGAATCGGCGAGGAGATCAAGAAGACGAGCCGCCGCGTGAACGCGCTCGAGCAGCTCGTGATCCCCAACATCGCTCGGCAGATCAAAGACATCCGATCCGTCTTGGATCAACGCGCGCTCGAGGAGGTCACCGTCCTCAAGCGCATCAAGGCGAAGCTCGAGGCGCGCGACGCCGCCGAGAAGGTCGCTGCCGCGGAGGAGGCCGCCGCGAGCGCCTGATTCGCCGCGAGCGCCTGATTCGCCGCTCACCTCGTGATGGGGGGCGCCTGGTATCGTCGCCTCTCGATGCCTCGCTTCCCAGACCTCTCCGCCGCGCGGGCGCTGCTCATGGCGGCGTTCGCCATCATCGTCGCCATCATCATGGTGGCGTGCGCACCCGCCGCCGCCGCACCGACCGAGAGCAGCGACGTGCGCCCGTACGCGCTGCCGCCGCTCGAGCGCGAGGCGCGCTACCTCGTCGCCGTCTACGACGTCGAGGTCAACCCGGTGCGCGTGAACCTCGACGTGGTGCCTGAGCGCGAACGCGACACGCGCCTCTTCGTCGATTTCAGTCGCGGCATCGGCGACGTGGTCACGAACGAGCTCTTCGACCTCGGTCGCTTCCGGCTCGTCGAGCGGCAGGCGCTCTCGAGCGTGCTCGTGGAGCAAGACATCGGCCGCACCGACCGCTTCGACGCCGCCACGGTGGCCGAAGTCGGCCGCCTCCTCGGGGCCGAGCTCATCCTCGTGGGCGCCGTCTCGGAGTTCAGCCTCGACCGCGCCACCGCCGGCGGTGCCGTGTTCGGCCTCGTCGGTGGATCGACCGTCACGACCGCGCGGATCGGCGTCGACCTCCGCTTCGTCGATGCGAACACGGGGGAGATCGTCGGCATCGGTCGCGGGTTGGGCATCGCGCGCGACGCCGAGATCACCGTCGACGGTCTCAGCCAGGCGGTGCGCCTCCTGCGAGCCGGGACGGTGCGCGAGTCGATCGTGGCGGTGGCGCTGCGCAACGCGATCCGCGACGCGGTCGAGCAGGCGTCCCTCGGGTTGCCGCCGCGTATTCGCTGACGCTCCCGTCGCGTGCCCGTGCATGTTCATGCACCGGTGCGCGCCTTTACAGGTGTGCGTTCGGCCGGGTACCATGAGCGAACGCCCAACATAAACCCGACATGCGGGCGTAGTGCAATTTCATGGAAGAGGTGGATCGTATGCGCAAGACACTCCTCGTCCTTGCCGTACTCGTGCTGATCGTCGGCACGGCGTTCGGACAAGGCAAGCTCCAAGAGGTCCAGGCCCGCGGTGAACTCCGCTGCGGCGTCAACCAGACCCTCCCCGGCTTCGGTAGCGTCGACGCCGCCGGTGAATTCGAAGGATTCGACGTCGACTTCTGTCGCTCGCTCGCCGCTGCCGTGCTCGGTGACGCGAACGCAGTCACCTTCCGCGCCCTGTCGGCGCAGGAGCGCTTCACCGCCGTGCAGTCCGGCGAGGTCGACGTCCTGATCCGCAACACGACCTTCACGCTCAGCCGCGACACGACGGTCGGCCTGAACTTCACGGCTCCGACGTTCTACGACGGTCAGGGCTTCATGGTCCGCACCGACTCGGGCATCAACACGCTCGCCGACTTCGAGGGGCGCTCGATCTGCGTGCAGTCGGGCACCACGACCGAGCTGAACCTCGCCGACGTGCTCGGTGCACTCGACGTCCAGTTCACCCCCGTGATCTTCGAGAGCGCGCCGCAGCTCGTCTCGGCCTACGACGACGGCCAATGCGACGGCTGGACGACGGACAAGTCGGGCCTCGCCTCCTTCCTGCCCACCCTCGGCGTCCCGTCCGATCACCGCATCATGGATGCGACGATCTCCAAGGAGCCGCTCGGGCCGGCCGTGCTGCACGGTGACGACCAGTGGTACGACGTCGTCAAGTGGGTCGTCTACGCCACGTTCGCCGCGGAGGAGTACGGCATCACCTCCGACAACATCGACGAAGCCCTCGAGAGCCCGAACCCGCAGGTCCGCCGTATGCTCGGTGTCGATCCCGACCAGGTCCAGGGCCTCGGCCTCTCCGCCGACGCCATGTACCAGGCGATCCTGCAGGTGGGGAACTACGCCGAGATCTACGATCGTCACCTCGGCCCCGACACGCAGTTCGATATCCCGCGCGGACTCAACGCTCCGTACACGGGTGGCGGCCTGCTCTACTCACCGCCCTTCAACTGAACGCGGGACCGGACGCACGCTACCGGTACGCACTGACGTCACTTGGGCCCCCTCGGGGGGCCCAAGCCCCTATCTGACGACCGTCGCCTCGCGACGCGGCCGGCGCTATCGGCCAGCACGGCTACTCCAATCCGGGGCCGTCCCCGATGAACGGTGCGCCATGACACACGTGCAGCAGGATCGACGCGTCGGCGAGCGTCGTGTCGGCGTCGAGGCGAGGCGCTAGATGGCGCTCGCGGACCGCGATCCCGTCCTCCGGATCCCGTTCTGGCGCAACGTCAAGACGATCGGCATCCTCGCCCAGATCGTCTTCGTCGCCGTCATCGCCCTCGGCGTCTTCGTCCTCGTGACGAACACGCTCAACGCACTCGGCAGGGCCAACCTGCCCGCGGATTTCTCGTGGTTGGGATCGCGCGCCGGTATCCCGATCGCCGAGACGCCGATCCCCTACACGCCAAACGACCCGTACTGGCGGGCGCTCCTCATCGGCTTCCTCAACACCCTGAAGATCGCCGGAATCGGCGTGATCCTGGCGAGTCTCATCGGGATCGCGGTGGGCGTCATGCGCCTGGCATCGAACTGGCTGGTGCGATCGATCGCGACGGTCTACATCGAACTCCTGCGCAACATCCCCCTCGCGGTGCAGATCGTGTTCTGGTACACGGCCGTGCTGCTGCCCATCCCTCCGCGGATCAACAACCCGATCGAGATCCCCGGCGGCCTCTACCTATCGAACGTCGGGCTCGCCTTCCCGTTCCTCTATCCGACGTACCGGTTCGGTGCCTGGGTGCCTTGGCTCGTGCTCGCGGTGGTCGTCGCAGTCGTCGGCGTCGTGTGGCGGCGCCGGCTCGCGCAACGCTCCGAGCGGCCGGTCCGGGTCTGGCCCCTGCCGCTGGTGGCCCTCGCCGCGATCGCGGCCGGCGGGTACTACGTCGCCTCGCTCGATCGCACGCTTCCCGACGGCCTCGCCGTCGACTTCACGATCGATCGTGGTCGCGGCGTCGTCTATCGCGATCTCGACGGCAACGGCGTTCGGGGCCCGCGTGATCCGCTGATGCCGTTCGCGAGCACGATCGTCCGAATCGCCGAGGCGGAGCTCACCGCCTCCACGCAGAACATCACCGAGTCCGGGCAGCTCGTGCGCTCCACGTTCCGGTTCCCGATGATCCTCGAGCGAAACGTCGAAGCGGCCGTGGTCGACTTCGGCGACCCCGAGGAGGCGGCGGAGCGCGGCTTCGCCATCCACTTCACGCGCTTTCCGAGCCGCGGGGTCGTCTACGTCGATCGAGACGGCGACGGCGAGTTCACGCCCGGTGAGGAGTCCGATGCCGAGACCGGCATCGGTTACGGCGGCGTGCGGCTCGTGATGACCGTGGTGGGGTACGAACGCCATATCGTCGCCGACCGCGACGGACAGGTGCGCACGCCCGCCTTCTCGCCTTCCGGGACCGTCCGGTCGGCGGAGGTGGCGCCGGCCCTGAACCCGTTCTCGGTGTTCGGCGGCGCGGCGGCGGCCGAGTCGCGCGACGACATCGTGCCGCTCGAGGCGGACGTCGAACTCCTTCCGGCTGGCCCACTCGTACTGTCGCGCGTCCACGTCCCCGTCTCGAGCTACGAGGGCGGCATGCGACTCACCGTCAACTATCTCGCGCTCCTGCTCGCACTCGTCGTGTACACCTCGGCATTCATCGGCGAAATCGTGCGCGGCGGCATCCAAGCGGTCGCGAAGGGGCAGCGCGAAGCGGCCCTCGCGCTCGGTCTCTCACCGAGCCAGACCTTCTCGCTGGTGGTCTTTCCGCAGGCGCTGCGGATCGTGCTCCCACCCGTCATCAGCCAGTACCTCAACCTCACGAAGAACAGCTCGCTCGCGCCGCTCGCGGGCTACGGCGAGCTCTTCGTGATCGCCACGATCGTGCAGAACCAGACGGGCGCCTCCGTGCCCGTGGCGCTCCTGCTCATCGCGTCGTACCTGCTGATCAGCTTCGTCTTCGCATTCGTCCTCAACATCGTGAACGACAGGCTCGCCCTGGTGGAGCGCTGATGTTCGAAGTCATCCCCCCTCGCCCCGCACCTGCCGGCGTGGCCGGTATCGGTGGCTGGATCCGCCGCAACCTCTTCAGCTCACCCGCCAACACGCTGCTCACGGTCGTCACCGGCCTCTTCGTGGGCTACGTCGTGATCGCCGTGGTGGCGTGGGCCCTGTTCGACGCCTCGTGGGGGCAGGTCTGGGCGAACCAACGCCTCTTCGCCGTCTACCGCTACCCCGCCGACCTGCTGTGGCGCCCCATGGCCGTACTGGCCGCGATGATGGCGCTCATCGGAGTGATGGGCGGCGCGGGGCGCAGCAACGAGATCCTGCGCGGACTCTTCTGGTCGCTCGTCGGTTTCGTGGCGGTGGTCACCGTGATCGCGATCCTCTTCTGGCCGTCGGCGAGAGTCCTCTGGACGGGTGTGCTCGCCGCCTCCGTGGTCGGCTACGCCCTCGGAGCCGCGCGACCAGCGCTCGTGCGCGCGCTCCCGTGGGCCTGGGCCGCCTGGCTCTTCCTCGGTTTCTTCCTGCTCTACGGCGTCACGCCCGGGAGCGGCCTCTTGCGCATCGTGCCGGCGCGCGACTGGGGCGGCTTCATGCTCACGCTCATCTTGTTCACCGGGATCGTGCCGAGCTTCCCCCTCGGCGTCGCGCTGGCACTCGGTCGCCGCAGCAAGCTCCCGGCGATCAAGTACACCTGCATCGCCTTCATCGAGATCGTGCGCGGCGCGCCCCTCATCATGTGGCTCTTCGTGGCGTCGTTGTTGCTGCCGCTCTTCCTCAACACCGACCCCAACAACCTCCCGGCGATCCTGAGGGCGTACGTCGCCATCACGCTCTTCTCGGCCGCCTACATGGCCGAGAACGTGCGTGGCGGCCTCCAGTCCGTTCCGCGGGGGCAGACGGAAGCGGCGCGCGCGCTCGGTCTAGGGGGGTGGCTGACGACGTCGCTCATCGTGCTCCCGCAGGCCCTCCGCGCCGTGATCCCGGCGATCGTCGGCCAGGCGATCGGTCTCTTCAAGGACACGTCGCTGGTGTTCATCGTCGGCCTCGCCGACTTCTTCCGCGTGACGGAGATCGTCGCGAATCAGCCCGCCTCGCTCCGGGTCACGGGGGGCGTGAAGCTCGAGCTCTACTTGTTCGTGGCGCTGATCTACTTCTTCTTCGCCTATCGCATGTCGATCGCCAGCCGCCAACTCGAGAAGCAGCTCGGCGTGGGGACGCGATGACGTACTTCCCGGAGGTCGTCCATGCCTGATACCGCCCCCGCCGCCGTCCGCGCCGACGCGCCGACCGACGGTCAGCCGATCATCGAGATCGAAGGCCTCAACAAGTGGTTCGGGGAGTTCCACGTGCTGCGCGACATCAGCCTCTCGGTGAACAAGGGGGAGGTGGTGGTGGTGATCGGGCCCTCCGGATCGGGCAAGTCGACCCTCATCCGCTGCATCAACCACCTCGAGGAGCACCAGCAGGGACGGATCGTGGTCGACGGCACCGAGCTGACCGACGACGTGCGCAACATCGATCAGGTGCGACGAGAGACCGGCATGGTCTTCCAGTCGTTCAATCTCTTCCCGCACCTCACGGTCTTGGAGAACATCACGCTCGCACCCATCCGCGTGCGCAAGTGGAAGAAGAGCAAGGCCGAGGAGCGCGCGCGCTTCTTCCTCGACAAGGTCGGGATCCCGGAGCAGGCGCTCAAGTTCCCCGGGCAACTCTCGGGTGGGCAGCAGCAACGCGTGGCGATCGCGCGTGCCCTCACGATGGGCCCCAAGGTGATGCTCTTCGACGAGCCCACCAGCGCGCTCGACCCGGAGGTCATCGGCGAGGTGCTCGAGGTGATGGTCGCTCTCGCGCAGGAGGGCATGACGATGATCGTCGTGACGCACGAGATGGGGTTCGCTCGCGAGGTCGGTGACCGGGTCATCTTCATGGATCAGGGGCAGATCGTCGAAGTGGGAACGCCCGAGCACTTCTTCCTCGCGCCTCGGGAGGAGCGCACCAAGGCGTTCCTCTCGAAGATCCTCTGAGCGTGCCTGGGGCGGCTCCCGAAACTTCACAGCAGCACGTAGGTGCGGCACGTAGACTGACCGCCATGGCATCCAGTGAGGCTCGAGCATGACCGACGACGGTGCACCACGCGGAATGCGCATGGCCGACCTGTTGAAGAACATGGTCGCGCGTGGCGCCTCCGACATCCACCTCCAGGCGGGCGCGGCGCCGCACATGCGCATCGACGGTGACCTCGTCACGTACGAGGGCGTTCCGCCCCTCGTCCCGGCGCAGACGGAGCAGATCGCGCTGGCGATGATGACCGACGGCCAGCGCGAGCTCTTCCGGCACCGCCACGAGCTCGATTTCGCCTTCACGATCCCGTCCGTCGCGCGCTTCCGATGCAACGTCTTCCGGCAACGCGGCTCCGTCGGCGTGGTGATGCGTGTGGTCGCCGACGCGATCCCGAGCTTCGAAGCACTCGGCCTGCCGGTCGGTGTCGTGAGCGAGCTCGCCAGCCAGCCGCGCGGGCTCGTGCTCGTGACCGGCCCGACCGGATCCGGAAAGTCGACGTCGCTCGCTGCGATCGTCGACTTCGTGAACCGGCGCTTCCCGAAGAACGTCGTGACCATCGAGGATCCGATCGAGTTCCTGCACAAGAACCAGCAGAGTCTGGTGGTGCAGCGCGAGATCGGTCTCGACACGGCCGACTTCGTCGACGCCCTCAAGTACGCGATGCGCCAAGACCCCGACGTGATCATGCTGGGGGAGATGCGAGACAAGGCCACCGTCGAGGCGGCGCTCACGGCCGCGCAGACTGGGCACCTCGTGCTCTCGACCCTGCACACGCTCGACGCGATCCGCACCGTGAACCGCATCATCGACTTCTTCCCGCCGCACGAACGGTTGCAGGTCCGGATCCTGCTCGCGGAGTCGTTGCTCGGGATCCTCTCGCAGCGGCTGCTCCCGCGCGCCGACGGCCCGGGCCGGACGCTCGCGCTCGAGATCCTGATCAACACGCCCCTGATACGCGACTACATCAAGGACGCCGACAAGACGATGATGATCAAGGACGCGATCATGCAGGACAACCTGCGCGGCATGCATACCTTCGATCAGCACCTCGTCGACCTCTACCTCGACGGCGCGATCGCGCTCGAGGACGCCGTCTACACCGCCACGAGCCCGCACGAGCTGCGCTTGATGATCACGCAGCGCTCGGGCGGACGCGACGTCGTCAACGACGTCGAGTACGAGCAGATCGCCATGCGTCGGGGGCCGGTCGCGGGCTGAACGTCACGGCGTCGGGGCGTAGGGCCCGTGCGGGAGTGGCGTGAACGACGGCACCCCGGGGCGCCACGGCACCGTCCGCACCACCACGCCGCTCGAGTCGTGGTCGTCGCTCGCTACGATGCGCGCTTCGACGACGTCACCGATCTTCACGGTGCCGTCGGAGTCGAGTCGAAGCACGCCGTCGATCTCGGGGGCGTCGCCGCGCGTGCGGGCCACGAGCTCGCCCGGCAGCGCACCGTAGTCGTCGACGATCGCCTGCACGGTCGTGCCGACGCGAGCGGCGAGCCGCGCGCGTGATATCTGGAGCTGCAGCTCCATGAGGCGGGCGTAGCGCTCGAGCTTGACCGCCTCCGGTACGGGGTCCGCGAGCGCGTTCGCCGCTGCACCGGGGACGTCGGAATAGGTGAATGCGCCCACGCGGTCGAGCTGCGCTTCGCTCAGGAAGGTGAGCAGCTCTTCGAACTCGGCCTCGGTCTCGCCCGGGAAACCGACGATGAACGTCGAGCGGATCACGAGTTCGGGGCAGATCGCGCGCCACGAGGCGATCGTGGCGAGATGGCTCTCGGCGCCGCCGGGGCGGCGCATGGCGCGGAGTACCCGCGGGCTCGCGTGCTGGAGCGGCACGTCGAGGTATGGGAGGAGCGCCCCGTCGGCCATGAGCGGGATGAGGTCGCGGACGTGCGGGTAGGGGTAGACGTAGTGGAGTCGCACCCACGCCCCGAGGGTGGCGAGTTCCCGAACGAGCGGAACGAGGTGCGCGCGCACACTCCGGCCGGCGTAGTCGCTCTCGCGGTGGCGCAGGTCGGTCCCGTAGGCGCTCGAGTCCTGCGCGATCACGATCAGCTCCTTCGTTCCGGTCGCGACGAGTCGCGTCGCTTCGTAGAGCACGTCGGCCGCGTCGCGCGATCGCTGGTCGCCGCGCATCGACGGGATGATGCAGAAGCTGCAACGGTGATCGCACCCTTCGGCGATCTTGAGGTAGCTGTAGTGCCGTGGGGTGAGCTTGATACCGCGCCCCTGAGGGCGCCCGGTGGCGTCGCTGGCGAGTGGCAGCACGCCCGTGAACGCCCCCTCCTCGAGCGGGATGGCCGCGCGCACCGCGCGCATCACCCCGGCGACGTCGCCCTCGCCGGTGATGGCCATGACGCGCGGGTGACGTGCCAAGATCTCGTCCGGCCGCGTGCCGAGGCAGCCGGTGACGACCACGCGGCCGTTGCGTTCGAGCGCCTCGCCGATCGCGCCGAGTGATTCCTCGACCGCGGGCGTGATGAAGCCGCAGGTGTTGACGACCACGAGGTCGGCCCCCTCGTAGGAGTCGACGAGGTCGTAGCCCGACACGCGGAGCTCACTCAGGATGCGCTCGCTGTCGACGAGCGCTTTGGGGCAACCGAGACTGACGAATCCTATGCGCGGCACGTCGGCGATGCTATCACCCGAGTGTCGCGACCCCCGTCCTGCGCGCATCGTCGCGCAGGTGGCGCAGGGGGCCGCGCAGGCGCCCGGCGAGGTAGAGCGATCCTGCCACCGCGACGGTGCCGCCGGGGCCGGCGCGTTCGAGGCCTCGCTCGAGCGCCGCGCGCGGGTCGTCGTGCCGGGCGTCGGCGGGCCACGGCGGTGCCGCCTCGCCGCCGTCCGCACACGTGAGCACCCGCCACGCCGCTGCGCGCGCGAGCGGCGCGTACGTCGCCTCCCCCTGCTTGCGCTCGAGTGCGCCGAACACCAGCACGAAGGGCCGCGGCAGCGCCCGCGCCAGCGCCTCGGCAGCGGCCGGGTCGTGTGCCCCGTCGAGGATCACGCGACGATCGCCGAGGTCGAAGATCTCGAACCGCGCCGGCGGCCGCGGTGCGCGGCACCCCGCTTCGATCGCCCCCTCGTCGAGGCCGAGCAGGCGCGCGGTCGCGCACGCGACGCGTAGGTTCTCGACGTGTGTGGGCGGCACGGCGCCGGGGTCGAAGCCCGTGGGGAGCGCGAAGCGGTCGTCGCCGTCGACGAGCGCCAGGAACGGGCTGCCGGCGCGGAACGCCGCGCGCCGCAGGACCTCGAGGGGGGCGCCACGCGCGGCGCTCACGACGGGTACCCCCGGCCGAATGGCGGCCGCCTTGTCGTCGGCGATCGCCTCGAGCGTCCCCCCGAGGGTCTCGAGGTGATCGAGGGCGACGTTGGTCACGACGCTCGCCACCACGTTCCCGAGCGCCGACGTGGCATCTCTGCGAGCGCCGACCCCGGCCTCCACCACCGCGAGCGTCACGTCGGCGGCCGCCCAGCGGTCGAGCGCGAGCGCGAGCGTCCACTCGAAGAAGCCTGCCTGCGGGAGGCGACCCGCCTCGGCGTCGGGGCGCACGCGGGCGACGAATGCCACGAGCTCGTCGGGTCGGAGGGGCGCCCCGGCGATCGAGATCCGTTCGAAGACCTCCTCGACGTGCGGGGAGGTGAAGCGCCCCGTCCGGCGACCGGCAGCGTTCGCCATGGCCGCGAGGGCGTGACTCACGGAGCCCTTGCCGTTGGTGCCGACCACGTGTACGACGGCGGGGGGATCGGGGAGCGCAAGCGCGTCGAGCAATGCGCGCGCGGTCGCACGATCGCGCTCGCGCCCGCTCCGTCGACGTGCGAAGAGCCACGTCGTGGCGTCGTCCACGCTCGTCAGCTCGCCCGCCGGCCGCGGCGGCGGCGGCCCCGCCGTC
>JACCWH010000115.1 GCA_013697735.1 Trueperaceae bacterium | reverse complement strand
CGCGCGAGCACCGCATCGCGCACCGGGCAGCGCGCCGCCGTCGTCGCTCGCGAGGATCTCGCTCACGAAGAAGGGGTTACCTCCGGTGCGCCGGTGGAGCGCGGCCGTGTCGACGCTGTGCCCTTCGGCGAGCGTACGCACCGCCTCGGGTGAGAGCGGCGGCACCGCGAGCCGGCTCACGGAGGCCGACGTCGCGAGGTCGCCGACGACGATGCGGAGCGGGTGCCGGGCGCCGACCTCCTCGTCGCGATAGCTCGCGACGAGGAGCGCCCGGATGCCGTCGATGCGCCGCCCGAGGTAGCGCAGCAAATCTAGTGTGGCTCCGTCGGCCCAGTGCACGTCCTCGAACACGAGGAGCGTCCCGCCGGGACGGCGACCCAACGCCGCGAGCACACCGCGGAAGACGTCGTGGCGCGCCGTCGTGTACGCGGCGTCGGCGACCTCGATCCCGAGCGCTGCCGCGACGTCGAGGAGCGGGCCGAGCGGCTTCGGGGTGGAGACGGGGTCGCAGAGCCCGACGAGCACGTCGACCGTGGGCGGGAGCCCGCGAGCGAACGTGTGGAGCAGGGAGCTCTTGCCCACGCCCGCCTCGCCGCCGAGGAGGACGAGCCGGCCGCGTCCGCGAAGTGCCTCGTCCATGGAGGCCGTGAGCGACGCGAGCAAGGGCGCACGCTCGAGCAGGGGCATGGCGCAATCATAGTTCGCGAGCGGCGGAGGAGCGGGCGGCGCGTCGAGCGGCGGGCGGGCGTTCGTGGCGCTCGCTAGCGCGGCACGCGCGCGAGCTCGGCGGCGAACGACGTCCCCGCTCCCGCCCACGGCACGCCAAGCAGCTCGGCGACGGTCGCGCCGACGTCGGCGAACGATTCGCGCGTCGGGATCGGCCGTGGCACCACGCCGGCGCCGGTGACGAGCAGGAGCGCGTGCTCGCGCGTGTGGTCGGTGCCGTGGTGGGTCGGGTCGTTGCCGTGGTCGCTCACGAGCATGAGCACGGCGTCTCCGGTGAGCGCGGCGCGCAGCTCCGGCAGGCGCGCGTCGAACGCCGCGAGCGCCCGCGCGTACCCCGCGGGATCCCGGCGGTGACCGTAGAGGGCGTCGAACTCCACGAGGTTGGTGAAGACGAGGCCGTGCGGGCGTGCGCGCGTCGCCTCGATCGTGCGGTCGATGGCTTCGTCGTCGTGCGCGACGTGGACGTCGCGGGTGAGGCCGCGGCCGGCGAATATGTCGCTGATCTTGCCGACGCCGATCGTCTCGCGGCCGGCGCCCTGCAGCGCGTCGAGCACCGTGGGGCCGTGTGGCAGCAGGGAGAGGTCCTTGCGCGCCTCGCCCAGCCGCCGCCAGGCACCCCGTTCGCCCGCGAACGGCCGCGCGATCACGCGCGCCACGCCGAGGTCGCCGACGAGGAGGTCGCGCGCCGCACGGCACCAGGCGTAGAGGGTCTCGAGTGGCACGACGTCGACGTGCGCGGCGACCTGGAACACGGAGTCCGCGCTCGTGTAGACGATCGGCGCGCCGCTGGCGACGTGCTCGTCGCCGAGCTCGTCGAGGATCGTGGTGCCGCTCGCGGCGACGTTGCCGAGGTGACCGCGTCCGGTCGCGGCGTCGAACGCAGCCATCAGGTCGTCGGGAAAGCGCGTGAAGGTGGGGAAGGGCGTGTCTACGGGGAGCCCCATGAGCTCCCAGTGCCCGGTGGTCGTGTCCTTGCCGGCGGATCGCTCGCGCATCCGGCCGTAGGCGCCCTCGGGCTCTGCCACCGTCGGGAGCTCGTTCACGCCCGCGATCGAACCGAGCCCGAGCGCGCCGAGGTGTGGGAGATCGACGGGCGCGGCGCGCAGCGTGTGGTCGAGCGTGTGGGCGCCGGCGTCGCCGAACGCCTCCGCGTCCGGGAGGGCGCCGACGCCGACGGAGTCGAGCACGACCACGACGACGGTGCGAGCGGCGAGCGGCGTGGCGCGGGGGTGGCGAGCGGGCATGGCGGAGTCTACCGCCGGGGCGCGATAATAGCGGCATGACCCCACCGGACGATGTCGCGGCGCTCGTGCGTGCGCGCGCGCACGCGCTCGCTCCGGAGGCTCGCCACGTCGGCGTGGCGGTGTCGGGTGGCGGAGACTCCGTGGCGCTCGCCCGCGCACTCGCGGAGGCGGGTATCGCGATCACGGTGCTGCACGTCGATCACGGCCTGCGCGCCGGCTCCGCCGCCGACGTCGCGTTCGTGCGCGATTTCGCGGCGGTGATCGATCGTCCCGTCGCCGTCTCCCGGGTCGACGTGCGTCGCATCGCCGAGCGGCGGGGGTGGAACCTCGCCGATGGCGCGCGCCGGTTGCGCTACGCGGCGCTCCACCGCCTCGCTCGCGAAGCGGGGACGGACGTGATCGCCACCGGCCACACTCGCGACGATCAGGCCGAGACGGTGCTGCTACAGCTGCTGCGCGGCGCGGCGTTCGCGCGCGGCATGCGAGCGCGGCGCGGGCGCCTCATTCGGCCGCTCCTCACAGTCGATCGCACCTCGCTGCGCGCCTACCTCCGCGCGCGCGGGATCGACTGGCTCGAGGATCCGAGCAACGTCGATCCGATCTCGCGGCGCGCCCGCGTGCGCCACGAGGTTTTGCCACTCCTCGAGGCGATCGCGCCGGGGGTCGCCGAGCGCCTCGCGCGCCACGCCGAGGTGCAGGGGGACGTCGCGGCGTTCGTGCGCGACGAGGCACGTCGGCGCGTGCGTGGCCTCGGGAAGGGGGACGTCGACGCCCGCACGCTCGCGGCGCTTCCCGTTGCCCTCCAGCGCGAGGCGATCGCGGCGCTCGTTCGCGAGGCGGGCGCTCCCGTCGATCTCGCGCACGTCGACGCGGCGCGACTGCGGCTCGGTGCGCTCGCGCCGTGGCGCGAGCAGATGGCGCACGCGACGTGGCTGCACGGCGCATACGGCCGGGTGTGGGCGGCTGGCAGCGAGCGCGCGGAGGTCCCGAGGGTACCCGCCACGCGTGTCGCGGACGCCGCCGGATTGCCGAAGGGCGTCGATGCGGCGGTGCTGGAGGGAGGAGCGCTCGAGCTGCGGAGGCGCCGCCCCGGCGACAGGATCCGGCTCCCGGGGGGCACGAGGTCGCTCGCCGACCTGCTCGTCGATCGGAAGGTCCCGCGGGGGGAGCGCGATGACCTGCGGGTCCTGGCGCGCGGCTCGCAGGTGCTGTGGGTCGAGGGCGTTGCGTTCGCTATCGGTGCGGGGGAGGCCGCGGGTGTGATCCGCTCTCCCGAGGAGGTGTGGATGCAGCGAGCGCTCACGCTCGCGCGCGAGGCGGCCGCGGCGGGCGAGACGCCCGTGGGCGCGATCGTCGTACGCGACGGCCGCGTGCTCGGCGAGGGGCGCAACCGGACGGAGGAAGAGCGCGACCCCAGCGCGCACGCCGAGGTGCTGGCGCTGCGCGCCGCTGCGCGCCACGAGGGCGACTGGCGACTCGCCGGCGCGACGCTCGTCGTAACGCTAGAACCGTGCCCGATGTGCTTCGGGGCGCTCCTGCAGGCGCACGTGGGGCGCGTGGTCTACGGGACGCGCAACGCGCGCGAAGGCGCGCTCGGCGGCGTTGCGGACCTGTCGAGCGAGGCGTGGAAGCGCGATGTCGAGGTGGAGGGGGGCGTGCTCGAGCGGGAGTGCGCGGCGCTGCTCAGGGCGTTCTTCGC
>JACCWH010000108.1 GCA_013697735.1 Trueperaceae bacterium | reverse complement strand
CCACGGCGCGCAGATCCTACGCGGTGGCGCGTTCAAGCCGCGAACGAGCCCCTACAGTTTTCAGGGCTTGGGCGAGGAGGGGCTGGAGCTGCTCGTGGAGGCGCGCGAGGAGTTCGGCATGCCGATCGTGACGGAGGTGACCGCCCCAGAGCTCGTCGAGGTGGTCGCGGCGCGCGCCGACATGCTCCAGATCGGCGCGCGCAACACCCAGAACTTCGCGCTCCTCGCGGAGGCGGGCAGGAGCGGCAAACCGGTGCTCTTCAAGCGCGGGCTCTCGACGTCGATCAGCGAGTTCTTGCAGGCCGCCGAGTACGTCCTGTCGCAGGGGAACCCCAACGTGGTGCTCTGTGAGCGGGGCATTCGCACCTTCGAGACCTCGACGCGCTTCACGCTCGACATCAGCGCCGTGGCCGTGCTGAAGGAATTGACCCACCTGCCGGTCTGGGTCGATCCCTCCCACGCCGCCGGCCGGCGGCCGCTGGTCGCGTCGCTCGCGCTCGCAGCCGCCGCCGCGGGCGCCGATGGTCTCATCATCGAAGTGCACGCCGCGCCCGAGGAGGCGAAATCCGACGCCGCCCAGCAGCTCGACGATGCCGAGTTCGGCGCGCTCATGCCGCGCCTCTTGGCCGTGGCGCAGGCCGTCGGCAAGACGGTCTGAGGAGCGGGTGGTCCCTCCCGACCCCGGCGCTCGTCCGCCGCCGATCGTCGGCACGGTGGTGCTCGCGGGCGTCGGTCTGATCGGCGGATCGATCGGGCTCGGCCTGCAGGGGCGCTTCCTGGCGCGTCGGGTGATCGGTCTCGATGCCGACGCGGCCGCACTCGACGCCGCACTCGGGATGGGCGTGATCGACGAAGCGCGCCTCGAGGCCGGACCCTGGTTGGCGGAGGCCGACGTCGTCGTGCTCGCCACCCCGGTGCGCTCGCTCGAGCGCCTCGCGGAGGAGATCGCGCCGCACCTCCGCTCCGACGCGATCGTCACCGACGTCGGTTCCGTGAAGGCGCCACTCGTGACGGCGCTCTCGCACCTGCGCTACGTCGGCGGGCACCCGATGGCGGGGAGCGAACGGGGTGGCGTCCTCCACGCCGACGCAGCGCTGCTCGAGAACGCCGTCTGGGTGCTGACTCCCACCCTCGCCACCGACGCGGAGGCGCTGCGGGTGGTGAGTGGGCTCGTCGAGGCGCTCGGCGCGCGACCGATCCAAGTCGATCCCACGTTGCACGACCGCCTCGTGGCGACGGTCTCGCACCTTCCGTACCTCGCAGCGCTCGCACTGACGCGCGCGGTGGGGCTCGACGACGAGCGCGACCTCCTGGCCCTATTGGCGGCGGGAGGCTTTCGCGACCTGACTCGTGTCGCGTCGGGGAGCCCGCGCATGAGTCGCGACATGGTGGTGGCGAATCGTGAGGCGGTGCGGGCAGCGCTCGAGGTCTTCGTCGCGCAGCTCCACGACGTCGCCGCCCTGCTCGACGATCCCGAGGCACTCCTCGACGTGGCGGAGGGGTCGAAGCGGCAGCGCGATGCGCTCCCGATCGTGCGCCGGAGCCTCCTCCCCGCCCGCCACGAGGTGGTGATCGCGGTCCCCGACCGGCCCGGCGAACTCATGCGCATCACCCGCGCGCTCGGCGAGGCCGACGTCAACATCAAAGACATCGAGGTCCTCGCGATCCGCGAGGCGGGCGGGGCGGTGCGCCTCGCCTTCGCCGAGCATCCCGACCTCGTGCGCGGGATCGCGGCGCTTCGTGCGGCGGGGTACGAGGCTCGCGGCCGCACGCCGAACGGGGCTGGCGATACCAGCGCGGAGCCGCCTGCTGCCGGCGATCCTCGCTCAGCTCGAGGCAGCGGCGGCGGGGGGGATACGCACCGGTCGGCGCTCTTCGATCTCGCGGTGGAACGCGCCGCGACCTACGTCGATCGTGCCCGCGTCCCCGACGCGCACGACCGGGGGGCACTCCACCGGGCGCTCGAGGTGTGGTACCTCAAGACCCGCTTCGCTCCGCGGGTACCGCTCGACGGCGTCGCGGAGGCGCTCATGACTCGGCCTGCCGACGATTCGGCGTCGTGGCGGTGGCACGGCGGACCCGACGGCCGGTGGACGAAACGCCACGTGCGCCGCACCTGAAGTGGAGGGGTCAATCGGGCGGGCCGACGTGCTCGTCGAGATGGCGACCGAAACGCTCGGCGAAGGTCCGTGCGAACGACGCCGTGAGGTGATCTTCGTCACGGTAGACGACGAGGCCGTCGCGCTCGAGGTCGCAGGTGCCTGCCGAACAGATCTCCTCGTTGAGGTCGAGCATACTGACGCGCGGGTAGGTCGCTGCGAGCGCGACTTCGTCTTCGAAGATGGCGTCGTCCACGCTCGCCACGTCGAACGAGCATTCGGCAGCGGTGCCGCCCCATGCCCGCCATGCTTGGCGGGCCAGGCAGGTCCCCGGGTCGATATCGTGGATCGGCGTGGCGCGGATCGCGACGACGTGCCCGCTCACCCGACTCGCCGCCGAGAACGCGTCGTCGACCCCCGCCAGCCACTCGTCGCGATCGAGACCGTAGCCGCCGAAGGCGGCGAGGATGGTGACGTCCGGGCGAACGACGCCCAGGTACCTCCAGACGGCATCGCGCCAGCGTGCACACTCGGCGTAGGTCCGGCGGAGGGCGGGAGGCTCCCAATCCACGTCGTAGGCGGGGCAGACCGACTTCGTGAGCGATATCACCCGCAGGCCCCGATCCCACGCGAGCGCGTGCAGGGCCGGAAACCACTGCGCGGCGTGGCTGTCGCCGAAGAGGACGATCGTCATTGTGGGTTCCGCGGGTCCGAACGTGCAGGCCCGCACCTCGACCTCGTAGATCTCGAGGTGACAGGCCGTCGGGTACAGGATCGGGATGTCGGCGCGAGCCTCCTCGAAACGGACCTGTTCAGGAGACTCCGACGCCGTCGTGACCGCCGCTCGCCAGATCACGCCCGCCGTCACGCTGCTGAGGGTGATCGCGAGTGCCAACCAGAGCGAGGGGGCCGGGCGTCGGGCGAGGACGGGGTGACGGCGCACGGGGTTCTCGACGAGCCGATACGTCGCCTCGGCGAGGCCGAGGGCCCCCGCCATGACCGCGATGCGTGCAGCGAGCGAGAGTTCGCCGAAGGCGGCCGTCGCCAGCACGATCGCCGGCCAGTGCCACAAGTACCAGGAGTACGACAGGCGGCCCAACGCACGCAGCGGACGCCATTCCAGGAGCGCCGCGAGGCTCCCACCGCCGGCACGCACGATGAGCGCGGTTCCGACGACCGGCAGCAGCGCGATCCAACCCGGGAACGCCGTCGCATCGTCGAACAGGGCTGCGGCAGCGATGACGGCCGCGAGGCCACACCAGCCCGCGAAGCGAGCGGGGCGTCCGCGCGTCGCTGGGAGGAGCGCCACGAGCCCGCCGACCGCGAATTCCCAAGCGCGAGTCGGCGGCAGGAAGAACGCCCATGGCTGGCGGTACTCCGTGAGCCAGATGGAGACTCCGAGCGAGGCGACGATGACGACGACCACGAGCCACAGGAGACCGTAGCGAGCAGGCCGCCGGCAGAGTCGTGCTGTCGAGACGGCGAGCAGGAGCATGAGCGGCCACACGAGATAGAACTGCTCCTCGACCGCCAGCGACCACATGTGCAGGAACGGGTTGGTGCTCGATCCAGCACCGAGGTAGTCCGTCGCCATGACGGCGAAGTAGGCGTTGCTGAGGTACGCAGCCGACGCCACGGCAGCTGCGGTCATCGACCGTTGCTCGACCGGAGCGAGGACGAGGTACCCGACGAGCATCGTGAGCGCGAGCACGAGCGCGGAGGCCGGTAGCAGCCGCCGTGCGCGGCGGCCATAGAACTCCAGCAACCGGACGGTACCGGACGCCTCGATCTCCCTGGCGAGGAGTCCCGTGATCAGGTAGCCGGAGAGGACGAAGAATACGTCGACGCCCACGTAGCCGCCCGTGAAGCCCGGAACGGACGCGTGATAGGCGACGACGAGCAGGATTGCGATGCCCCGGAGCCCCTCGATGTCGGCGCGGTACGTCGGTGCGCTGCGGGTGCCGAGAGGGATCACGCAGTGGAGTCTACGTCAGGGATTCGCCAGCTCCGCCGCGTCGACCACACCCTCGGAGCGTTGATAGGCCCGCCAGACGCGCGCGCCGAGCCGACCGTAGAAGGGCGCCAGCGTGGTCCAGTCGATGAGGAGGTCCTCGGCGCCGCGGGCGTGATGCCAGCGCGCACCCGCCGCCACGATGCCGAGACCGAGCCCGAGCCCTCGCTGCGTGACCTCCACGCCGAGCGGACCGAGTCCCGCCGGGCGCCCCGCCAGGGCGGCCGACCACGTCAGGCTCGGGCCAGAGATGGCGTCGTCGGGGCCGAACGCCGCGGCGAAGGCGACCACCGCCCCGGCGCGCTCGAGCCCTAGGAGCGTGCAGCCGTGCGCCGCGAAGGCGGCAACCTCCTCGGCCCAGCGGCCGGGGAAGGCGTGCGCGACGAATGCGACCACCGCTTCCGGATCATCGTCGAAGAGGCGCGCGTCGCACGGGGTCGTCGGCGGGCCGGGACGCAGGTCGAGGTGGAGGTCGCACTCGACCGGGCCGAAGGTCAGACCGCGCGCACGGAAGAACCGCCACGCCGCAGCGGGGGCGAGCACCGGCACGCCCGGAAGGAGATGGCCGGGATCGGCGCCGAGCCGTACGACGCGCACGCCGCGCTCGCGCAACGCCGTCACGCCGGCGCGCCAGAGTTCGGCGCCCACGCCCGCGCCCTGTGCCTCGGGGGCGACGGCGAGGAGCGATACGTGTCCGACGCCGGGCGTCGACCACGCTCGACGCGGCGCCCGTGCGAGCAGTGCGCCCACGAGCCGCCCACCACGGGAGAGGCCGAAGGTGAGGTCGGCGTCGGTGTGCTCGGAGCCCCACCAGGTCGCGAAGGCCTTGGCGCGCAGCGGGTGCGTGTCGCCGAAGGTGGCGTTCCAGAGGTCGGCGACAGCCGATGCGTCGTCGGGGCCGAGGGTACGGAGGGCGCCCGCCGGGGCGGAGGGCGCCGCGGAGTGCGTGCTCATCCCCCGTCGGGTGAGCGGAGATCGAGCGCCAGTGAGTAGCGGTCGCCGCGGTAGGCGGAGCGAACGTACTCGAAGGGGACGTCGCGCTCGTCGAAGGTGGTGCGCTCGAGCGCGAGCACGGGGAGTCCGGCGGGCACGTCGAGGAGCGAGCGTTCCTCGGGCGTCGGCAGCCGGGCGCCGATCGTCTGGCGCGCACGCGCCGCGGTGACCCCGTACATCGCGGCCACGGCCCGGTAGAGGCTGCCGAAGCGTGCGAGCGCCTCGGCCGTGAGCGTGGTCATCTGCGGCCGGAGGTAGGCGACTTGGAGCGCCAGCGGTAGGTCGTCGGCCGTTCGGATGCGCACCACACGGAGCACGACACTGCCAGCGTCGCAGCGGAGCGCGGCGGCGACCACGCCCTCCGCCTCCACCCCGGCGACCTCGAGGGTGCGGCTTCCGGGCCTGAAACCGAGCAGGCGCGCCTCGTCCGTGAAGCCGATGACCCGGTCGATCGTCTGCTCCAGTCGGCGCGAGCGGACGTAGGTACCCGAGCCCTGACGTTGCTCCACGAAACCGTCGTCGACGAGCACCTCGAACGCGCGCCGGACCGTCATGCGCGAGAGGGCGAGGGAGAGAGCGAGGTCACGTTCCGAGGGGAGCGCATGCCCCACCGGCCAGGCTCCGGAGTCGATGGCGCCGCGGAGCTTGTCGCGAAGCTGCAGGTAGGCGGGCGTCGGCAACTCCTTGTCGACGGCGAGATCGACGTGCGCGGCGGCGCTCGCGTTCGCGAGGCGCACGGCGACCTCGACGACCTTCTGGTCGATCGTGACGCGCTTCGTGGCATCGGAGGACGCCATGGTTTCCCTCGCGTTCCCGGCGGCGCGGCGCCCGGGAGGGGATGGCCGGCCTGCGACTGGTGACCAGGATATACCACTCCTAGACCAATGGTGTAGACTACGCGGGCAGATCAACGTACGAATGGGAGGTACTTCATGCAGACGACCCTACGTCAGGGACTGGCTCGCACGATCGCCGTACTGGTGGTGGGAGCCCTGGTGTTCGGCAGCGCGGCGTTCGCGCAACCGAAGACCGTCTCCTACCCTGGACTCGACATCGAGAGCGGCCAGAGCGGCGGCGCCATGACCATGGTGCTGGGCGACTCGCCACCGCGCTTCTTCTACTACGGCGAGATCAGCACCGTGAGCCAGACGCTGTCACAGCAGATGTTCGATTCCCTCGTCGAGTTCGATCTCGAGAACTACGAGCTCGTTCCGGGCCTCGCCGAGTCGTGGGAGATCTCCGACGATGGCACGGTCTACACCTTCCACCTGCGCGAAGGCGTGACCTGGCACGACGGCACCGACTTCACCGCCGACGACGTGATCTTCACCTACGAGCAGATCATCACCAACCCCGAGGCGCGCGCCGGTGACGCCGCGCAGTTCACGTTCACGGTCGACGGCGAGTCGCGCCCCGTGACCTTCGAGGCCGTCGACGACATGACGGTCCGGATGACGCTCCCGGCCGCCGCACCGGCCTTCTTGCTGCAGCAGCGCTTCTTCATCATGCCCAAGCACGTGCTGCTGCCGTTCTCCGTCGAGGGCGGCGCCGCGCCGGCCGACATCAACAACGCCTGGCCCACCGACGTCGATCCGTCACTCGTGGTCGGCACCGGTCCCTTCCGCCTGACCTCCTACACGCCCGGGCAGCTCGTGCGCCTCGAGCGCAACCCGGATTACTGGAAGGTCGACGAAGCGGGCACGCCCCTCCCCTACCTGGAGCGCCTCGACTACCTGATCGTCCCCGGCACCGACGCGCAGGTCGCGCAGTTCCTCGCCGGCAACCTCGACCAGCTCAACATCAGCGGAGCGCAGTTCCCCGACTTCATGACGCGCTCGCTCGCCGGCGCCGACTTCGACGTCGTGCAGTCGCCCGCCCTCTTCGGCTCGCCCCCCCACCTCGCCTTCAACTTCGACGCCGCCGATGCGGAGCTCGCCGAGCTCTTCTCGAACGTCGAGTTCCGCCGCGCGATGGAGCTCGCAGTCGATCGCATGCGGGTCATCGACGACGTCTACAACGGTCTCGCCGAGATCCCGGGGACGCCGACCGCACCAGCGAACGCCGCCTTCTACGAAGACACCACCGGCCTCATGGGCGAGTACGACCTCGCGGCCGCCGCGACCGCGCTCGACGAGCTCGGCCTCACCGACACCGACGGCGACGGCGTGCGCAACATCTCCGCGGGTAGGGCGCTCGAGTTCACGCTCACCTACGGCAACGACTCGCCCGCCTTCACCGACATCGCCACCATCCTCCAGAACGATTTCGCGGAGATCGGTGTCCGGGTGAACTTGCAGGGCATCCAGGCGAGCCAGCTCCTGGGCACCGGACTCTCGGGTGATTACGAGGCCATCGTCGTCGCACTCGGGAACCAGCCCGACCCCGAGCTGCGCAAGCCGATCTGGCAGCCCGGCGGCTCGCTGTACTACTGGCACCGCTCGACGCAGCCCGCCGACACCGGGGAGGCGCCGAACTTCGACGCCATGGCGGACTGGGAGCGCCGCATCTACGAGATCTTCGATCGCGGCTCCGTCGAGACCGACGCCGACGACCGCGCGGAGCTCTATCGCGAGTGGCAGCGCCTCAACGCCGAGAACGTCCCCGTGATCATGATCGCCAAGCCCGCCAACGTGGCCGCGGTCTACGACCACATCGGCAACTTCGTCTACAGCCTGGGCGTGATCCCGGGGTACAACCCCGTCCCGCTCTACTTCCGACGCTGACCCACGCGGAGGCGGCGCCCGATGCGGCGTCGCCTCCGCCCCCACCGCACCTATCTTGCCAACGACTCATTCACCCACCATCCGAGTGAGTTCGAGCGAAGGGCTACCGTGCTCGTCTTCCTGACGCGTCGCCTGCTCACGTTCATCCCGACGCTGCTCCTGGTATCGGCGATCTGCTTCGCCGTCATTCAACTGCAGCCGGGGTCGTTCACCGACCGCTACCTCGAGGACCCACGCTTCTCGCGCGAAGCGGTGGCGCGCATCAACGCCCAGCTCGGCCTCGATCGCTCTCCAGTCGAGCAGTACGGTCGCTGGATCTGGGGCATCGTCACGCGCGGCGACTTCGGCTTCTCGTTCTTCGCCAACCGCCCGGTCGCCAGCATGATCGGGGAGCGCCTCGCCTGGACCGTGGTGATCGCACTCGTCACGCTCCTGTTCGCCTGGATCGTGGCGGTGCCGCTCGGTATCTACACGGCGTTGAAGCGCAACGGCTTCACCGACGCGGTCGCGTCGTTCGTGGGGTACGTCGGGCTCGCCGTTCCCGACTTCCTCGTGGCGCTGCTGCTCGTCGCGATGGTGCTCGCGTACGGCGGCACCAACGTCGGCGGGCTCTTCAGTCCCCGCTTCATCGGCGAGAGCTGGACCTGGGCAAAGTTCGTCGACATGCTCGACCACCTCTGGATCCCCATCCTGGCGATCGGCACGGGGGGCGTGGCGACGATCATGCGCCAGATGCGCGCCAACCTCCTCGACGTGCTCGACGCCGACTATGTGCGTACCGCGCGCGCGAAGGGTGTCTCGGAGCACCGCGTGACCATGCGACACGCGGTGCGAACCGCCATCAATCCGCTCGTCTCCATGGCCGGCCTGCAACTCCCCGAGCTGATCAACGGCACGATCATCGCTTCGATCGTCCTCAACCTCCCGACCATCGGCCCGCTGCTCTATTCGTCGCTGCTCGCGAAGGATCAGTACGTCGCCATGACGCTGCTCCTCTTCGCCAGCCTCCTGCTCATGATCGGCAACCTGCTCGCCGACCTCGCGCTGGCCTGGGTCGACCCGCGGATCCGCTATGGCTGACGCATCGACCCTCCGCGCGCAGGAGTTCGCCCCCGACGGCGCCCCCACGCCCGCTCCGCGCAAGGCCTGGCGCCGCTTCGCTGCCAACCGCGTGGGGCTGGCGGGCGGCGCGATCCTGATCGCGCTCTACCTGATCGCACTCTTCGCGCCCTTCCTTGCGCCCTACGGCATCACCGTCCAGCACCGCGGCGACGTGCACCGGCCGCCGCAGGGGATCCACGTTTTCCACGAAGGGCGGCTCGTCCGCCCCTTCATCTACCCCCTCGAGGCGACGCGTGACCCCGTCACCTTCCGCCGCCTTTACGAACCGCGCACCGATGCGCCCGAACCGATCCGCCTCATCGTTCGCGGCGACCGCTACCGCCTCTTCGGCCTCTTCCCCACCGACGTGCACCTCTTCGGCGTCGCCGAAGGGCGTGCTTTCCTGCTCGGCACCGACCGGTTCGGTCGCGACCTCCTGTCGCGGACGCTCGTCGGGTCGCAGGTCTCGCTCACGGTGGGGCTCATCGGCATCCTCATCAGCTTCTCGATCGGCATCGTGGTGGGCGGGATATCGGGCTACTACGGCGGCTGGGTCGACGGCGCCATCCAGCGCATGCTGGAGGTGCTCCTCTCGTTCCCACGGCTCCCGCTCCTGCTCGCGCTCGCGACGATCATCCCGGCCAACTGGCCGTCCACATGGGTCTACCTCGGGATCGTGGCGGTGCTCGCGCTCATCGGCTGGGCCGGGCTCGCGCGCGTGGTGCGCGGGCAGGTGCTGGCGACGCGCGAGGTGGAGTACGTCCAGGCGGCGCAGGCGCTGGGCGCGCGCGACATGCGCGTGGTGCTCCGCCACGTGTTGCCGAACATCACCTCCTACCTGGTGATCGCCGCCACGTTGGCGCTGCCGGCGTACATCCTGGGCGAGAGCGCGCTATCGTTCCTGGGGCTCGGCATCAAGGAGCCGATGACCTCGTGGGGGCTCCTGCTCGCCGACGCGCAATCGTTCGAAGCGCTCTCGCTCTACCCGTGGCTGCTGGCGCCCGGCGCCCTCATCGTGCTCTCCGTGCTCGCCTTCAACTTCGTGGGCGACGCACTTCGCGACGCCCTCGACGTGAAGAGCCGCTGACTCGCAGGAGGCCCCATGCCAGTCGTCGTGATCGACCTCGAAGGCCCCGCGCTCACGAACGACGAGCGCGCTGCGCTCGCGAGCGAGCCCATCGCCGGCGTCTGCCTCTTCTCGCGCAATCTCGTCGACCCGGAACGCGGCCGCGATCTCATCGCCGATCTGCGCGACGCGGCCGGTCGCGAGGTGCTCGTGAGCATCGACCAGGAGGGCGGCGGCGTGGTCCGGCTCGCTGCCCTGCCGTCGCCCCCGAGCGCGATGGCGCTCGGCGCCGCCGACGACGAGCTGCTCTCCGAGGCGCTCGGCGCGGTCACGGCTCGCGGGCTACGCGCGATCGGTTGCACGGTCGATTTCGCGCCCGTCGCCGACGTGCAGATCGACGCGGCCAACCCCGTGATCGGCGACCGCTCGTTCGGCGCCGATCCCGAGCGCGTCGCGCGGCACGTGGCGGCCTTCGTGCGCGGCCTGCAGGGGGCGGGCGTCGCTGCCACGCTCAAGCACTTCCCCGGGCACGGCGACGTCGCCGTCGATTCTCACCTCGACCTGCCGCGCCTCGACGCCTCGCGCGAGCGCCTCGAGCGGCTGGAGTGGGCGCCCTTCCGCGCCGGCATCGAGGCGGGGGCCGCCGCCGTGATGACCGCTCACCTGCTCGTTCCGGCGCTCGATCCCGAGTGGCCGTCGACGCTCTCGCGCGCCACGCTCGAGGGCGCGCTGCGAGACGCGCTGGGCTTCGACGGCGTCGTGTTCACCGACGCCCTGAACATGCGAGCGATCGCGGACCGCTGGTCGGCGCCGCAGGCGGCGGTGCTCGCGCTCGCCGCCGGCGCCGACGTCCCGCTCTCGTGCGGCACCCTCGAAGAGCATCTGCGCGTGGTGCACGAAGTCGAACGGGCGCGCTCAGACGGCAGGCTCGGGGCCGAGCGCGTCGCGACCGCGGAGGCGCGTGTGGCACGTTTGCTGCACGACTATCCCAACGGCGCTCACGGTCCGCTCGAGAGCACGAGCGCCGACCTCGGCCTCGTCGACGAAGCGGCGCGGCGCGCCCTCGTCACGCTCGGTACCCTGCCGCGACTCGTTCCGGGGAAGCCGGTGGTGCTCGTGAGCGCCGTCGTCACCGCCGGCACGGCGAGCGAGACCGGTGTCCGACCGACGGCGGCACTCGAGGCGGCGCTCGACGAGGCCGGCATCCCCGTGCGCCACCTCGATCGCGATCCCGACCTCGACGCGGCGCTCGCGGGCGCGCAGGCGCTCCTGGTGAGCACCGCCGCGCCGAAACCGCTGACCGAGCGCGACGTCGAGGGGGCGCGTCGAGCCGTCGCCCGTGCACGGGATGCGGGCGTCCCGAGCGTGCACATCACGCTCTGGAACCCGGCCAACGTGGCACTGCTCCCGCGCCCCGCACTCGTGACGTTCGGCTTTCGTGCCGCCTCCGCACGAGCCGCGGTGGCGGCGCTCTTGGGCGCTCCCACGGTCGGTCGCCCACCCGTCGCGCTCGAGGCGCTGCCCGAGTGACTTCCGAGTGACTCCCGCCCTGCCGCCCGACCCCTCGCCCGATGCGGCGCAGCGCAGCCCGGCGGAGCCGCCGGACGCAAGCGGGGTCTGGGCGGTGGGCGTCGACGGCGGCGGCACACGCGGCCGCGCCTGGGCGGCGCCGACCTCGCACGCCGGAGCGTCACGGCCGGCCGGCACCGCGACGGTCGAGCGCTCCTGCAACCCCTACGCGGTCGGGGTCGAGGCCGCGGCGGCGTCGCTGCTGGCCTTGCTCGATGACGCCTGGAGGCAAGGCGCGGGTCCTGCCGATGGGCTTTCCCGGGCCTTCGTCACGATCGGTCTCGCCGGCGTCGATCGCGACGCCGAGCGGCGAGCCATGACCACGGCGCTCGTGGCTGGCGGACTCGCGGCAGACCGCCTGGAGCTCGTCGGCGATCCCTGGATCGCGCTCGAGGGAGCGCTGCCGGCCACCGACGCCCCCTCCGCGTACGACGAGGCGCCGCCCACTGTCCGCGTGCTGCTCGTCGCGGGCACCGGCAGCGTCGCGGTCGGCGTCACTGGCGCGGTGCGCGTGCGTGTCGGCGGCTGGGGCTCGCGCGTGGGCGACGAGGGGAGCGGCGCCTGGCTCGGGATCGAGGCGGTGCGCGCTGCGCTGCGCGCCTGCGACGGTCGCGACCCCGATGGAGCCCTCGCGCGCGCCGTGCAGGGAACGTGGGGAGCGGGCGTCGACGCCCTCGTGGGGCGCGCGCGCACGGCGACGCCGGCCGAGTTCGCGGCGCTGGCGCCGCTCGTGCTCGAGCACGCCGCAGCCGACCCCACCGCCCGTTCTCTCCGCGACGGCGCCGTCGCCTACCTCGCGGAGCTGGTGGCCACGGTGGCAACGGCGCTCGAACGCACGGGCGGTCGGCCACCGAACGCGATCGCGCTGGCGGGTGGGGTCGCGACGGCGCTGGAGGAGCCGATCGGCGCGGCACTGACCGCGAGCCTCCGTACGGTGGTGCGACGCGCGGTGGGCGAGCCGGTCGCCGGAGCCTGGTCGCTCGCGAGGGCGCGCGCCCTCGCGAGCGAGAGCGGGATCGGTGTCGAGGTCGAGGATCGCGCTGGTCACGACCCCCAGGGTCGCACCACGATCTGACCCTCGCGCAGGAGCGCGACCTCGGGCCCCTTCCGGTCGGGAGCGCCGTCTACGCCCCGACCGCCAGATTGCGCCAGCTCCCCCGCGATCCTCAGCTGGGGCGACAAGATCCGCTCGGCGTAGATGACGGCCTTCTCGTTCCCGGCCGCCCCCGCGTGCGGCAGACCGCGCAGCACCCCCGTCACGATCACGTCGTCGTTCGCGACGAGCTCGGCGCCGGCATTGACGTCGCCGAGGACCACGATCGAGCCCGTCGAGTCGATGCGGCCACCGCCGCGGATGGTGCGGGCCACGATGACGGTCTCGCCGCGCAGCGCCATGACCGACGACGGTGGCCGCACGTCGGTGAGCTCACCGCCGGCGTCGCGGACGGCCGCGTCGATCGCCGCGAGCACCGGAAAGGCGACCTTCTCGGCGATCTCTACGATCACCCTGCCGGCGAGGAGTTCGCGCTGGGGCTCGAGCGTCGCCGCGATCGTCTCGACGGTGTCGTCGGCCGTGAGGGAGAGCAGGATGCCGCCGCGCGTGCCGCGCGCCTTCATCGCGTCGCCTCGACGCTCGGCGGGGCGAAGTAGCCGGCGAAGAAGTCGCGGGCGATCGGCACCGACACGCGCGAGCTCGACCCTCCGTACTCGATGAAGACGGCCAGTGCGATCTCGGGATCGGCGACCGGACCGTAGCCCATGAACCAGGCATGCGTGTAGTCGGGGCCGCGCGGCGTCTGCGCGGTACCGGTCTTCCCTGCCACGTCGACCGGGAAGACGCCGGGCCCCAGCACCGAGCGTGACGGGTAATCGGTGAACATCATTCGCATGCCCTCCTTGAGCGTGCGCCAATTCTGCCCCGAGACCGAGACGGTATCGACGTAGGTCGGGTGCTCGCCGATCTGGCGGACGAGGTGCGGCTGCACCTGGTGGCCGTCGAGCGCGAGCGTCCCGATGAGCTGCACGATCTGGGTGGGCGTCGCGAGCACGTCTCCCTGCCCGATCACGGAGTTCATGGTGAAGCCGGGGAGCCAACCGTGTTCGTATTGCGGTTGGGCACGCACCCACGCCTCGTCGGGGATGCGTCCCGAGCGCTCCTCCTGCAGGCCGACGCCGACCGGCGCCCCGAACCCGAGCGCGCGCGCGAGCGCCACCTCCTGCTCCATGAAGGGACCCCAGCCGCGCGTCGCGTTGGGTGTCGAGGTGACTGCGTGCCAGAAGAAGGTGTTGCACGAGTCGGCGATGGCGTTTCGGACGTCGTACATCCCCTTGTCGTAGGTCGCCCAGTTGTGGAACGTGATGCCGCCGAGCCGATACGTGGCGGTGCACGGAAAGCGCGACGACGGTGAGATCCAGCCGCCGTCGAGCAGCGCGAGGGAGGTGACGAGCTTGAAGGTCGACGCCGGGGCGTAGGCTTCGACGGCGCGGTTCTGCAGCGGCTTGTGCGTGCCGTCGGTGAGGTACGCCCCCACCGCATCGGGATCGATCGGGCGCTTCGAGAATACGTTCTGGTCGAACGTCGGCGACGACGCCATCGCCAGCACCTCGCCGGTTCGCGGGTCGTAGGCGACGATGGCGCCGTGCACCACGCTCTCGGTGGGGAGCCCCACGCGACGTCGGTCGGTGTTGACGTAATCGAGCGCGGTATGGAGCACGTCCTCGGCGAGTCGTTGCAGCGATGGATCGATCGTGAGCATCACGTCGTTGCCGGGGGTCGCGCTCTCGATCACCTGCGAGCGCAGCGGGGCGCCGCGGTGGTCGACGTGCACGAGTTGCGTGCCGGCGGCGCCGAAGAGATCCGCCTCCCACGTCGCCTCGATCCCCATCACCCCGGCGAGGTCCTCCACGCCGTAGCCCGGGTTCCGCGCCGGGTCGGCCTGGGAGGTGTAGCCGATCACCTGCGCGGCGAGATTGGTGGGGTAGGTCCGTTCGATGCGCTCGCGGAGGTAGAGGTTCGCCAGCCCAGCGATGCGCTCTTCGACGGCCGGCACCAGCTCGTCGGGGATGTTCCAGGCGAGCACCGCGCCGTTGAGCCGCTCCTCGGGCCGGGTCGCATCGGGCGCTCTCGGCTCGGCATCGAGTTGCAGGAATGCCTGCAGCCGGTCCCAGCCGTCGATCTCGCCGCCCCAGTACATGAGATCGTAGGCGACGCGGTTGTCGGCGAGCACCGTGCCGTCGCGCGCCAGGATGCGTCCGCGCAACGGCGTGATCCGCCGCTCCTGCATCACGTTCTGCTCGCTGCGCTCCTTGAGCTCCTCGGCCTGCGCGATCTGCAGGTACATGAGCCGGCCGGTGAAGATGACCATGATCGAGAGCAACAGCGCGAGCACCACGCGAACGCGCGGCAGGATCTGCTCGGTGGGGTCGTGTTCGGGTTTGCGCATCCCGGGAACGACCTCCTTCGGCGCGTGCTTGCCGACGAAGGGGCGACGGCGTTCCGTACTCCGTTTCGGGTCGGTCGCACGGCGCCCACCGGCCTCACCTCGAGCGCGACCGCGCCTCACAGGAGCTCACGCCGTTGGAGCATCGCCGTGCGAGCGAGCAGCGCGTAACCCCAGGGAAGCAAGACGGTCGCCGCCACCACCGTGAACGCGACGTCGACCGCCGCTACGGGAGCCACCGAGCCGAGGCTCGAGGTCCCACCGGCGAGCCAGATCAGGAGCACCGACACGACCACCCACTTCCCCACCACGGCAGCGACCACCGCGAGCGAGCGCTCGAGGAAGCCCGACTGCGACAGCTGTGAACGCACGGTGGTGGCGACGAGCGCCGCGCCGGCGAGACCGAGGGCATGCACGCCGAGCGCACCGTGTCCGATCACGTCTTGGAGGAGCCCGGCGCCGTAGCCGAAGAGCACGAGCTGCCAGCCCGGCACGCGGTACAGGAGGATCAACACGCCGATGAGGAAGAGATCGGGGGCCGGAAGCGGCGCCATGATGGTCGACAGGAATCCCTGGGTCACGACCAGGACGAAGTAGAAGAGCGCCAACCTCACGCCCTAGTCTATCCGTGCGGCCTCCCGCAGCGTCCGGGGTCGGCGCGCAGCGGCGCTCGTCGCGAGCCGCTCGCCTACTTACCGAAGACGTTCGGCAGCTCCTCGAAGGCGATCAGCACCTCGCGCGGTTTCGATCCCGTGTGCGGCCCCACCACGCCGAGCGACTCGAGCGAGTCCATCAGCTTGCCGGCGCGCGCATGCCCCACCTGTAGTCGGCGCTGGAGCCGCGACACCGACGCCTGACCCTCGTTGATCACCATCTCCGCCGCCACGCGCAACTTGTCGTCGTTCCAGTCGACGTAGCCGCTGGCGTCGCTGTCGTCGCTCGAGACCGGCTCGAAATCCGACCCGTACGCCTCCACGAACTCGTCCTCGAAGAACTGTCGACGCAGGAAGCTCGCCAGGGCGCCGATCTCCGACTCGCTCACGAACGGACCTTGGATGCGCACCGGCTTCACCAGGCCGGGCTGGTAGAAGAGTGCGTCTCCGAGGCCGATCAGGCGCTCGGCCCCCATGGTGTCGAGGATGGTCCGGGAGTCGAATCCGCTCGAGACGGCGAACGCGAGGCGCGCGGGGACGTTCACCTTGATCAGGCTGGTGAGGATGTCGACCGACGGGCGCTGCGTGGCGAGGATCAGGTGCATCCCGGTGGCGCGCGCCATCTGCGCGAGACGCATGATCGCGCTCTCGACCTCCTTCGGGCTGGTGATCATCAGGTCGGCGAGCTCGTCGATCACGATGACGATGAAGGGCAGCTCCGGCAGGTCGAGGTTGCGTGCCTTGGCATTGTACTGGTCGAGGTTCTTCGCCCCGATCTTCGACATCATCTTGTAACGCCGCTCCATGTGCGAGACGGTGCCGAGCAGCACGCCGGCGGCGTCGCTCGGATTGGTCACCACCGGACGGATGAGGTGCGGGATGCCGTCGAAGGGCGTGAGCTCCACCATCTTCGGGTCGATCATGAGGAACCGCATCTCGGTGGGGAGGAAGCGGTAGAGGAGCGACCCGATGAGCGTGTTCACCGCCACCGACTTGCCCGAGCCCGTCGAGCCGGCGATCAGCAGGTGGGGCATGCGCGCGAGATCGCCGACCATCATCTCGCCATCGATCGAACGGCCGAGGATGAGCGGGAGGCGCGATTTCGAGCGGCGGTACGAGGGCGACTCGACCGCTTCACGGAAGCGGATCAGATCGCGGTTGGCGTTGGGGACCTCGAGTCCGATCACGCTCTTGCCCGGGATGGGAGCCTCGATTCGGACGGAGCCGACCGCCATCGCGAGGGCGAGGTCGTCGGAGAGGTTGGCGAAGCGGCTGATCTTCTCGCCCGGCGCCGGCTCGACCTCGAAGCGCGTGACGGACGGACCCCGCACCGACGCCACCACGCGACCCGAGAGCTTGAAGTTGTTCAACGTGGCGTCGATCTTGGCGACGCGCTCGCGCACCTCGCGCGCGAGCAGCCCTGGGTCGTCGCGGCTGACCTCTGGGGGATCGAGGAGATCGGAGGCCGGACGCTCGATCGGAATGCCGCCGACGGCCTCGCGCCCCCCCTCGTCACCGTCCGGCGCCCGGACCCGGACGGCGGTCGCCGTGCCGTGCTCGCGCGTCGCCGGCGGCCGCTCGACCGCCCATGGCGGATCGTCGCCCCCGACGTGCGCTGGGCGCACAGGGGCACCCGGCCCATGGGGCCGCTCACGGGCCCGCTCACGGTCCCGATGGGGCGCATGCGAATCGTCGTCCGTGACCCACGCCACCCGCTCGCCCACGTGCACGTGCTCCTCGTCGAGGAGGGCCTCGTCGAGGCTCGCCGCTGCGACCGCCTCGGCATCCTCGTCGTCGAACGCCCCGGCCACGTGGGCGGCCTCGAGCTCGGCAGCGAGTGCGGCTGCCTGCGCGGCAGCGGCGGCCTCCGCGCGTCGACGCGCACGCAGCACCTCGTCCTCGCGTGCCCGCGCCACGACTGCCTCGAGCGCCTCCGACCAACCATCGAGGGCGTCGAGCTCGTCGCGCCCGCGCTCGCGCAGCGTCTCTGCGAGGGTCCGGTCGTAATCCGCGATCTCCTGGGCTTCGGGGTGGTCGGCGACCGCGCGAACGACGGCGTCGACGTGGGCGCGCCAGTCGTCGAGCACCGCGACGGATGCGGTCAACGTCTGGGCCGACCCTTCGACGGCGCGGTAGGCGCTCTGCCGCGTCGCGTGCCCGGCCGAGGCCTTGGCGAGCTCTCGCGGTGTCATGCGCTCCAGGCCGCGCTCCGAGAGGTCGCGTTCTCGCGTCAGGCGGCGGTGCCGGTCGGCGAGCGCGGTGAGGTCGAGCATCAGCGCGCTCCGGAGGCGGTCGAGCGCCCGCCCGCTGGCGACGGGGGCGTCGACGGTGTCGTCGAGGGAGGCCTTGAGTGAGCGGACCCAGGTCTCGAAGGCATCGGCGCGCACGCCGCTCCCGGCCCCGTCGCCGTCGAAGTCGAGGGGTACCGGCCGCGCCCCTTCGTCGCGGAACCGCACCGCCATCTCGGCTGCGCGGTCGCGCGCGAAGTCGCGCACGGCGCTCCCCCACGCGGTCGCGTCGGCGCGGGCGTCGTGCAGAGCAGCGTCGTCCGCACGCCCGAGGCGTTTGAGCGTCTCCCTGACACTCCCCCGCCAACGGGTGAGCTCGTTGCTCACGGCATAGAGCCCCTCGAGCGCCGCGAGGTCGCGGTCGAGCTCGGTGAGGTCGTGCCGCACCTGCGCCACGTCGGCGAGGAAGGCCGCCCGCGTGCGCGCGCGCCGTCGCCAGGCCATCAGTCCCGACCAAACCGCGCGCACCCCGCGCACGAGTGCGTGCAGGATGCCCCGTATGATGCGCGTCGGCCGTAGCGCGAACACCAGCTCGATTCCCAACGTGAGCAGCACGAACGCGGGCACCGCCGCGAGCGCACCCGCCGCCCCGGTGAGTGACGCGCGGAGCGCGGTTCCCCACGCGCCCGTGGCGGCGGGAGCGGCGAGCATGGCGAAACCCCAGAGGCCCGCGGCTCCGAGCGCGTAGCCCGCGAGGACACGCGGCCACGCTTTGGGATTGCGACGGATGAGGAAGAGCGCCCCGAGGACCACGAACGGCCACGGTAGCGCCCAGGCGCCGACGCCCACGGGGCCCATGAGGGCGCCGCGGACCTGCACGCCGAGTTCGCCCGAAGGGACCAGCGGGACGAGCAGGCCGAGGAGGGCGAGTCCGGCGGCGAGGAGCACGAGACCGACGGCCTCGAGGTCGAAGGCTCGCGAGGACGCTGACCCCTTGGCACGCCTGCGCCCCCCCTTCGCTGGTATCGTCGTCCGCTTCGCCACGGTGGCCAGTCTAGCGCGCGTCGGGCGTGCCGCCCGACGAGAGCGAGCTATCTCTCACGCGCGCAACCCTATTATGTGGGCGTGATGGAGGGCGTCGGCATCTGGAGCGCAGACACGGTCACCTGGGGGCTGCTGGCACTCCTGCTCGGCACGTGGGCGGCGGGGGCGAGAGTGATCGTGTTGTGGCGGCGCAGCGCGGCTTCTGAGCTCCGCAGTGCCGAGCGCGCGCGTCTGCTGATCGAGTCGGCGCGCGAGCTCGAGGCCATCGACGACCCGCGGGCCGTGCTCGGCATACTCCCCGAGCTCGCCCATCGACTCATGCGCGTGCGCACGGCCACGGTGCTCGTCGCCGGAACGGACGGCCTTCGGCCGATGGTGGCGCGCGACGGTCGCTCCGCCGAACTCGCCGCCGACCGGCCGACGACCTCCACGGCGCTCCGGGTCGCGCCCGCAGCCCACGTCCTCTCGCGCACGTACGGACGTAGTCGCCGTGGACCACGGCGGCCGGACGACAGCACCCGAGGACGCAGCCTGGCGGGGTTTCCGATCGTCGTGAACGCCACACTTGTGGCGGTGCTGGAATTCGAGCGCGACGCCACCGATCCCTTCGATCCCACCGACCACGACACGCTGCAGGCATTCGCCCGCCTCGTCGAAGACCGGCTGCAGTGGCTCGGGACGGTGACCTCGTTGCGCGCACAGCAGCGCGAGTGGGAGCTCGTGGCTCGCCTGCAGACGCGCTTGCAGCCGGTCGAGGCGCTGGAGGATGCGGCGCTCACCGCCCTTGCGACGCTGATCGATGCGCTGGACCTCGACGCCGGTCTCGCCGTGACGCTGCAGAACGACCGCTTCCGCTCCGTCGCGCGGCGCGGGGTCGTGCCGGCCGCGATCGTCACGGCCCTCGCCGACGGTCTGCCGACCGACTCGGGATACATCGCCGAGGCGTGGGAACGTCGCGAGACACTCTTCGTCGAGGACTACGGGGTCGCCGGCCGCGATGCGCGCTTCCGCGCGACGGGATTGCGCGCGATCGCCTTCGCGCCGCTGATGGACGGCGCCGGCCAACCGATGATCGTGCTGCTGCCCTGCTCCTTCTCGTCGCCGCGACCGTGGACGCACGAGGAGCGAGCGCTGCTCGCGAACGCCACCCGCGCCCTCGGGGGCGTGTTCGAGCGCGTCCGACTCACCCAGCAGCTTCACGAGCTCCTCGCCATCGCGCGGCGCCTGACGCAGGCAGAGGATCCCGAGCACCTCTACGCCGACGTCACCGAGGCGGCCGTGCGCGTGATACCGGGAGCCGACGCGGCGAGCATCATGATCCGGAAGGACGACGGGTATCGCTTCGTCGCCAGTGTCGGCCACGACCTCGACATGCTGGCGGCGATGCCACCGCTCTCGCACGGGGCCCAGGTCGCCTGGCACGGCCTCGGTGTGCGCGCCTTCGAGCAGGGCACGCCGCGCGTGCTACGAGGGGCGGAGATCGCGATGGTGAGCCTCTCGACCGGCAGCGACGATCCGCAGCAGCGGCACGCCTTGAGCGTGGGCGGGCGCGTCGCCGACATTCGCGCCAACCTCTGCGTCCCGGTCACCGACGGCTCCGAGGTCGTGGGCATCCTGAACGTCGATAGCCTGAGCAGCACCGACGCCTTCGGCCCGAGCAGCCTCCGGCTCGCCGAGGCGTTCGCCCAGCAGGCGGGGGTCATCATCCGCCAGGCCGTCTACCGTCGGGCACTCGAACGGAGCGCGGTGACCGATCCGGTGACCAAGCTCGGCAACCGCGAGGGCTTCAACCAGCGCCTGCAGAGCGAGCTCGCGCGCGCGGATCGGCACGCACATCGCGTGAGCGTGGTGATGCTCGACCTGAACGGCTTCAAGGACGTCAACGATCGCCTCGGCCACCAGGCCGGCGACCGGGCGCTGCTGCTCGTCGCCGACGCGATGCGGCGCGAACGTCGGCCGTTCGACGGGCTCTTCCGGTGGGGGGGCGACGAGTTCGCCGTCATCCTCCCGGAGGTCGGCCCCGACGGCGCCGGCGCGGGCGCGCAGCGCTACGCCGACGCGATCGCACAGGTGGAGGTCGGCGGCATGCGCATGACCACGAGCTTCGGGACCGCCTCCTACCCCGAAGACGGCGAGAACGCCGATTCGCTCCTGCGGCGCGCCGACGACCTCATGTACCACCACAAGGACTTGGTGCGCGAGCTACGCGAAAGGTGAGGTCGAGGGTCGAGCACGGCGCACGTGCTGCGCGGCGGCGGAGACCGAGGGCTCAGCGCACGCGCGGTCGGGTGACCGCGTCGCTCGGCGGCAGCCGCTGACCGCTCGTCGCCTCCGGGGGCTCCGGGCCCGCGCTCACCTCGACGTACGCCGAGCGGGTCAGTAGGTAGTCCTCGAGGAGCACCTTGGCGAGGGCCGCGATCGGCACGGCGATGAACGCGCCGATGATGCCCATCGCGCCGACGCCGATGAGGATGGAGATGAGCACCGTGACGGGGTGGATGTCGGTCGATTTCGCCAGGATCATCGGCCCGAGCACGTGTGCTTCGATCTGGTTCGCCACCAGGAATACGATGAGCGCGAGCAACGCGGTGAGCGGTGAGACGGTGAAACCGAGGAGCACCGCCGGGATCGTCCCGACGACGGGGCCGAGGTACGGCACGAGGTTGAACACCGCCGCCAGGAACGAGATAGCAACGGCCAACGGAACGCCCACGAGCGAGAGACCGATCCAGATGATGAAGCCGAGGATGATCGTGATGAGGAGCTGACCACGGAGGTAGCCGCCCACGGCGCGGTCGGCCTTCTGCGCCAGGTCGGCGTGCAGCGGACGCCACCGCACCGGAACGAAGCGGCGCACGTTGGCGGTGATCTTGGGGTAGTCGTAGAGGAAGTAGGCGCTCGCGATGGTGATGAGCACCACCTGGAAGGTCGCCGAGATGATGGTCGTCGCGCCGGCGAGGAGCACCGTGGGGCCCTCCGTCACCATGCGTTCGAGGAAACGGTTCAGCGCCTGCGCGAGGCCGGTGAGCCACGCTCCCACCTGCTCCTGCGCCTGCAGCGCGAGGTCGTCGTCGGCCGACTCGACACCGAAGCGTTCCTGCATGAACTCCGGTAGCGCATCCACGAAGCCGCCCCACCACGTGCTGACCCGCCCGAGCACGCCGCCGAACTCCTCTAGCGCATTGGGCACCAACGCGACGAAGCGCGCCGTCTCCGCCACCACCTGCGTGAGCAGCACCGACCCGAACACCAGCACCTGCAGCAGCAGCAGGTAGACGATCACCACGGCGAGCCCGCGGGGGACGCGGGCGCGTCCGAGGGCCTCGACCACCGGGTTGAACACGTAGGCGACCAGGAAACCGATCAGGCCGACCTGGAGCGCGAACCCGTACACATGGCGCTGCGTCACGAGCACGTAGAGGAGGAACAGCGCGAGGAGCACGTAGGCGATCGCACGCACCCAGACGTGCCGCCAGAGCAACTCGACGGCCGTCACGTCGCGCTTCGGAATCTCCTCGCTCCGGTCGGGGGGGCGCATCAGACGGGCACCGTCAGGGCCCCACGAACACGCCGGAGGAGAGCAGCCTGACTTCGTCCGGCGCGAGATCGGCGCCGAGGGAGGCGTCACCATCCCACACTTCGACGTGGAGGCGGGCGTTGGTGGTGCGACGGGCGACGCCGTCGGCTGCCGCGATCATCGGCGCGAGCACGTACCAACCGGGCCTGATCCGGCGCCAATGAGCCCGCATGGAGTCAGCCTAGCATGGCGCCCCGAGCGCCCTCCGAGCGACGGCGATTGCGCCGCAACACGCACAGGAGCGGCTGGTGGCCGCCGTGCCAGGCGCGGCGCGCATGCACGACGCTCCACAGGGGGTGGTCTTCGAGGAGGCGCTCGGTGAGCCGCACCTCGTGCGTCACCAGCACCAAACGCGCGCCGGGGGCCGCGATCCGCCCCAGTTCGATCAGCATCCCCTCGTAGAGGGTGGGATTGGTCCGGTTCGACCCCACCGCGTCACCCCACGGAGGATCGACCAGGATGAGGTCGAAGGCGGCGGCGGGGACGTCGAGCGCGGTGACGTCGCCGCGCCAGACGTGGACGTGCTCACCCGCGCCGGCACTGGCCGCGTTCGCGAGCGTGCACGCCACCGCCTCGGCGTCGATGTCGACGCCGTCGAGGCGCTCGGCGGGAGCCACGAGCGCGCGTTCGATCAGCAGCGTGCCGCTCCCGACCATCGCGCCGAGCACTCGATCGGTGGGGCGCGGTCGCGCCAACCGCACGGCCGCGGCGGCGAAGGCGCCGTCGAGGCCACCCCGGCGATCGCAGGTGCGCCAGGCGCGTACCGACATCGGCCGCGGCGTCGTCCGGACCAGCACCTCCCACGCCCCGTCCTGAGCGCGACGTACCCGCACCAACAGGTCGCCGCCCTCGTGATCGACGCGCAGCGAGAGCGACGACGCGAGTACGTCTGCGAAGCGGCGCATCACGTCGGAATCGCGCCCCGCCGCCGAAAGCCGCAGCGCGTGGAACGGCGCCGGCGCCGCTCGCACCAGGTCGCCCACATCCGTGGCGAGTGCCCGCAAGAGGGCGTCACCCAGGAGCGCCTTCGGTCTCGGGACGTCGAAGCGCCAGACGCGCGAGAGGGAGGCCGCCGTTCGTAGGGTGTGGAGCTCGTCGATGGTGCCGGGCCAGCGGAGCGCGATCGCGTCGTCGCGCACCTCGGGGCTCATCGTGCCGCGGCCGAGGCGGCGCGCGAGCTCCTGCAGCTCGTCGGCGGCCACGTCGGCGAGACCGGGCGCGACGGCGATCTCCACCGGGAGTGTCGCTCGCGTGCCGGCGCTGGCGATCGGGCGCGTGGGGCGCACCGCCCGCCCCGGTGCACCCGAACGGGCGCGCGGGGACGAGCGCGCGTTGGCGCGCGACGCGCGCGGGGTCGGTCGTCGTCCTCGGGGCGGTCTCCTGGGCACACGACGAGCCTACCCCGCACGCCCCCCTAGACTGGGTTCGTGCAGCGTCCCCGCTCGCTCTACCTGCACGTCCCGTTCTGCCCTCAGATCTGCCCCTACTGCGATTTTCACAAGCTGCGACGCCACGACGAGCTCGTTGAGCGCTACGTGACGCGCGTCGCGTGGGAGGCAGCGCGCGAGGCGGAGCGTTCGCCGGGGTCGCTCGATACCCTCTACATCGGCGGCGGCACCCCCTCGCACCTTCGTGACGACGAACTCGACCTCGTCCTCGCGGCGCTCACGCGCGCGTTCGGCGGCCTCGGGGCGCGTGAGACCACGCTCGAGGCCGATCCGAACACGTTCGACCGTGCTCGCGCGCAGCGCTGGCGCGACGCCGGCATCACGCGGCTCTCCATCGGCCTGCAGTCGACCGACGACGCGATCCTGCGCTTCCTGGGGCGTGGCCACGACGCGCGCGCCGGCCTCGCGGCGATCGACGCCGCGCTTGCCGCCGGCATGATCGTCTCCGCCGACCTCATCGCCGCGGTCCCGGGTCAGGACGCGAGAAGCGACCTCGAGCGCGTCGCCGCCACGGGCGTGCAGCACGTGAGTGTCTACACCCTCACGATCGAGCCGTTCACGCCGTTCGCGCGGCGCGGCGTCGACGTCGACGACGAGCGCGCCGCCGACGATTACGAGGCGGCCGACGAAATCCTCTCGGCGGCGGGCCTCGCGCGCTACGAGGTCTCCAACCACGCCCGCGCCGGGTACGAGAGCGTCCACAACGCCGTCTACTGGCGTGGCGACCCGTGGCTCGCGCTCGGGCCCTCGGCGGCCGGGTTCGAGGCGCCGACGGCGGACGATCCCCCCGCCGTCCGCGGCGTGCGCACGCGGCGACCGCCGATCAAGGCGTGGCTCGCCGGCGTGGAGCCCGAGCGGACGCTCGTCGACGGACCGACGCTGGCGCTCGAGCTGCTCATGACCGGTCTCCGTACCCGCGTCGGGGTCGACCTCGAGCGCCTCCGCGCGCGCACGGGCATCGACGTGGAGGAGCGCTACCGTGCACAGCTCGAGGCCGCGCGCACACGTGGACTGCTCGCACGCGACGGCGTCCGTCTCCACGCCAGTGCACGCGGCATCATGGTGCTCAACGCCGTCCTGCGGCCGTTCTTCGCAGCGGAGGCAGAGCTCGAGGGGTCGGTGGAGCATGCTCCACGCCCCTCGCACTGACGGCGGGCGAACGCGCCGGCTCAGTCAGTCGTCGGTCATCTGCTCGAGCAGCCGCACGACCACGCCGGCCGCTGCGAGCGTCACCTCGCCGTCGGCGCGGAGTCGTCCGATCGCGTCGTCGTAGCGGCGCATCACGTTCGGGTAGCGCGCGAGGAAGTCGTCGACCCCGAGCCGCTCGTCGAACCGCCGAGTGTGCACGAGGCGCTCAGCGAGGTCCTGCTGCGCCTCGCGCAGGTCCATCACCAGACCGCCGGTGGCGATGGTCTCCCAACGGTCGACCGGGCGCCGCTCGGAGAGCCGGTCGCGGAGCCAGCCGAGCGAGAGGCGCTCGCCGATCTTGTAGAAGCGGCGCGCGACCTCGTCGATGTCGACGCCGGTGACCGCCGCGACCTCGATCACGCCGAGCGCCGAGGGAACGAACTCGAGCGTCGCCGCCTCGTGGGCGAGTTCCTCGTCGAGGCCCGCCTTGACGAAGCCGCGCATGGTCCGACGCACGTTGCGCCGCTCCGAGAGCGGCAGCAGGTCGACGAGCTGCGCGCGCAGGGCGCCGAGCGGCGCGCGATAGGTGGCGGAGAAGTGCTCGACCGGCTCGTCGGTGAGGTCGTTGAGGAGGGTCCAGCGGACCAGCCCTTCGACCGCGCGCACCTGCTCGTCGAGGACGCCGTACGTCGTCTCCGTGGGTACCGACTTGCCGAGCGCGTCGAGGCGCCCGACGAGATCCTCGACGCTCAGCACCTCCATGGCGATGAGGCCGGCGCGCACGATCTCGACCGGCGTCGCCCCCGTGTCGCGGATCATGCGGTGCACGAACGAGATGCCGAGCAGATCGACGACGGCGTTCGTCATCTGCGTGGCGGTGATCTCGCGCCGCAGGGGGTGCCGCAGCGGCGCCTCCGGGAAGCGTTCGGTCAACTCGGTCGGGAAGTACGCCGTGAGGTAGTGCGCCAACGCGCCCTCCGCGGGGACGTCCGTTTCGAGCAGGCGACGGTAGAGCCCCATCTTCACGTAGGCGAGGAGGATGGCGAGCTCGGGGCGCGTGAGGCCCTCACCGAGCCGCTCGCGCTCGGCGAGCACGCGTCGGTTCGGGAGCCCCTCCACGACCGGATCGAGGTCGCCGCGCTCGGCGAGGTACTCGATGAGCGACTCGAAGAGGCGGACGTCGATGCGGCTACGGCGCTCCGCTACCGAGAGCGCGAGTGCCTGCCGGGCGTTGTCGCGCAGCACGAGATCGATCACGTCGCCGGTCATCGACTTGAGCAGTCGCTCCCGCTGGGCGCTCGACAGGTCTCCCGAGCGCACGAGCGGCTGGAGGAGCACCTTGATGTTCACCTCGCGGTCCGACATGGCGACGCCGCCGGAGTTGTCGATCGCGTCGGTGTTGATCCGGCCACCCGCACGGGCGTACTCGATGCGCGCCGCCTGCGTGAAGCCGAGGTTCCCCCCCTCCCCCACCACGCTCGCTCGGAGATCGACCGCGTCGACGCGAACGGCGTCGTTGGAGGCGTCGCCGACGTCGCCGTGTCGCTCGGCCTGCGCCTTGACGTAGGTGCCGATGCCGCCGTTCCACAGCAGGTCGACCTTCAGGCACATGACCGCGCGGATGAGATCCTGTCCGGAGACGGCTTCTTGCTGCAGACCGAGGAACGAGCGCTGCACGTCCGTGAGGGGGATCCGCTTGGCGCCGCGCTCGAAGATTCCGCCCCCGTCACTCAGGAGGGTGCGATCGTAGTCGTTCCACGATGAGCGCGGCAGCGCGAAGAGGCGAGCGCGCTCCTCGAACGACACCTCCGGGTCGGGATCGGGATCGATCATCACGTGCAGGTGGTTGAAGGCGGCCACGAGGCGCGTCCGGCGGCTGTAGAGCATGCCGTTGCCGAAGACGTCGCCCGACATGTCGCCGATGCCGATCGCCGTGAACGGCTCGGCGAGCGGATCGCGACCCATCTCGAGGAAGTGACGCTTGACGGCCTCCCAGGCGCCGCGAGCCGTGATCGCCTCGCGCTTGTGGTCGTACCCCTGCGAGCCGCCGGACGCGAAGGCGTCGCCGAGCCAGAAGTCGTACTCCTCGGCGATGGCGTTCGCGACGTCGGAGAAGGTGGCGGTCCCCTTGTCGGCCGCGACGACGAGGTAGGGATCGTCGGCGTCGTAGACGAGTACGCCCTCGGGGTGCACGACCTGATCGTCGACCACGTTGTCGGTCACGTCGAGCAGCGCACGGATGTAGGCACGGTACGCCTCGAGGACGTAGGAGCGAAGCGCGTCGCGATCGGCCGGGGCGCCCTTCACCACGAACGCCCCCTTGCTTCCCACGGGGACGATCACGGCATTCTTCGTCATCTGCGTCTTCATCAGCCCGAGGACCTCGGTGCGGAAGTCGTCCGGGCGGTCGGACCAGCGGATGCCGCCCCGCGCGACGGGTCCACCACGGAGGTGCGCCCCCTCCACGGAGCGCGACGACACTGCGATCTCGAACATCGGCCGCGGCTGCGGCATGGTGTCGACGTCGGCGGAGACGAACTTCACCGCTATCGGCTCGTGCCCCAGGAAGTAGTTCGTGCGGACGCTGGCGTCGATCAGGTTGAGCAGCCCGCGCAGCAGCCGGTCTTCTGGCAGCGACTCGACCTCGACGAGGGCGTCGAGGTACGCCTCGCGCACCTCCTCGAGCTGCACGGTGCGCTCGTCCGGGTCGATCCCGAGGTGGGGATCGAACTTGACCCGGAAGACCTGGTAGAGGTGCCAGGCGACGCGCGGGTGCGCGAGGAGGGTCTCGTTCACGAAGCGCCGGCTGGTGACGGCGCTCAGCTGACCGTAGTACATCTGGTACGTCCGGAGTAGCGCCACCTCGCGCACGGAGAGACCGGCGTAGAGCACCAGCCGGTTGAGCCGGTCGTGCTCGGCCTCGCCGCGCAGCAGCCGCTCCGTCGCCTCGACGAGGCGCGGGCCGGCGTCGCGAATGTCGATGGCGCGGCCCCCGACGTCCTGGACCTTGAAGACTTCGATGCCGCGCTCGGTACCCGCCGGCCGCACCACGTACGACACCTGCTCGAGCACGCGGAAGCCCACGTTCTCGAGCAGGGGGAGCACGTCGGAGAGCACCATGCCACGTCCCGGGTGGTAGATGCGAAGGAGCGTCACGGGCTCGCCGCGCCGGTCTTCGACGGGGTTGACGAGGTCGACGCGCACGGGGTCGTCGCCCAACGCCTCGAGCTGCTCGACGTCGCGCAGCGCTCGGGCTCCGGAGGTATCGGCGGTGTAGCGGTCTTCGAAGGCGCGGACGTAGCGCTCCGCGAGCTGTCGGCCGCGCGACTCGCCGTGCACCTGCACGAGCCGCTCGTGGAGGTGGTCTTCCCAGGCACGGGTCAGCTCGGCGACCTCGACCTCGAGCTTCTTGACGTCGACGTCGTGCTCCCGCTTCTCCGTCGTGAAGAAGAAGTGGAGCCTGACCTGCCCTTCGTCCTCCCCCATCGCGAGCTGGTAGTCGACGTGCGTCGCCGCGAGCGTGGTGGCGAGCAGGCTCTGGATGCGTCGCCGCACGGTCGCGTTGAACCGGTCGCGGGGCAAGACCACCATCACGGCGAGCCCGCGGGAGAGCGGATCGGGGCGCACGGTGAGGCGAACGCCGCGCTCCTGCTCGAGGCTCATGATCGTGCGGATCTCTTTGTGAAGCTGCTTGCTCTCGGCCCAGAAGAGGTCGTGGCGCGGCAGCGTGTTGAAGATCTCGACGATCTGCTTGTAGTCGTGCGAGTCGGGGATGGCGGCGTCGAGCTCGAGGACGCGCCGGAGCTTTCGGCGCAGCACCGGGATCTCGTCCGTGGCGGTCGAGTAGGCCTTGCTCGTGAGGAGGCCGAGGAAGCGTCGCTCGCCGATCACCTCGCCACCGTCGCCGAGCTTCTTGATGCCGACGTAGTCCATGCGCGCCGGGCGGTGGACGGTCGATTCGGCGTTCGTCTTCGTCACCACCACGATCCGACCACCGAGCACGCGCTCGCGCAGGCCGTCGGGGATCCGCGAGATCGGCACCGGCTCACGGTAGGCGCTGTCGGCGAGCTTGCGGAGCACACCGAGACCACTGTCGGGCGTCACGCGCAGGTAGCGGCCGTCGTCAGCGTCGAAGATGTCGTACTCGCGATACCCGAGGAATACGAAGCTCCCGTCCACGAGCCACTCCAAGAAGGCCGCGTATTCCTCGAGCTCCTCGCCGCGCTCCGCGAAGGGACCATTCTCACCGTCGAGCGTGCGCAGATCGCGGAGGTACGTGGCCACCTCCGCCGCCTTCGCCTGCATGGCGTCGTAGTCGTCCGTCGACAAGATGACGTCGGTGAGGACGCGCTCCACCGCTCGCCGTAGCGCTGCGAGACGCTCCGGGTCGTCCTCGCGCTCCACGAAGTACATCTCGAACGCCTCGCGCTCCTCGCCGCCGTGGCGGTGCGCGAGACTCGTGAGTCTCCCCGATGCGTCGCGCTCGACGGCGTAGATGGGATGGAGCAGATGGGCGAGCTCGAAACCCTGTCGCTTGATCTCGGCGCGAACCGAGTCGACGATGAAGGGTCGGTCGCGCAGCGCCAATCGGAGCACCGTGTAGGGCGCCTCCCACCCGTCGGCCTCGAAGGTGGGATTGAGCACCTCGACGCGACAGGCGTCGTGCGCGAGCGCGTCGAGGAAGGCGAGGCCGTCCTTCGCCATCGCGAAGAGTGCGTCCACGTCGAAGGGGCCGAGGAAGGCGTCGTCGGCCTTCGCGAGGAGGGCCTCGGTGAACGGGACGAGCCACTCCGACACCTCGGAGCGCGAGCGTTCGATGCGTGTCTTCACCTGTGGGAGTGTCGCCGGCATGCCATCGCCTCTCGATACGACCATCGACGCGTGTCATACGACGCGTGCACGGCCCGGGGAGTGCGTTCAGAGCGCCTCCACCTTACCGCGGACGGCCGCGTCCGACGGGTGCGTTACACTCTCCCGATGGTCCGCTCGTCCGCCCTCCCCCTCGCTCTCGCCGTAGCGCTCGTGGCCCTCGACCAATGGACGAAGGGGTGGGTGGTCGCCACGATCCCGCTCGGCGTCCGTGAGGCCTCGTTGGGGCTCGGCTTCCACCTGACGCACACCCGCAACCCCGGCGTCGCCTTCGGCTTCCTGCGCGACCTCCAGCTGATCGTCGGGCCCGTCCTCGTCGACGGGACCGTGGTACTCGGCCTCCTCAATCTCGTGGTCTCCGGGGCCATCGTCTTCTACCTCGTGATGCGCGGCTCGAAGCTCGGGACCCTCACGCGCGTCGCGCTCGCCCTCGTACTCGCGGGAGCGCTCGGCAACGCCGTCGACCGAATCCAGCTCGGCTACGTGATCGACTTCATCCACTTCCAAGTCGGAGCGTTCGATTTTCCAGTCTTCAACGTCGCCGATGCGTGTGTCGTGATCGGCGCCGGCCTGCTGCTCCTCACGAGCCTCCGGCGCGACGCGCCCGGGGAGCGGGCCGCAACCGAACGAACCGCTCCCGAGCGTTGAGGTCGCGCTCGAGGCGCGCCTCCGGCCAGCCCGCCGCGACCGCTTCGCGGAGCAGCACGCGCGAGTTCCGCGGGTCGAGCTCGAACCAGAGCGTCGCCTCGGGCGGCAGGAGCTCGTGCGCCTCGCGCAGGAGGCGCCGCGCCACGTCGAGCCCCTCGCGGCCGGCGTAGAGGGCGAGATCGCCGTCCCAGCGGACTTCGCTCGGCACGTCCGCGCGGTCGGCGTCCGGGAGGTAGGGGAGATTCGCGACGAGCACGTCGCAGGCGCGGGCCGCGTCGCGGAGTTCGACGTGCGCGAGCAGGTCGCTCTCCACCACCCGGACCGGGAGCGCGAGCGCACGGGCGTTGTCGCGCGCGAGCGCGACGGCAGCGGGATCGACGTCGCCTGCGATCACGTCCCCCTCACGCCGCGCCCTGGCGAGCGCGTGGGCGATCGCGAGGGCGATCGCCCCACTCCCCGTGCCGACGTCGACGACGCGCCACGTACCCGCTTTCGGCGCCTCGGCGAGGATCAGCTCGACGAGACGCTCGGTCTCTGGGCGCGGCACCAGCACGCCGGGGCGGACCTCGAGGCGGACACCCGCGAACCACGTCTCGCCGAGCACCAGCTGCAGCGGTTCGCGTGCCTCACGGCGGCGCAGCGCCGCTTCGAGACGTTCGGCTTCGTGCCCCTCGAGGGGGCGCGCGCGCTCGAGGACCTGGAGTGCGCGCGAGAGACCGGTGGCGTGCTCGAGCAGCCACGACGCTTCGACCGCGGCCGACGCGATTCCGGCCGCTCGCAGGCGCGCCTCGGTGCGGCGGCGGGCGTCGCCGAGGTCAGGCAGCGGCCGGCTTGACGACCACGCGCCGGGCACGGCCCTCGCCTGCCGATTCGCTCACCACGTCGGGCTCCTCGGCGATCGCCATGTGCACCACGCGCCGCTCGGCCGCGCTCATCGGTTCGAGTTCGACGCTCTCGCCACTCTTGCGGACGCGCTCGGCGGCCTTGAGCGCGCTCCCGCGCAGACGATCGTCGCGTCGGCGCTTGTACCCGCCGACGTCGATCACGACGCGCAGGCTCTCCGCCTCGGAGCGGTTCACGACCGCGTTCGCGAGGAACTCGAGCGCCGCGAGCGTACGGCCGCCCTTGCCGATCACGCGCCCCGAGTCGCCGCCGAAGATCTCCGCGTGGATCTCGTCGCCGACGCGCTCGACCTCGACGGCGTAGGTGGGGTCGAGGTTGAGCAGTACGTTGACGAGGAACGACTCCGTCCGTTCGGCCGGCGGGAGGTCGTCGGGGATCACGCCGTAGACGCTCGCGGGCGACAGCGCGAGCGCCGTCTCCATGTCGATGTCGGCGTCGTCGAGATCGGAGAGCCGTTCGGCGCGCGAGGGGGTGCGCTCGGCCGCCTCGGCCGCCGCCCGGTCGCCTCCGGGAGCGTCGTCGCCGCGGCCGTCCCGGTCGTCGTCGAGCGGACCGTCGTACCCGGCGTCGTCGTCCCGCGACGGGACGAGTAGGTCGTCGCCCGCAGGCTTCTCCTCCTCGTCGACGTCGATGCCCAGTCCCTCGAGGTACTGGTCCAGGTCACGATCCGCCATGCTCGCTCCTCGTCAACCCTTGGCGCCGGCCGGCACGGGAGGGGGATTCCCGCGGCTGAGCAGCCAATATTGGAATACTTGCACCAGCATGGATACCACGAAATACAGCAGCACCCCGGCTGGGAAATTGACGATGATGAACACGAAGACGACGTTGATGATCATCGCCTGGCGGAGCATCATCGGGTTGCCGCGCGCGGAGTACCACGATTGCGCGAGCATCACCGCCACGTAGAGCGCGGGCAGGATGTAGAGCGGGTCGGCGGTGCCGAGATCGGGGATCCAGAGGAACCCCTCGGCGAACTCGAAGTTCACGAAGACCCGCCACAAGATGATGAAGAGCGGCATCTGCAGCAGGATCGGTAGGCAGCCGCCGGCCGGGTTGACCCCCGCCTCCTTGTAGAGCTTCATCATCTCCTGCGACAGCTTCTCGCGGTCGTCCTTGTACTTCGTCTGCAACTTCTTCATCTCGGGCTGCAGCTTCTGCATGCCGAACATCGAGCGCGTCTGCGTGGTGATGAGCGGCCACACCAGCACCCTGAAGCCGAGCGTCAGGACGATGATCGAGAGCCCCCACGAGGGGACGTAGGAGTGGATGAACTCGAGCGCGATCAGCACCCACAGCGACATCCGTCCGAGGATGTTGGGCGTGAAGAGCCCCGGGAGGTCGGCATACTCCTCCTGGTAGTAGCGCACGAGCTCGTTCTTCCCGAGGTACGACTGCACCGCGAGGGTGGCGCCACCCTCCTCGAAGGGCGCCTGCATCGCCACGCGCCGGTCGCCGAGCGAGATCGCCGCGAGTGGATCGCCGCCGACGTCGGGGCGCAAGATGGTGGCGTTGCCGGTGTTGTTCGCAGCCGACTGGAGCGATACGTAGCTCGGGTTCTGGACCGGCTGGCTGATGGGGTTCAGGGAGAAGGACCCCGCCTGACCGATCTTGATCGTCGGTTGCTGCTGGCGGCCGATGCCTGGGAAGGCGTATTGGACGGTCTCCGGGGAACGGGCGTCGCCGGCGCCGTCAGCTGGCGCCTGCACTCGTACCTCGACTCGCAGCGAGTGCGAGACGTTCGAGACCACCACGCGCTTCTCGACCTCGAGGCCGTCGAGCACGTAGGTGAAGCGACCCTCGAACTCGTCCTCCGAGAGCCGCGCCCAGGTGCCGCTCGCGCCCTCGGGCGCAACGTAGTCGCCGTCGAGCAGCACCGCGCCGCCGGGGATGGCGGCGTCACGCGGGATGAGGTTGTCGGCGTTGTCGAGGTTGTAGTTCGAGAGCCGCTGGCCCTTCTGGAACTTCGCGAACGCCGCAGCCACCTCGCCGGCCTCGGTGAAGAAGAGGTCGACGCCCTTGGTCGGGATGCGTGTGAGGACCTGCTCGAGATCGCTGCACAAGAAGCTGCTCGCGGCCGGCTCGGCGCACGCCGTCTCGAGGCGCGCGAAGTCACGGAACTCCGAGACGGTGAACTGCATCGGTAGGAAGGCGCTGCCGTTCTGAGCGCTGGCGCCGCCGATCGCCGCGGCGACGGCCACGAACGCGCCGATCACGATGGCGCCGAGGCGCACTCTGGGACGAGGTCGAGGGTACGTCAAGATTCCTCCGTGGCGGCGCCCGACGTGTCGTCGGGACCGCCGTACCGTGCACGCCGGGGCGGCACGGGATCGAAACCCCCTGGATTCCAGGGGTGGCAACGCACCACACGCGCAACGCCCAGCCACGCCCCGACGAGCGCGCCGTGCTCGCGCACCGCCTCGGCCGCGTAGGCGCTGCAGGTGGGGTGGAACCGGCAGCTCGGCACGACCTTCAGTGGCGACACGACGCGACGGTAGAACTCGATCGGGAGCAGCACGAGGCGTTGCGCGACATCGAGCCGCCTCGCGCCGTGGCGGGGCGTAGCGCGCTCTGCCGCTCGGCCTCCGCGCGGCCGGCCGTGGACGAGTTTGCTCACGCCGCTGCCGTTTGGGCCGCGGTCGGCGTGCCCCTGCGCTTTGGAGACGAACCATCGGAACCGGGCGGTCGGGGTGTACCCGAGACCGCGCGGTCGACCGCCCGCTCGAGGGCGCGGGCGAGTTCGTGGTAATCGGCCTCGGCGGCACTCGGTCGGGTGAGCACGAGGAGATCGAATGACGACGGCCAGGTGGGGTGCTTCGGTGCTGATTGCTTAGGAGCGAGAGCCTCGGGTCCGACGCTGAGCTGCTCGCGCTCGTCGCGCTCGTGCTCGTCGCCCCCGCGCGCGCGCAACAGCGCAAGCATGGCCTCGCGTAGCCGTCGCCTGACGCGATTGCGTACGACGGCCTTACCGACCTTCCGGCTCACCACGACACCCAGGCGAACCTGGCCGTGCCGTGCTGGTCTGAGTCGAACGCTGAGGTGCTTCGAGCCACCCGATCGTCCCTTCCGAAGTCGCTGGAATGCGCGATCGCCCTGGAGCGACCGCAGCACCGGACCGGCGCTCAGCGGTCGGATACGCTCAGGCGATGACGACCCTTCGCTCGGCGACGCTTGATCACGTTGCGCCCGGCGGCTGTCTTCATGCGTGAGCGGAAGCCGTGGGTCTTGGCGCGCTTGCGTCGGTTCGGCTGGTATGTCCGCTTCATGGCGATCTCCTTCCGTGCTGCGTCCATCGGGCGTCGCGATCGGCGCGCGGACGCCGTGCGAACGTTCGGGTCTCTCTCCCGCCGACTTGCGCGTGGGGTGCGGTCATGCGAACGTAATCCGGCCCACGGGGCCAGCGCTCGGGCCGTGGTGCACCGGACGGCACGCCGTCTAGCCTGAGAAGGATAGCACAGCTTTCGTGTCGGTCGTGCGGGGTCAGGAACGCGCCGCCACGGCCGCGATCGAGAGGAGCCTCCCCTCGTCGAATGGGGCACCGACGAACTGCGCGCCGCAGGGCAGGTCGTCCTCCGCGATGCCCGCGGGGACCGAAACGGCAGGCGCTCCCGCGAGATTGGCGATGCACGTGGTGACGTCGCCGAGGTACATCGCGAGTGGGTCGTCGAGGCGGGCGCCGAGCGGCCAGGAGACGGTCGGCGCCGTCGGTGTCAGCAGTGCGTCGACGCCCGCGAGCGCCGCCGCGACGTCGTCGGCCACGAGTCGCCGCACCTGCAACGCTCGACGGTAGTAGGCATCGAAGGAACCGGCCGAGAGCACGAACGTCCCCATCAGGATCCGACGCTGCACCTCGCGCCCGAGCCCGGCTGCTCGACTCCGCCGCATCGAACGCTCCTGGTCGTCACCCGCCACGGCCACGCGCGCTCCATAGAGCATGGCGTCGTAGCGAGCGAGATTCGAGCTCGCCTCGGCAGTTGCGATCACGTAGTAGGTAGCGACCGCTAGGCGGACGCTCGGTACCGAGACCTCGACCACCGCAGCGCCGAGCCCCTCGAGCCGCGCCCGCAGCGCCGTCAGTGCCGAACGCACGCCGGGCGCCACCCCCTCCCCCATCAACTCACGCACCACGCCGATGCGCACGCCCGCCAGCGGCGCGTCCGACGTGGCCAGGGCGCGCTCGGGCGCAACGGCCGCGTCGACGCTCGTGGCGTCGAGCGGATCGCGTCCGGACATCACGGCGAGTGCGAGGCGCGCGTCCTCGACGTCGCGCGAGAGCACGCCGATCTGGTCGAGCGAACTCGCGTATGCGATCAGGCCGTAGCGCGAGAGCAGGCCGTAGGTCGGCTTGCACCCCACCACGCCGCAGAATGCGGCGGGCTGCCGCACCGACCCACCGGTGTCGGAGCCGAGGGCGAGCGGCACCACGCCGTCGGCCACCGCTGCAGCCGATCCCCCCGACGAGCCACCCGTCACCCGCCCGGGGTCCAAGGGATGGCGAACGGGTCCCGAGGCCGAGCGCTCGGAGGAACTCCCCATCCCGAACTCGTCGAGGTTGGTCTTCCCCAGCACGATCGCCCCCGCCGCCTCGAGCCGCGCGACCACGGTGGCGTCGTAGGGGGGGACGAAATCGCGCAGGATGGCCGAGCCGGCCGTGGTGCGTAGGCCGCGCGTGCAGATGTTGTCCTTGATCGCCACGGGCACGCCGGCGAGCGGCCCTGGCTCGCGGCCGGAGCGCACGACGTCGTCGATGCGGCGAGCGGCGACCAGCGCGCGCTCGCTGGAGATCGTCACGAAGGCGTTCGTGCGCGCCTGACTCGCGGCCGCCCGGTCGAGCGCCTCGGTCACGACGTCGACGGCGGAGCGCCCGCCGGAGCGGACCTCCTTCGCGATCTGGACGGCGCTCGTCATCCGCGGCAGTGTACAGCGTGCCACGCCGCCTCATGCCGCGCCACGCGCCCCTTCCGAGCGTGTGATTCTTCGTCCACGGCAGCGATCCCGGCTTCTATACTGATGGGCCATGGCTTCGCACCGTGCTCCCTACCCCGCACCGGGCGGCGTCCACGCCGTCACGCCGCCGCCCACCGCGCGGGGCGCGTCGCGGACGTCGGCGGAGGGGCACGAGGACGCCCAGACAGCCACGGCGGCGCGTCCGGGCGAGCGCTCGACGCGGATCACCTACGGCGGCGCCAGCGAGGCGGGTACGGTCCGTGCCGTCAACCAAGACACCTTCTGGATGGGCGAGATCCCCGGCAAGGGAGTCCTCGGCGTCGTCGCCGACGGCATGGGCGGCCACCAGACGGGCGAGGTGGCGAGCCGGCAGGCGGTCGACGTCTTCCGCTCCGCGCTCCAGCGCAGCCGCGCGCACGCACCGGCGGCGATCGCGCGTTCCGCACAGGCCGCCAACCTCGAGATCTACGCCTACGCGGTCGAGAAGCCCGAGCACCGCGGCATGGGCACCACGCTCACGGCCGTCCTGATCGACGATCAGGTCGCCATCGTCGGCCACGTCGGCGACTCGCGCGCGTACCTCGTTCGCGACGGTGCGATCGAGCAACTCACCCACGACCACTCTTGGGTCGCCGATCGCGTACGCCAGGGGCTGCTCACCGAGGACGAAGCGAGGCGCCACCGCTGGCGCAACGTGATCACGAATGCACTGGGCGCCACCGCCACCTTCAAGCTCGACCTGCAGCACTTCGAGGTGCGCGGCGGTGATCGCATCCTGATCTGCTCCGACGGCGTCTCGATGCTGCTCTCCGACGCCATACTGACGCGCATCGTGAGCGACCACCCGCCCCAGCTGGCGGCCGAGGGGTTGCTCGCCGAAGCGAACGACCGCGGCTCCCCCGACAACGTCACTGCCGTCGTTCTGCACGTCGAGCGCGTGGTCGCGCGGCCGAAACGCTACACCGTGCCCGACCACGACGCCGAACCGAGCTCCATCGACATCACGGAGACGCTCTCCGGCATTCGGGAGGTGGAAGACGCCTTCCCCGTCCAGTCGCTCCTCAACGCCATGCGCCGGCAGCCGTGGTACCCGTACCGGATCTGGCTCGTGGGCTCGCTCTACCTCGTGCTGCTCTTCCTGATCTTCTCGATCTGGCGTGGGGGCGGCTGAGCGCCGGCCCCGTCCGGTAGACTCGCGCATGGACCGCACCGTCGTCTCCACCGATACCGCCCCCGCCGCGATCGGCCCCTACAGCCAGGCCGTGCGCGTGGGCGAACTGCTCTTCACCTCCGGACAGATCCCACTCACGCCCGACGGTACGCTCGTCACCGGCGACGTGCAGGTACAGGCGAAGCAGGTGATGGAGAATCTCGGCGCCGTGCTCGCCGCTGGTGGCTCCGGGTTCGAGCACGTGATCAAGTGCACGGTGTTCCTCGCGGACATGGACGATTTCGCGACCGTGAATGGCGTCTACGGCGCCTACTTCGGCGAGACGCCGCCGGCGCGTAGCGCGGTGCAGGTGGCCCGACTCCCGCGCGACGTGCGCATCGAGATCGAAGCAGTCGCCCTCGTCGTCACGCCCTGATCGCGCTGCGCGCCACCTGCTCAGGTGAATAGGAAACCGACGTAGACGGCGTAGGCGAGGAGCAGGACCGCGCCCTCACGCCGGCTCACCCGTAGCCCCGTCAGCACCATCCACCCCATCACGAGCGTGAAGGCGCTCATCACGACGAGGTCGACCCGCACCGAGGCGAGGTCGACGCTCAAGGGGCGCACGACGGCAGCGATCCCGAGCACGAAGAGCAGGTTGAAGACGTTCGATCCGACGATGTTGCCGAGCATGAGGTCGGTCTCGCGCCGCACCACCGCCACGAGGCTCGAGGCGAGCTCCGGCAGGCTCGTGCCGACGGCGACCATCGTGAGGCCGATCACGCGCTCCGACACGCCCCATGCCTGCGCGAGCGATACGGCGCCGGTGACGAGCGCTTGTGCGCCGCCCACGAGCACGGCGATGCCGACGGTTGCGAGCAGTGCCGGGCGCACGATCCCGCCGGGCGGGTCGGCTCCGACGTCGTCGGGCGGCGCGGCGCCGAGCGGCGCCTCGTCGGGCGGGGTGGTGCGGAAGACGAGGGCGAGGAACGCGAGGAGGCCGGCGAGCAGCAGCGCCCCCTCCACACGGCCGACGCTGCCGTCGATTAGGAGGCCGATGGCGAGGAGGGTAGCGCCGAAGAGGAAGGGGATCTCGCGCCGCACGAACGTCGATCGGGTCATGAGTGGATAGACGAGCGCCATCAGCCCGAGGATGAGGCCGACGTTGGCGATGTTCGAGCCGACCACGTTGCCGACTGCGAGCTCGGGGACGCCCCTGAGCGCAGCGGCGAGCGTGGCCGCGACCTCGGGCGCGCTCGTCCCGAACGCGACGACGGTGAGGCCGATCACGAGCGGCGACAGGCCGAGCACCACGGCCAGGCGGGAGGCGTTGCGCACCAGCAACTCGCCGCCGAGGTAGAGCCCGACGATACCGATCAGCACCAGGACGATGTCCACGGGTCGGAGCGTAGCATCCTCGGCACACGCCGCTCTCAGACGCGGCCGCGCCCGCGTTGGTAGTGTGAAGCATGCGAAGCCGTGCTATCGACGTCGCGCTCCTCATCGGCCTGGTGGCCGTGGCGGGCGGGATCATGTGGACGCTCTTCAATCTCGGAACGACGCCGCGCGTGGCGCAGCCTCCCCCCTCGACCAGCGCGCCCCAGACACCTCCCGCGGCGCCCGGTCCGGCCGAGGAAGGCGGTCGGG
>JACCWH010000097.1 GCA_013697735.1 Trueperaceae bacterium | reverse complement strand
CTCGACAACACCGCCAAGAACGCCTCCTGCGGCACCTCGACCGTCCCGAGCTGTTTCATGCGCGCCTTCCCCTTCTTCTGCTTCTCCAGGAGCTTCTTCTTCCTCGTAATGTCGCCACCGTAGCACTTGGAGAGAACGTCCTTGCGGAAGGCTTTCACAGTCGCGCGCGCCAGGATCTTGCCGCCGATCGCGGCCTGGATGGGCACCGTGAACATCTGGCGGGGGATCACCTCGACCATCTTGTCGACGATCTTGCGCCCCACCGCGTAGGCGTTGTCGCGGTGCGCGATGATCGAGAGGGCGTCCACGCTCTCCTCGTTCACCAGGATGTCGATCTTCACCAGGTCACCGGCGCGGTACTCGAGCGCCTGGTAGTCCATCGACGCGTAGCCGCGCGAGAGCGACTTGAGACGGTCGTGGAAGTCGTAGAGGATCTCGCCGAAGGGGACCTCGTAGCGCAGCTCCACGCGGCGGCCGTGGTAGACCATGTCCCTCATGGTGCCGCGCTTCTCCTGGATGAGCTGCATGGCGGCGCCCACGTACTCCTCCGGGAGATAGACGGAGAGCTTGACGTACGGCTCGCGGATCTCCTCGATCCGGTCGGGCGTCGGCAGCTCGGCGGGGTTCTGCACGATCAGTTCGAGACCACCTGTGGTCGTCACCTCGTACACCACCGCCGGCGCCGTGGCGATGAGCGAGAGATCGAACTCGCGCTCGAGGCGCGCCTGCACGATGTCGGCGTGCAGCAGCCCGAGGAAACCACAGCGGAACCCGAAGCCGAGCGCCATCGAGGTCTCTGGCTCGAACGAGAACGCTGCGTCGTTCAGGCGCAGCTTCTCGAGCGCCTCGCGGAGCTTCGGGTAGTCCTCGGTGTCGGTCGGGTACATGCCGCTGAATACGACCGGAATGGCCGGCTTGAATCCGGGCACCGGCTTCTCGCACGCCCGGTCGGCCAGCGTCACGGTGTCGCCGATCTGCGTGTCGGAGATCTCCTTCACGCCGGCGGTGAACCAGCCCACCTCGCCGGGTCCGAGCTCCTCGGACACGGTCGGGTCGGGCGCGAAGTAGCCGACCTTGTCGACCTCGAAGCGCTTCCCGGTCGACCAGACCTTGATCTTCTCCCCTTCGGCGATGTGGCCGTCGAACACGCGGATGAACGCGATCACGCCCTGATAGGAGTCGTAAACGGCGTCGAAGATGAGCGCACGCAGCGGCGCGTCGCGGTCACCCACCGGCGCCGGCAGGTGCCGGACGATCCCTTCGAGCACCGCGGCCACGTTCTCCCCCGTCTTCGCCGACACGGGCACCGCGTGCTCACCGGGGATCCCGACCACCTCTTCGAGCTCGGCGATCGCGCCGGCCACATCGGCGCTCGGGAGGTCGATCTTGTTCACCACCGGCAGCACGTCGAGCCCGTTGTCGACCGCGAGGTAGGCGTTCTGGATCGTCTGCGCCTCCACGCCTTGGGCCGCGTCGATCACGAGCAACACACCCTCGCATGCGCGCAGCGCGCGCGAGACCTCGTAATTGAAATCCACGTGCCCGGGCGTGTCGATGAGGTTGAAGAGGTAGGTCTCGCCGTCGTTCGCGGTGTAGTAGAGCCGCATGGGCGTCGCCTTGATGGTGATGCCGCGCTCGCGCTCGAGTTCGAGCGTGTCGAGGGTCTGATCCCGCTTCTCGCGCTCGGACACGCTCTGGGTCAGGTCCAGGATGCGGTCGGCGAGCGTCGACTTGCCGTGATCGACATGGGCGATGATCGAGAAGTTCCGGATCTTCACCTGTCCATTGTAGGCGCTCGCGACGTCGATTCCCCGTCATCGGCGTGCCAGACGGCGCAGTCGCGGGCGAGTGCGGCGGCGTCAGCGGTACCGGGATGTCACCTTGATGGCGCCGTGACGCCCGTAGTCGCCGACCGACCGGCGCCGTGGGAGACTCGACCATGGTTCCCTTCGCAGGTTCCGGCCACAGGTCGGTACGCCTCGGTGACGGCCCCGACCGGGCGGTCGTCGTCCACGGCTTCTTCGGGTCGCCGGCGGATACGCGGGCGATCGGCGAAAGCCTCGCGGGCCACGGCTGGCGCGTGAGCATGCCGCTGCTCCCCGGCTTCGGATCGGAGTACGCCTCGCTGGCGCAGACGTCGCTGAGCGCCTGGCGTTCCGCACTCACGGCCGAGCTCCGGCGCGAGTGGCGCGCGGCGCGCGCGACCGGCGGCCGGCTCGTCGTGATCGGCTTCTCGCTGGGTGCGGCGCTGACGCTCTCGAGCATCGCCGAAGACGGCGTCGACGTCGACGGCATGGTGTTGCTCGCCCCCTTCACGCGCTTCGCGGATCGCCGTGCTCGCTTCCTACCGATCCTGCGCTACCTCCTTCGTCACGTCCGCCCGTACGCTGCAGCCGACTTCGCCGATCCCGTGGTCCGTGACCAGATCGCCCGCAAGATCGGCGTGGTCGACGTCGACGATCCGATCGTCCAGGGGCGAATTCGGCGCGACGTGACCGTGCCCGTACGCGCACTCGAAGAGCTCCGCCGAGCCGGATGCCACGCCCTGCGCATGGCGCCGAAGGTACACGGCGTCCGCTGCCTGGTGATCCAGGGCGACCGCGATCCGACCGTGCTGCCACACACGACGATGACGCTCGTCGAGCGCCTCGGCGAGACGCCGGAGGCGGTCTGGTTGCGCGGCGCCGACCACCGCTTCGTGCTCCGAGGGCGGCCGGGTCACCTGGAGGCGCTCGCGGCGATCGCCGAGTTCTCCGCCACGGTTCGTGACGGGGTCACGCCCCACCGTCGCCCGCTCGGGATGCTCGACGACCTGCGAAGAACGCCCTGAGCAGCGCCGCGCACTCCCGCTCGAGCACGCCCCCCTCCACCTCGACGTCGCGCTTCCACGCCTCGCTCGACAGGTCCGCGACGCCGCCGAGCGCGCCCTCGCGCGCGTTGCGCGCCCCATAGACCACGCGCCCCACGTGCGCCTGCAGGAGCGCCCCGAAGCACATCGGGCACCGTTCTAGCGTCACGACGAGCGTCGCGCCGGCGAGTCGCCAGTCACTCTCGTGGCGCGCAGCGGCGCGCAGCGCCAACACCTCGGCGTGCGCGGTCGGATCGCGCTCCCCTTCGGTCCGGTTGCGCCCCTCGCCGAGCACGCGGCCGTCGCGTACGACGATCGCACCCACGGGCGTCTCGCCCGCCGCGGCCGCCTCGCGCGCGAGCGTGAGCGCTCGATGCATCCACACCTCCTCGGGAGAGCGGATCACACCCGCGGCCCCCCCCGCACCGACGGCGAACGCGACGCCCTCGACCCACAGCACCTGCGAGCCGTGCGCCAGGACCCGCAGGTCGTCGCGCTCCCCCCGCGGGACCTTCCGATCGACGAGCAGGTCGGCGAGCGACCTCGTGCCCCCCGGTAGCCGGATCGTGTCGCCGGGGCGGCGCCTCCGCAGCTCGAGCGCTCCTCCCTCCAGCACCGCCGCATCGACGCCCTCCGGCAATCCGGCGGCGTCCGCAACACGCGTGGCGGGCACCCTCGGGACCTCCGCGCGCTCGCTCCCAGCCACCCACACCCGGCCGTATGCGCCGCGCAGCCACGTCGCGTGCGCCATCTGCGCGCGCCACGGCGCGAGCGCACCGAGCCGCAGTCGCGCCGCGTCGACGTGCGCGAGATCGACGGGAGCGCCCGCCTCG
>JACCWH010000075.1 GCA_013697735.1 Trueperaceae bacterium | reverse complement strand
ACCGCTTGCACTTCAACGTCGACGAGGCGCTGCTCGCGGCCGGCGCGGTCGAGGTGGGTCTCGGCGGCGGACGCGTCCTGCGGCCCACGCGGATCGTGCTGGCCGGCAAGGTCGACCGTCGCGCCGGAGAGCTGCCTGCAGGGGAACTCCTCGAGGCCGCGTACGCGCGCCTGTCCGAGATCCTCCCGTGGGCATCGCGGGACGCGTACCGCATCGAGCTGTGGCTCGAGGAGTCGAGAGCCGACCTCTCGCGGCTCCTCGAGCGCGGCGATCCCGGTGACGGCGTCCAGCTGACTCAATGAGTCGCACTGATATGCGCCTTGACACGGCGAGCGGGCTGCCGTAGACTCCCCACACATCTTATATTGTCGACCGTTTCGCCCTCTTCGCTTACGGAGGCCGGCATGACCCTGCAACTGTCCGAAGGCGTGCACGCTTCGATCCGCGAGCGAATCGCCGTGTCGCTTCGTCAAGCGATCCTCGCCGGCGACCTGGTGCCCGGCGACCGCGTCGTCGAGGCCGACGTAGCGACGAAACTCGGAACGAGTCGCGCGCCGGTGCGTGAGGCGCTGGGCCAACTGGTCAACGAGGGCTTCCTCGAATCGCTCCCCTATCGAGCGACACGCGTTTCGTCCCTCACGACGACCGAAGTGAGTGAGGTGCTCGTGCCGATCCGTGTCATCGCCGAGACGTTCGCGCTCCGGCACGTCATGAAGAACGACCAAGCGACGACGATCCCAGAACTCTGGTCGATCGTCGCCGCCATGCGCATCTGCGCCGAGCAGGCGGACCGGCTCGGTGTCATCGAAAACGACCTGACCTTCCACCGCAAGTTGATGGAGGCAACACCCTACACGCACCCGGCGCGGGTGTGGTCGAGCATCACGCCGGTCATCTATCGCGCATTCGCAGTTGGCACCACGCACGCCGTGCTGAACGACACCACCGAGGGCCACGTCGCGGTGTTGCGGGCGATCGAGGCCGGCGACGAGCAACCCGCAGTCGCGCTCCTCACGGAGCACATCGAGGAGATGGAACTCCGCTTCATCGCCCAGGACGCCTCGCATGCGTCCGAGGAGGACGTCCATGGCTGAACCACTCCGCAACGCACCGAGCGAGCGCGTGACGCGCGACGTGCGGCCCCTCTTCCGCTACGTGGACCACACATGGCCTGAGATCGGTGAGGCGGCGGGTCTCGGCAAGGTGGTCGTGCTGCCGGTCGGGTCGGTCGAGGACCACGGCTACCACCTCCCGCTCGACATGGATCACCAGGTCGAGAAGATCTGCCTCGAGGCTGGACGACGTCGGCCAGACCTCTTCCTCATTGCGCCGCTCATCCCGTACGGCTTCAACCTCCACCACCTCGACTGGCCAGGCACGGTGCACGTAGCGTCCGAAACGTTCATCTCGTACGTCGGTGATGTCTGCAAGAGCTTCGCGCATCACGGTTTCGGAAAGATCCTGATCGTCAACGGCCACGGGTCGAACATGCCCAACCTCGACCTCGTCGCCCGCAAGGTGATCCTCGAGACGAAGGCGCACTGCGCGGCGCTCATCTGGACCGACCTGTGTAAGGAGGTCTTCTCGTCATTCCGAGAGACGCCTTGGCCCGGTAGCGGCCACGCCGACGAGATCGAGACGTCCCTGTACCTGCACCTCGACGCCTCACGGGTGCAGATGGACAAGGCCGTCAAGGAGATCCCAGAGGCGTGGGCCTCGTCCAAGTACTTTTTCCTCGACCTCGAGCGCGGCGCTCCCATCCTGTTCATGGACTGGTGGACACGCTGGAACCGGAGCGGCGTGGTCGGCGATCCGACCGTCGCCACCGCCGAAAAGGGGGCGGCCCTTTGGGAGGCGACGATCTCGAGCCTCATCGAGGCTGCTGAGGAGTACCGCTCGATACCCATTGCCGAGCGCGTCGACTATCACGCCCACGGCACGATCGACGCCGATCTCGATGCATGAGCGACGTTTACGTCGCGGAAGGAGGGTTCATCACGCATGACTGCACGTCGATCCCGAGGAAACCCCGCCACACCACGAACAAGGGAGAATCCATGATCACGCTTCGCCGAACGACCGCGCGCCGCCGCTGGAGCGGCGTCCTCGCCCTCGCCACGCTCCTCTCGACCGTCTTCACCGTCGCCCAAGCGCAGGACGTTCTTCGGGTCGCGACGCGGCTCGATATCGCCAACGTCGACCTGCATCTGACGACCAACTTCGACGACCGCCTGCCGCTGCTCGCCGTCTACGAATTCCTCATCGGCATCGATGCGAACGGCGTGCCCGCACCCGTTCTCGCCGAAGACTGGGTCTGGGCCGACGACGGACTCGCGCTCACCATCAACTTGCGGCAGGGAGTCATGTTCCACAACGGTAACGAGATGACGAGCGCCGACGTCGTCTACTCGCTCGAACGCGTCCGGAACGAGGGGCCGCGGTCGTCGGAGTTCAACCAGGTGACGGAGATCGTGGCGGTCGACGACTACACGGTCGAGATCCGCCTGAGCGAGCCGACGGCTGCCCTGCTCGGCGCTCTTGCGAACCCGATAGCCCCCGCAGTGATGGTCCCGGAGGGCGAGGCCGAGCGCCAGGGTGGGACCATCTCCAGGCCCATCGGCACGGGCCCGTTCCAGTTCGATGAGTGGCTCCCCGACCAGTACCTGCGGGTCACGAAGTTCGAGGACTACGCGGTCGACGACCGGCCCACGAGCGGCTTTGCCGGCCGCCGCGAGGCGCTTGTCGATGTGGTGGAGTTCCGTCCCGTAACCGAGTCCACCGTCCGCGCCGCCGCCCTCGAAAACGGCGAGGTGCACATCGCCTCGGCACTCTCGTTCCCGGACTTCTCTCGTCTCGAGGGCCACGCAGACGTGATCGTCGAAATGATCCCGTCCGCCACCTTCGGCGACGTCCGTTTCGGTTTCAGGCAGGGCGCCTTCGCCGACGACGTACTGCTGCGCCGCGCCGTCATCATGGCGACGAACAAGGACGAGATCGTCGAAGCCCTCACATGGGGCCAGGGTCAGGTCGCCCACTCGGGCATCCCATTCTTCAGCCCATTCGCCGTCGGCATCCACGAAGTCCCAGAGACCTACGACCTCGAGGCCGCCCGCGAACTCGTCGCCCAATCCAACTACGATGGTCAGGAGATCCTGATCTCCTACACGCCGGGCATCTGGCGTGAGATGGCTGTCATCATGCAGTCCCATCTCGCCGACATCGGCATCAACACCCGCATCGACAGCCTCGAGCCGGGCAGCTCGCTCCAAAAGTGGCAGACGGGCGCCTTCGACGTGTTCGTCACGGGCCTTTCGCTGCGGCCGGACCCGATGAACTACTACATGCCGTTCTGGCACAGCGAGAGCACGACCACCGGCTACTCCAACGCAGAGTACGACCGCCTGAACGAAGAGGCCCTCGGCGAGACCGACATGGATCGCCGCATCGCGCTGTACCAGGCGATCGAGGAACTTCGGCGCGACGACGCGCCCTGGTACCCACTCGTCCATACGACGGAGACCGTCGGTTACAGCCGCGCGATCGAGGGGTTCGAGCCCTGGTCCGCTGGCTACCTCAATGTCTGGAACGTTTCCGTTCCTTGAGCACATCTCCCTGACCTGAGCCTGCTGGTGCCGCTGCCGGATCCTCGGATCCCCGGCGGCACCACGTGCGGGTACCACCAGTCACCACGAGACCACGAGAGGAGGACGTCGCTCATGATCACCGTCATCGCCCGCCGCGTCCTCACACTCGTCCCTGTCCTGATCGCAATCTCGTTCGTGTCGTTCCTGCTGCTGGCGCTGATCCCCGGCGACCCGGCCGTCGTGATGCTCGGCGCCGACGCGCCGCCCCAGGCCCTCGAGCGCCTCCGCGCCCAGCTCGGTCTCGACCGACCTTTCCTCGAGCGCTTCGGATGGTGGCTGTGGTCCGCCGTACGCGGCGACCTCGGCACGTCGCTCTATCAGCAGCGGTCCGTCGCGGTCATGGTGATGGAACGGCTCCCGGTCACGCTGCTCGTCTGCGTGCTCGCCACCATCATTAGCGTCGTCGTCGGCGTAAGCCTCGGCGTGATCGCGGCGATCCAGCGCAACCGCCTCACGGACCACGTGGTGCGGGTGCTCAGCCTCGTCGGCCTCTCCATGCCTGACTTCTGGTTCGGGCTCATCCTCATCCTGACGTTCAGCATTCGCTTTCCTATCTTTCCGATCACCGGCTTCGTCCCACTCGACCGAGACTTCTTCGCGAGCCTCCAGTTCTTCGTACTGCCGAGCCTGGCGCTCGGGCTCACCCTCGCCGGCTTCCTCACCCGACTGACGCGCGCCTCGATGCTCGAGGTCCTTAGCGCCGACTACGTGCGCACGGCGCGGAGCAAGGGCCTGCGCGCGCGAACCGTCGTCTTGAGGCATGCGCTTGGTACGGCTCTCCTGCCGCTCGTGACCGTCATTGGCCTCAACTTCGGTCGCCTCCTCGGTGGCGCGATCGTCATCGAGACCGTGTTCAGCCTGCCGGGCGTGGGGCGCCTCATCGTGCTCGCCATCAATCAGCGCGACTTTCCCGTCGTGCAGGCGTCCGTTCTCTACGTAGCCGTCATCTTCACCATCGTCAACCTGCTGACCGACCTGTCGTACGTCGTGCTGGACCCCCGGGTCCGGTACTCCTGAGGCCGAGATGGCACGCTACCTCCGCAATCCGCTCAACGTCGCCGGCGGCCTGCTCGTGCTCCTCGCCGTGGCAGCCGCCGTCTTGGCACCGCAGATCGCTACGCACGATCCGATGCGCATCGTCATCAGCGACCGCCTGCAGCCACCGTCCCTCGAGCACCTCTTTGGAACCGACGTCTATGGCCGCGACGTGTTCAGTCGCGTCATCTACGGCTCGCGCATCAGCATCCGGATCGCCGTCATCGCTAGCCTGCTTGCATTTACCGGCGGCGTCGCGATCGGCATGCTCGCGGGGCTCGCCGGCGGTCGCACCGATTTCCTGCTCATGCGTGCGGCGGACGTCCTGCTCGCGTTCCCCGGACTACTCCTCGCCATCGGGATCTCTGCCGCGCTCGGAACGGGGGAGACGAGCATCATGCTGGCGCTCTGGTTCGTGTACACACCGCGCTACGCGCGGCTCGCGCGCGCCGCCAGCATGCAGGTGAAGGAGCTCGACTTCGTCGACGCGGCACGGGCGCTCGGGTCGCGGCCGATGCGCGTCGCCTGGCACCATGTCGGTCCCAACGTGATCTCGCCGCTCGTCATCCAGGCGAGCGTCTACTTCTCCGAAATGATCCTGGCCGAGGCGGCCCTCAGCTTCCTCGGTCTCGGAGCGCCCCCACCGACCCCCTCGTGGGGAAACATCCTGAGTGAGGGCCGCGAGTTCATGCGTCTCGCGCCGTGGATCTCGATCTTTCCCGGGCTCTTCATCCTGTTCTCGGTGCTCGGCGTCAATCTGCTCGGCGACGGCATGCGCGACACCCTCGATCCCCGCAAGGGCTGAAGGAGTACCCATGAAGATCATCAGCGTCGAAGCCCTCGTCCTCCGGATGCCCGAGATCGACGTCGGCGCCGCGGACAGCACCCAGGATGCGCTCGTGGTCCGCGTGCACACCGACACCGGGCTCGTTGGCATCGGCGAGGTCGACGCTTCGCCTACGGTCGTCAAGTCAATCATCGAAGCGCCCCCGTCGCACGCGATCTCCTCGGGCCTCGCCGAGATCCTGATCGGCGAGGATCCGCGCGACGTGGAGCGCCTCTGGCAGGCGATGTACGAGGGATCCATCTTCTACGGCAGGCGCGGCGTCGCCGTCATGGCGATGAGCGGGCTCGACATCGCGCTCTGGGACCTGCTCGGCAAGTCGCTCGACGTTCCCATCTACCGCCTGCTCGGCGGTGCGCGGCGCCGCACGATTCCAGCCTATGCCAGCACACTCATGCCCGACACGCCCGAGGAGGCGGAAGCGCACGCTCGCGAGATCGCTCAGCAGGGTTTTCGGGCCATCAAGTTCGGGTGGGGTCCGCTCGGGCAGGACGCGGACCACGACGTCGAGGTCGTCGCCGCAGTGAGGCGCGGCGCCGGCGACGACGTCGAAATCCTGCTCGACATTGGCTTCGGCTGGCGCGACGCCGACCACGCGATCGCGATGTGCGAGCGTGTGCGACCCTCGCGACCCGGCTGGATCGAGGAGCCGCTTCCCCCCGACGACCTCGTCGGGTATGCGAAGCTCGCCGCTGCCGTCGACGTCCCGATCGCCGCCGGCGAGGAGAACACGACCCGTTGGGAGTTCGCGGACCTGATGGACCGTGGCCGTGTCGACGTGATCCAGCCCGATGTCACCCGCTGCGGAGGCCTCAGTGAGGCGAGGCGCATTGCCGCCATGGCGGACGAGCGGGGCATCGCGTGCGTCCCGCACTCCTGGAGCACGAGCATCATCCAGGCGGCCTCACTGCACCTGATCGCCGTGATGCCACAGGCCCGCTACCTCGAGTACTGCATCAGACCGAACCCGCTCAACACGAGCCTCGCCAAGACCCCGATAACGGTCCGTGACGGTGTGGCACACGTGCCCGAAGGTCCCGGACTCGGTATCGACCTCGACGAGTCGCAGCTCGAGCGCTTCGCGGTGCACGCGTGAGCATGCGCGCTCTCGTATGGCACGGCCCGCGTGCGATGTCCCTCGAGCACATTCCCGTCCCGACGCCGGGGCCCGACGACGTGCTCGTTCGGGTCGAAGCCGTCGGTATCTGCGGCTCGGAACTGTCGGGGTACCTTGGGCACAATTCGCTGCGCCGGCCACCGCTGGTGATGGGCCACGAGTTCGCGGGTGAGATCGTCGGCGGGAGCGGCCTGTCTCTGGGAACGGCGGTCACGGTCAACCCGCTCGTGACCTGCGGGGTATGCGACGCCTGCCGCGATGGACGCGACAACCTCTGCCGACGGCGTGCGCTCGTCGGCGCCCACCGGCCCGGAGCGTTCGCCGAACTGGTAGCCGTTCCGGCGGCGGCGTGCGTGCCGTTGGCGAACGGTCTGGACTTCGTCGACGGCGCGCTAGTGGAGCCACTCGCCTGCGCCGTCCGTGCGGTGCGCCTCGGGGAGGTCGGACCGTCCTCGAGGGTGCGCGTGATCGGAGCCGGCACCATCGGCCTCTTCTGCGCCGTGGCAGCTCGCACGTTGGGCGCCGCGCAGGTCACGATCAACGATCTGAACACCCACCGCGCCGCCGTGGCGCGCGCCTGGGGCTTCGAGACGGGTCCGACTCCCGAGCCCGGCGGCACCGTCGTCATCGATGCAGTGGGCATGCAAGTCACGCGACGGGCCGCCGTCGACTCTCTCGAGCGCGGTGGAACGGCGGTCTTCGTGGGGCTGCACGAGGACGACGCCGCCTTCTCGGGCAACGATCTGGTTCGTGAGGAGCGGACGGTGCGCGGGTGCTTCGCCTATACGAGCCAGGACTTCCGCACAGCGGCCGATTGGCTCTCGGACGGTGCGCTTCCCGAGCGTGGCGATTGGCTCTCCGAGCGCCCGCTCGAGGCGGGACCCGCCGGATTCGACGAGTTGGTCGATGCCGCACCGAGCGTCGTCAAAATCGTGCTCCGCCCTGGGCGGCAGCCGGAAGGAGCGTGAAGTCGTGCAGACGGTACTCATCTGCGAGTGCAAGCAGGAGGTCTCGACCTTCAATCCCGTGCCGAGTCACGCCTCAGACTTCGCCGTGTCGCAGGGCGACGACCTGATCGCCTCACACCGCTTGGGCGGCCGAGAGGTCCGTGGTGCGCTCAACGTGTTCGATACGACACCGGATCTCACGGCTATCGGAGGCTACGGCGCCCGGGCGTTCAGCTCCGCGGGGACGCTCACGGCAGGGGGATTCGCGGAGCTTGCGAACGGGTTCCTCGACGCCGTGCGCCGGCATCGGGACGTGGACGCCGTCTACTTCGCCATGCACGGCGCCATGGCGGTCGAGGGCGAGGACGATCCCGAGGGTCATCTGCTCGCCGCCAGCCGCGAGATCGTGGGGGAGGACGTCCCGATCGTCGTATCGCTCGATCTCCACGGCATCCTCACGGACCGGATCCTCGAGCACGCGGATGCCGTCGTCACCTATCACACCTATCCCCACGTGGACTTCGTCTCAACGGGCGAACGCGCGGCGAGGCTGCTCGTGCGCGTGCTTCGGGAGGGCGTACGGCCGGTGACCGCCAAGGTGTCTGTGCCGGCGCTCGTGCGCGGGGACGAGCTGATCACGGAGACGGGCCTGTTGGGCGGCTTCATCGGACGTGCCCAGGAGTTCGAGGCGTCGGCCGACGGTCTGTCGGCCGGCATCTTCATCGGTAACCCGTTCACCGACGTCGCGGCCCTGCAGAGCCACGCCGTCTTCGTCAGCGACGGTGATCCGGAGCGCGCCGCCACGGAGGCGACTCGATTGGCAGAGAGCTTTTGGGCAGTCCGTGAGCGCCTGCAGCAGCCCTTGATCGAGTTGGGCGAGGCCGCCGCACGCGCCGTGGCGAACGAGGCAGGAACGGTCATCCTGACGGACGCCGCCGACGCGACGAGCTCGGGTGCCTCCGGTGACTCGAACGCCGTGCTCCTGGCGCTACGAGAGGCTGGATTCAAGGGCCGCGTGCTGGCGCCGATCGTCGATCCACGGGCGGTGGAGGAGGCCTTCGCTGCCGGCGTTGGGGCCGCGATCAGCACGACGGTCGGCGGCAGGATGGATACCGAGCGCTTTACGCCGATGCCGTTCACCGGGCGTGTGCACCTGCTGAGCGAGGGCCGGTTTCCGAACGAGAGCGACGGCATGATCTGGTCGTCGGGCGCTACTGCCGTTCTGATCGGGACGACCGAGACTCTGGTGGTGACGAGCCGGAGCGTCTCACTCTTCGACCGGTCGCTCTTCTACGCCCACGGCCAGGATCCGCGCTCCTTCGACGCTGTGGTCGTCAAGTCGCCGCACTGCCAACCGTCGTTCTTCATCGAGTGGACCGCTCTCTCGCTGAACGTGGACGCGCCGGGCTCGACGAGCGCGAACCTGCCGAGCCTCGGTCACACCAGATGCGTTCGCCCGATCTTCCCGCTCGACCGCGATGTCAGCTTCATTCCGCGCGTCCAGCTCTTCAGCCGTAGGCGCTTTGGTCCCAGGATCGACCGTGCCGGTGACCCCGAATGAGGATCCACAGCATCCATGCCGTCGGCCTCTACGGCGCGACGCCCGAGGGGGGCTGGGAGGTCGAACTCCGGCCCGACGACTGCGTGCATACGCTCGTCGCCGTCCTGACGGAGGAGGGGGCGGTCGGGTACGGGAGTTGCTTCACGAGCGTCGATCTGGTTCGTGCGGCGTTCAAGGTGCTCGAGCCGCTCCTGCTCGGCGAGGTCGCGACCGAACCGGAACGCGTATCGGAGAAGCTCCACCAGCACACCTTCTGGATGGGCCGCGGTGGGACGCTTACGCACGCCATCAGCGGGATCGACATCGCCCTTTGGGACATCCTCGGGCAGGTGACGGGGCAGAGCGTCGCCCGCCTGCTCGGCGGTCGCTATCGCGAGCGCGTTCGGCCGTACGCGTCGCTGCTCATGCGCGATCCGGAACTCCTGGCCGACGAGCTCCGGGCCCTCGTGCAGTCGGGCTTCCGCGCATTCAAGCTGGGCTGGGGGCCCTTCGGTCGCCACGGTCACGCCCTCGACGAGGCGATCGTGCGGGCGGCGAGGGACGCCGTCGGGGACGGTGTCGACCTGATGATCGACGCCGGAGGGAGCGCGGCACACTGGCCTCACCGTTACACGTGGGCGTTGCGCACTGCCGAGATGCTCGCCGGCTATGCCGTCCGCTGGTTCGAGGAGCCGCTGGCGCCGGACGACATCGACGGCTATGCCCTCCTGCGCGAGCACTCCCGCGTCGCGATCGCCGGCGGTGAGGTGCTCACGCGCCGCCAGTCGTTCCTACCTTGGTTCGAGCGCCGCGCATTCGACATCGTGCAGCCCGACGTCACCAAAGTTGGCGGCCTGAGCGAACAGCGTCGCATCGCATGGAGCGCACTCGACCACGGCGTCGACATCATCCCGCACGGCTGGAACACCGCCCTCGGTCTCGCGGCCGACCTGCACCTGGCTTCCGCACTGCCACACACCGACCTGGTCGAGTACCTGACGGGCTCGCCGTACATCGATGGCATCGTGACCGAGCCATGGCTCCTCGACGAGGACGGCATGCTCGCCATCCCGAGCGGACCCGGTATCGGCGTCAGTCTCGATCACGAGGCCGTCGCCCGGTTCGGTCGTGGCGATCGGCTTCCGGTAGCGTCGTGAACGGCCGCCCAGAGGTGCGCATCACTGAGGTCCGCGGACACGTTCTGCTGGCTCCCGATAGCGATGCGTCGCTGACGTCGTCGGCGCAGGACAGCTTCCTCGTCGTGATCGACACGGACGCGGGCGTGACCGGCGTCGGCGAGGCCGACGTGAATCCATGGATCGCCAAGGCATGTCTGAGTGCGCCCGGCACACACACCATGGGCCGTTCCCTGCAAGAGGTCTTGATCGCTCAGGATCCTCGCGAAACCGACGAATTGTGGCGACGAATGTACATCGGAAGCGCCATGAACGGCCGACGCGGCGCCGTGATCCACGCCATGAGCGCCGTCGACATGGCTCTGTGGGACATCCGCGGCAAGCTCGCCGGGCAACCGGTGCACGAGCTCCTCGGCGGCCCCGTCCACGAGCGCATGCGGCCATACGCCTCGCTGCAGCCGGTCGGCACGAGCTTCGAGGAGTACCGCGATTCGCTCTGCGAGTGGGCCGCACGAGCGTGCGAGCTCGGCTTCCAGGCGGTGAAGGCGGAGGTCACCATGAGCGGGCCATACGCCCACTCGGGTCTGCACGAGTCGTACGACCGGCACACCGAGGTGGTCGCGGCAGTCCGAGACACGATCGGTCCCGATGTCACGCTGATGGTCGACGTGCAGTACATGTGGCCGGACGCCGCGACGGCGCTGAGCGTGCTGCGCGATTGGGAGGCGTTCGACCTGTACATGATCGAGACGCCGGTGTGGAGCGACGACCTGGACGGCTACGCGGAGTTGGCGGCGTCGACCTCGATCCCGGTCGCAGCAGGAGAGTGGCTGGCGACGAGATGGGAGTTCGAGGCGCTGATGGACCGAGGCCGGATTGCGATCGCGCAGCCCGATGTATCACGCGTCGGAGGATTCACGGAGGCGATGATCGTCGCCCGGATGGCCGAAGAACGGGGGCTCACGATCGTCCCGCACTGCTGGAAGACGGGAGTGTCGTCGGCCGCCACAGCCCACTTCGCCTTCGCCACGAGCGCCTGCGCCTTCATCGAGTACCTGCCGCCGCAACTCTGTGTCGAGACGCTCCGCAAGGAACTCGCGCAGGACAACATTCGCATCGACGGAGGCGCCATCGTGCCGCCCACTGCGCCCGGTTTGGGCGTCGACGTCGATTGGGACGCCGTGCGTCGCTTCGAGGTCGGCTGATGCGCTCGCTGGTGGCCGCACATTCGAGGAGGTACCGAGAATGAAGATCGTGTCCTATCGAGAAGCTGGGCGTTCGCGGCTCGGGGTCGTCCTCACCCACGGCGTACTCGATGTCGCCCGCGCTGCCGAGGCGTCTGACGCTAACGGACTCGCCGATCCAGATGCGTTCTTCGCGCGCGGACTCGACGCGTTGGCCGATTTGCGTCGTGTCGTGGAGGCCGCGATCGAAGAGGCCGACGCGCTGCAGTACACGCCCGAAGGTGTCGTCCTCGGGCGTCCGCAACGCGATTGGGTGAAGCCGGGAGTCCGTTTCGAGGTCGAGGTCGGCTCGCTCGGTCGCCTGATCACGGGTTTCGCGTGAGCGACGTCGTGCTCGTTACCGGTGCCGGCGGCTGCCTGGGTGCCTGGTGCGTCAGGCACCTGATCGAAGATGGCTACGGAGTCGTCGCGTTCGATATCTCGCGAGACGACCGCCGGCTCCGCGAGCTCCTCGGTGCCGATGCCCTTGTGTCGGTTCGCTTCGTGCAGGGTGATCTCACCGACGCGGAGGCTTTGCAAAAAGCTCTCGAGCGGCACGAGGTTTCGTGGATCATTCATCTGGCGGCTCTGCAGGTGCCATTCTGCCGCGCCGATCCCCCGCTGGGCGCGCGCGTCAACGTCGAGGGATCCGTGAGAGTCTTCGAAGCGGCGCGGGCGGCCCGCATCCGACACCTTGCGTATGCCTCGTCGATCGCCGTCTACGGGCCGGCTTCCGACTACGACGCCACGATGGTCGACGACGGGATGCCGAAGCGTCCACGTACCGTGTACGGCATGACGAAGGTCGCCAACGAGCTCACCGCCGGAGTCTACTGGCACGACCATGGCGTCAGTTCGGTTGCGCTTCGTCCATACACGGTCTACGGCGTCGGGCGCGATCAAGGGCTCACGAGCGAGCCTTCGCTCGCCATGGCCGCGGTGGCGCGAGGCGCCGACGCGCACGTGAGCTTCGGCGGGCGCATGCAGTTTCAGTGGGCTTCGGACGTGGCCCGTCAGTTCATCGCCGCCGCCACGACTCCGTCGGATGGGGCGAAGGTCTTCGACCTCGGTGGCCCGGTGGTCGACGTGCTGGAGATTGCGTCGATCATCGAACGCATCCGCCCTGGCCGACGCGTGAGCGTGGGCGATGCTCGACTGCCCTTCGCTGAAGCGTTCGATGACTCCGCACTGCGCCGCGAGGCCTCGACCGTGTACGAGACACCTCTCGAGGAGGGCGTTCGACGCTCGATCGAGCATTATGAGCGGCTTTTCGCGATGTGACGCGTGGGTGTGTCCGTGACATCACGATGAAGCTGGCCGAGTC
>JACCWH010000070.1 GCA_013697735.1 Trueperaceae bacterium | reverse complement strand
CCGTGCCGTACGACCTCACGGTGTACTCGGCTCTGGCGAACGGGTACGGCCACGTGTTCGTCGGCCTGACCACCGCCACGCCAACGGTGCTCCCGCTCTACGAGTACGACACCGCCATCTACCGCACCGCGACGATCGCTGGGGCACTGCCCGGACCGGTTCCCGCCGGTCGCATCGCCCGCGTGTGCGTCGAGGGACTCGCTGCGAGGGTCGTCGGCTGCACCACCGTGCCAGCAGCCGCCAGCGCCTACTCCTTCACGGCGTCGTGGCCCGGAGGCGCCACGGAGGACGTCCGCGTGCACGCCCTCCTCATCGTCGCCACCGGCGGCGAGGACGTTCCGACGGGCTATGAAGGGTACGCAACGACGACCGGAAGCGTGAGCGACGGTGCGACTGCGACGATCGACGTCGCCGCCTACGGCACGGCTCCCGGCACCACGTCGCTCTCGGGCGTGGTGTCGGTGCCCGCGGGCTACCAGGTCCAGACGTACGGTGCAGCGACGGCCCTCTCGGCGATGGCCTCGATGCCCGCGATGGTGACCTGCTGCAGCTTCGGCACGAGCTTCACCCTTCCCGTCCCCCTCCTCGGGAACGAGACGTTCGACCTGGTCGCAAGCGCGGCGGCGGCCGACGACAGCGTGACCGTGGCCTGGCGCGGCGGCCTCGCAGCGGGCTCGGCCGCGTCGATGACGCTCCCGAGTCCGGCCGTGCCGATCTCGCCCCCGAACGGCACCACGAGCGTCACGACGAGCACCGTCTTCAGCGTCTCCGGCGACTCGAAGGCGATCAAGACGTTCATCTTCGAGCCGACGGTCCCGGGCCCGACGTTCGCGGTGACCACGATGGACGCCTCCGCACGGGTTCCCGATCTGTCGTCCATCGGCCTGTCGGTGCCGGCCGCGAGCGTCTACGACTGGTACGTGTACGAGTCCGGCACTGCCACGAGCCCGAACGATGGCGCCTTCGGCTGGATCGGCGACTACTACTCCGTGTATCTCTCGGTCGTGCTCGGGGGTGCTCCGAGCGGAACGGTGGGCACGATCACGCGGTCGGCGCCTCGCACGTTCACCACGAACTGAGACCGCCGTGCTCGACGGCGCAGGGACCGGCGCTGTCGCCGGTCCCTGCGCCGTATCATGGACCTGTACGCATACGCAGACACCGGATCACCCAAGGGGAACCGGACTGGTACGCAGGAGGCTCGCATGAGACGCTTTTCCCTCGCACTCGTTGCGCTCGCGGCACTCTCGTTCTCGGCGGCACAGGCTCTCGTGCCCGTGACGTTCCAGTCGAAGTGGTTCCCGCAGGCGCAGTTCGCCGGCTACTTCGTCGCCATCGACAAGGGCTTCTACGCCGAGGAGGGCCTCGACGTGACCGTGCTCGACGGTGGCAACGTAAATCCGACGGTCCAGGTCGCCAGTGGCAACGCGGACTTCGGTACCGACTGGATCGCCAACATGCTCGTGCAACGAGAGCAGGGGCTCGACGTGGTGCAGATCGCGCAGGTCTTCCAAGACTCCGGCTACCGCCTCGTGGCGCTCCGCGACTCCGGCATCGAGTCGATCGCCGATCTCGCCGGCCGCCGGGTCGGCGTGTGGGGATTCGGGAACGAGTTCGTGACGCAGGCCGTCTTCGCCGCCGAGGGCTTCACGAGCGACCTCGATCCGACCGTCACGAACCCAGACGTCAACGCCATCGTGTACGCATTCGATCCTGCGCTGGTCTTCCCCGACCAGGTCGACGCAGCCTCTGCCATGACCTACAACGAGCTCGATCAGATCATCGGCCTCGGCTTCGGTCTCGACCGCCTGAACGTCCTCGACCCGGCCGACATCGACGCGAACCTCCTCGAGGACCTCATCTTCACGCGCCCCGAGGTGCTCGAGATGGCCGACTTCAAGGGCTCGGGCCTCTCCGGACGTGAGGTTGCCGAGCGTTTCTTGCGCGCCACGCTCCGCGGCTGGGAGTACGCGATCGACAATCAGGACGAAGCGGTCTTCATCGTGCTCGGCTTCTGTGGCGACACCTGCGCCGGGTCAGGCTCGACGCAGAGCCCGCTGATCCACCAGACGTGGCAGATGGCGCGCGTGGCGGAACTCGTGCGACCGAACGCCGACACGGTGCTCGGTGAGATCTCGCGGACGTCGTTCGAGCGCTCCGTCGGCCTGCTCGACGAGGTTGGGCTGCTCAGCGCGCCGGTGGCGTATGAGGATGTGGTGGACACCAGCGTGTTGGAGGCGATTCGGTAAGCGCTGCGCGAGCAGTAGCGGGGAGACGAGTTCGATGCCCGCACAGGTGCATCAACGCACCTGTGCCTCGAACGTGTTCGACGCCACGGCGTCGCCACCGTTCGCGAACACGACCTCGACGTACCACGCTCCCGCCGTGGGCGCATCGACCGTGAGGGTCGCGATGGGGCTCGCGTCGATGTCGCGGACGTCCCAGTCCCCGTCGGCGTCCCACTCCACGATGTCGCTACCGAACTTGGCGAAGAGGTCGAGGTCGGCGTCGGCCTGCATCACGAAGCGGACCTGCGCCGTCCCCGGGGGAATCTCCACCACGTAGGTGTGGTACGTGACGCCGGTCGAGCCCGCGAGACGGCCGGCGACGACCGCTCCAATCGGTAGGACCCCGACCGTCCCAGGGATCGGGTCCCGGGCTCGAGCCGCGGTAGCGGCGTCGAGCGTGGCCTAGACTAGCCGCGCACGACATAAAGCAGAATCAGCTGCCGCCACCGGTCCGGCGCCGTCGACGCGAGCCGCTGTACGGTGCGCACCGCCCGCACGACGCATATGGGGCACGATTGGACGCCAGGAGGTTCGACATGCCGCTCACGACGACGATGGTTCGAAGGGGGTGGGTGCTTGCACTTCCACTCGCCTTACTGGTGCTCGGCGTTTCCCTGTCCGCAGAAGGCGTCGACGTGGGCGAGGGTGCGTCGATCTTCGGAGCGCAATGCGCAGCGTGCCATCAAGCGACGGGGGAGGGTCTCCCGGGCGTATTCCCGCCGCTGGCCGATCACGTCCACGAGTTGATCGCCGCGGAAGGTGGCCGACCGTACCCCATACTGGTGGTCCTGTACGGACTCCAAGGTCCGATCACCGTGAACGGAAACGCCTACGACAGCCTCATGCCACCGTTCGGGCACCTGACCGACGAGGAGATCTCCGACGTCCTGAACTACGTCATGACCGCTTGGGGCGATGCCGCACGACTCGAAGAGGAGTTCGAACCGTACGCGCCCGCGGAGGTCGCCGCCGAACGCGACCGGGCGTTGAACGCTATGGAGGTTCACGAGTTCCGATCGACGCTCGCTCTCGACTGACGAGCACGATGCTCGCGCTCCGCGCGCTGGTCTGCGACGCCCGCATCATGCGCGCGTACCCGAATGGCGGCGCGCACGGAACCGCCTCGGTACTCGAGCCCCACGAACTCCAGCCTGAGGCCCACGGACGCCGGCCCAGCAGGCAGGACCTCCGGGAGGACGAAGAGTTCGATCTCCCGACCCGCCACGGCCGCGGTGAGACGGCGGCGCACGCTCACCATCACGCGCGCGAACAGCCCCCGCACCACGCCTTCGACCGGCGCGAGCGCGCGGGGAAGCTTCAAGCGAACGTCGACCTCTTCTACACCCGACAAGGTGAGGAGCGCCGTTCGCCCGGCCGCGGATAGGGCGTGACCAACCACGACGTCCGCGGTCGGAACAGGGAGCGCGAACCACTTCCAGCCGGCGCCCGGGACTGCGAAGCCCGCCTCCACGGCGGTGAACGAAACGCGCGAGCGAGCGGTACCGCGACCGTCGCGCACCTCGAGAGCCGGCGTGGTCGCATGTGCTCGACCCTTGATGCCCGCGCCGAACCGTCCGCGACTCCGTCGTCGGTCGAACGGATGGGTGAGGGGCGGCAGGAGCTGAGCGAGAATTGCATTCACGGCGTCGCCGGACGCCACCGCGATGGCCGCCGCCCCCGACTCCGAGGCTCCTGCGAGCGACTCGACGTCGGCCTGGGACGGCCGCTCCGCCGGCGCCAGGGGGGGCACACCGACGACGGTGACCCCGAACGCGACGGCCGGCCCCTCGAACACGCTCACCGAAGCGAGCTCGAGCGAGAAGGCGCCTCCGAAGCGTGCCTCGATCGGGGGGATTCGAACGTCGGCCAACGCAGCCTCGATGCTCGGTACGACCCGGGCGTCGACGAGCGCCGCAATGATGCGGTCGACGGTCCCTACACCAGGTGACGTGACGCGCAACCCAGAAACCGTGAGCGTTCCCTCGCGCACGACCAACATCGCGGTGGACCGGAGGAGGAGAGTCCGGCTGACGTCGAACGCGAGGCTCGATACCGTGATCTTCAGGAGTAGGTCGAGTTCCATGTCGTGATCGCTCGCCCCCGCCACGAGGCGAACGATCGGGGCCTCGGTCAGGTCGAACGCATAGGAGAACCCGCGCCGACGGCCGGATCCGCGAAACGTGTCGCGGCGCGCCATGTAGGCGACTCGGAGGGCCGACTGCACGAGATCGTTCCCGGCGAGTACGAGCAGCGGTGCCGCGGGTACGGTTTCGCTCGGTGTGTCGCTCGGTGTGTCGCTCGGTGTGCTCACGCAAGGGAACCGTAGCAAGGTCCGGGAGCCAGCGGCGTGACGGTTCGATGTGGTGGCCTCAGTGGCGCTGGCATACGACCGGCGATCGTTGCGTGCTCGAGACACCAAGGGGTACGCTCCGCCGACGTATGACCGCCATCGCGCTCCTCCTCGTCGTCGGATCGGCCCTCCTCCACGCCACCTGGAACCTGCTTGCGAAACGCGCGGCAGGGAGCGTCGGATTCGTCTGGCTCTTCTCGGTGGTGATCCTGGCGCTCTACGTGCCGGTCGCCCTCGCGTACGTCGCCCTGGCCCGACCCGACTTCACCCCCACACACCTCGCGTTCGCCCTCGGTTCGGGCGTGCTGCACGTGGGCTACTTCGTCAGCCTCCAGCGCGGGTATCGCGTCGGAGATCTGTCGCTCGTGTATCCGCTCGCGCGCGGCAGCGGCCCGGCGCTGGCCACCCTTCTCGCGATCGTCCTACTCGGCGAACGCCCGGGCGCGCAGGCCCTGATCGGCACGCTGTTGATCGTGACGAGCGTCCTCGTCCTCGGCGGTCGTCGTGGCGGCTCCGACGCGGCGCGGCGCGCTGCAGTCGGCTACGGCCTCCTCACGGGCGTGTTCATCGCCTCCTATACCGTCTGGGACGGCTACGCAGTCGGGCATCTCGGCGCTTCGCCACTCCTCTTCCTGGTGGTCGCCGAGGCGTCTCGCACGCTGCTGTTCACACCGGCGGCGCTCCGCCGTCGTTCCGAACTCCGCGACACGTGGCGCGTGTACCGCCGCGAGATCATCGGCGTGGCGGTGCTGTCGCCCCTCGCCTACGTGCTCGTTCTGAGCGCGTTGCAGCACGCCCCTATCAGCCTCGTCGCCCCGACGCGCGAGATCAGCATCTTGTTCGCGACCATCCTCGGTTCGCGCCTCCTCGCGGAGGGCGAAGGCCTACGACGGGCGCTCGCAGCGATCGCGATGGTCGTCGGCGTGGCGCTGCTGGCGCTGTCGTGATGCTTGGCAGCGACTTCGAGCGCAACGTTCGGGTAGACCGCCGGCGGCCATCGTTCGATACTGCCTCATGCCTGAGACGCCGCATCCGACCGACACCGGGCCCGCCGGCCACGCGAGCGCACTGAGGCGCGTCGAGCGCCTGAGTGCAGTGATGGCGCGCGACGCGCGCGCCGACGGGACCTTCGTCTACGCCGTGCGCACCACCGGCATCTATTGCCGTCCGTCGTGCCCTTCGCGCCGACCACGGCCCGAGAGCATCGCCTTCTTCCGTGATGCGGAGGCGGCGACGGAGGCCGGTTTCCGCGCCTGCCGCCGATGTCGTCCGGAGGCCGTCCACGCACACGAAGCGCTGGTGGCACGCGTGCGGTCGATCCTCGACGCGAGCGAGGCACGCGTCACTCTGCGCGATCTCGCGACCTCGGTGGGCGTGAGCCCATACCACCTGCAGCGCGTCTTCGCGCGACGCACCGGCCTGACGCCCTACGGGTACGCGCGAGCCGGGCGCGCCCTGCGCGTCGAGGCGAGGCTCGCCGACGGGGAGCGCGTCTCCCCCGCACTCTACGAGGCCGGCTACGGCTCGAGCCAGGCCCTCTACGAAGCCTCCGACCGCGATCTCGGCATGACGCCCGCGCGTCGACGGGCCGGCGGCGCGACGCTCACGGTCCGCTACGGTTTCGCCGACACGCGCCTCGGACGGATGCTCCTCGCAGCGACGACGCGTGGCGTGGCCGCCCTGCACTTCGCGGAGAACGATGACGAGCTCGTGGCGCTGCTCGACCGAGCGCTTCCACGGGCACGACGCATCCACGACCAGGACGCCGTCCGCCCCCACGTCGACGAAGTGGAGCGCTATCTCGCGGGGGCCGGAAGGTGCCTCGACCTACCGCTCGACGCCGGCGCGACGGCGTTCCAGGAACGCGTCTGGACGGCGCTGCAGCAGATCCCGGCCGGCGAGGTCCGCTCGTATCGCGAGGTCGCGGCCAGCATCGGCCAACCCGACGCCGTTCGGGCCGTGGCGCGTGCCTGCGCCACGAACCCGATCGCGCTGGCGATCCCGTGCCACCGAGTCGTCCGCACGGGCGGGGCACTCGCCGGCTACCGCTGGGGTGTCGAACGCAAGCGCCGCCTTCTCGAAGCGGAGGCGGCGGCGGTCCAGGAGTGACGGACGTGCAGTCGGCCCCGTCCGTGGAGCCTCGTCGTCGCGAAGACCGCCGCGAGGCGGTGCTAGCATGCCGGTATGCGCGTCGCATCCGACCACGAATCAGACGGCTGACGGCGATGCTGTTCCGGCACCTCTACGACGACGACCTCGCGCAGGGCAGCTTTCTCGTCGGCTGCCAGGCGGCCGGTGAGGCGATCGTGATCGACCCTCGCCGCGACGTCGGCGTCTACCTCGACGAAGCCGCGAACGCGAACCTGCGGATCGTCGCCGTCACCGAGACCCACGTCCACGCCGACTACCTCTCCGGGAGCCGCGAGCTCGCCGTCGCCACGGGCGCCGTCCTGCACCTGTCCACACCAGGCGACGCCTACGCCTTCGCAGCGACGCCGCTCCGGGACGGGAGCGTCATCGACGTCGGCAACGTGCGCGTCCGCGCCGTCCACACGCCGGGGCACACACCCGAGCATCTCGCCTTCCTCATCACCGACCGCGCGACGACCGACGATCCGGCCATCATGGTGACGGGCGACTTCGTGTTCGTCGGCGACGTCGGCCGCCCCGACCTCATCGACGAGACGGGCCGCGGCGCCGACACCCGTTTCGCCGCCGCCGCAGCGCTCTTCCGAAGCCTTGCGGATCGTTTCCTCACGCTGCCCGACCACCTCCAGGTGTGGCCCGGACACGGCGCCGGCAGCGCCTGCGGAAAGGCGCTCGGCGCCGTGGCCAATACGACCGTCGGGTACGAACGGCGCGTCGCGTGGTGGGTGCCCTACGTCGAGCGCGACGACGCGCCCGGCTTCGTGGACGAGCTCCTCGCCGGGCAGCCCGATGCCCCCGCCTACTTCGGCCGCATGAAGCGCCAGAACGCAGCCGGGCCAGCGATCCTCGGAGCGCTACCACCACTCCGACCGTACGGTGCCACCGAACTCGCCGATGGCGCCCACCTACTGGTCGACGCGCGACCGCACGCGCTGCCTCCCGCCGCGGGCATCGAGGGGGCGATCTCCGTTCCGGCGGGCAGCCGCTTCGCCACGTACGCCTCGTACGTGATCGATCCAGAACGCGACGTTCGCCCGATCGTCCTGCTCGGTACCGACTCCTCCGTGGCCGAGGACCTCCGGGCGCGGCTCCTCCGCGTGGGCATCGACCGGGTCGTGGGCTACCTCCACGACGTCAGCGCAATGCCCACGAGAACCCTGCCCAGCGTCGCGCCTGGCGAACTCGACCAGCTCGAGGATCGCTTCGTGCTCGACGTCCGCACGCGCAGCGAGTTCGCCGACGGTCACGTCCCCGGAGCCCACCGCCTCCACGCCGGGAGCGTGATGTGGAACCTCGATCGAATCCCGCGCGACCGCCCCGTGGTCACGTACTGCCAGAGCGGCGCGCGCAGTGCGGTGGCGGCGAGCGCCCTGCGAGCGGCGGGCTTCGACGACGTGCGCGAATTGCACGGGAGTTTCGACGCCTGGCGCCGCCAGCAGCCCGCCCACATCGACGTGACGACCGACGACGCCTGAAACCGACTCCCCGTCGTCGCGCTCGGTACGAGCGACACCGGGTCGCGGCGCCTGCGGGCGAACCTACGCGTCGACGAGCACGATCGGTTGCCCCTCGCCGACGTGCCGCATGGCGACGGAGTTCATGCAGTAGCGCAACCCGGTGGGGGGCGGCCCGTCCGGGAAGACGTGACCGAGGTGGCTGTCGCAACGCGCGCAGCGAACCTCGACGCGCGCCATGCCGAACGAGTCGTCGGAGTACTCACGCACCGACGCATCCGTCAGGACCTGCGTGAACGACGGCCAGCCGGTCCCCGACTCGAACTTCTCACCCGCGGCGAAGAGCGCATTGCCGCACGCCGCGCAGACGTAGGTGCCGGGATCCTTCGTACCGAGGAAGCACCCCTCGCCGGCCCGCTCGGTGCCGTGCTGCCGCAGGACGCGGTACTCCTCGGGCGTGAGCCGCCGCCGCCACTCCTCGTCACTCAAATGCAAGACATCGTTCATCGTTTGGCCTCCTTCATGCGATTCTCCCTCGGCCGGCGCCGCGACGGCGCCACGCAGGCGACGCCGCACGGCTCGGGTCACGAGCCACGGCACGTCCAGCGCTCCCTCGAGCGGCCCGCGCCGGAACCGAGCGCGCCATACCGTCGCCGCGATCGCAGACACCGCGACGAAGACGAGCACGTTCCGCGCAGCCTCCGCCACGTCACGCGAACGCACCAAGTCGCTCGCGGCGTGCAGCACGACGAGGTGGCCGACGTAGACCGTGAGCGCCAGTTGGCCGAGCGCGACGAGGGGCCACGTGACGCGCGCGAACGCGTCCGCAATGGTGAGCGAGAGGCCCAGCACGAACGCCGCCGAACCGATCGATCCGAGGAGCCACGGCGGCATCTGGCTGTGCGGGGTCGCGAGCGTCAGCGTGCGCCAGGAGGGTCCGGCTCCCGGCTCTCCGAGCGCGGCCGCGACGAGCGAGCCGACGAACGGCGCGAGCACGGCGACCCCTCCACCGACGAGCACCAGGGCGCCTCGCAACCGCGGTGCGCGGAGGTCACGCCGGCCGATCCACATCCCGACGAGCAAGGGCGCCGCCCACACCGGCACCGGGTACGGTCCCGAGAGCGTCACGCCGAGGAGGATGCGGGCGGGTTCGTCGCTCCATGCGATCGCCCTCCGGTCGAACGCGTCGGGTGCATGCATCATCCCCAGGAGGAACACGATCGGCCCGAGCAGGCAGAGCACCCCGGCGAGCGTGAGCAGTGCACGGTCGGGGAGGCGGAGGACGGCCAGCGCCACGAGGAAGAGCGCACCGTACGTCGGCAGTATCACGAGCACACGGTGGTCGAGCTCCTGGAGCAGGAGCCCGAGCGGCAGGAGCAATGCGGCGCGAAACGCGAGCTTCAGCCGCGCGTCCGCGAGGCCGCTCGTGCGGGACGCGGCCATGAGCGAGACGCCCACCCCCGCCACGAGCACGAACAGGATCGAGGCGCGCCCGTGCGAGAGGGCGTAGATCCGCCCGGACAGGTCGCTGAGGCCGGTGGGGCCGAAGTGCACGGCGAGCATGCCGGCGATCGCGAGCGCCCGCGCGAGATCGACGCCGCCGATCCGGCGCATGCGCGGCGCGAGCACGGTGGCGTCGGTCGCGGGCCCGGAGCGGACGTCGCGAGGCGGAGTGGTCATCGACCCAGTCTGCGCTCCCATGCCCGACGAGCGGGTGACGGCCGTGGCTCCGGCTGCGGATGGACTCAGGGGCGAGCGCTGCCCGCGGCCACCCACGCCATCGCCTTGCGCGTGAGCGCGTCGAGCGCCACGACGCTCGCCTCGATGTGTTCGATCTTGGTGTCCTCGATCTTGTTGTGTGAGATCCCGTGCAGACTCTGCACGAAGAGCATGACGCTCGGGATGCCGGCGCGCGCCATCTCGGCGGCGTCGTGCAACGGTCCGCTCGGCAGCCGGTGCGAGACGCCGACGGCTTCCAGCACGGCCTCGTCGGCGAGTTCGATGAGGTCGGGGTGGAAGGCGAAGGGCTCGATCCGCCAGAGCTCCTGCCACGCCACCGACACGCCTCCCTCCTCGGCGAAGCGCTCGCTCGCCTCCTTCGCCTCGCGCAGCAGCGTCGATAGCGCGTTCGCCTCGAGGTGGCGCTGGTCGAGTGTGACGTCGCATTCGGCGATCACACTGGTGACGATGCCTGGCCGCGTCACACACGATCCGATCGTGCTCACACCGCCGTGCCTCCCGGTGATGGCGTAGATCTCGGGGCTCATGCGCGCCGCCGCGAGGAACGCATCACGGCGCCGGTCCATGGGGGTCGATCCGGAATGCGCCGCTTGGCCCCTGAACTCGAGCCGGTGCCGCTCGACCCCGAACGTACCCAGGACGACACCCAACGGGAGGTCGAGGTCGAGGAGCACGGGACCCTGCTCGATGTGGAGCTCGAGGTAGGCGGCCGCGTTCGCGAGCTCGGCGTGGGACTCCCCCGCGCGGTCGAGCTCGACGCCGCAGCGCCTGAGCGCATCCTCGAGGCGGATGCCGTCCTTGTCGATCCGGTTCCGCTCCTCATCGGGCACGAGGGTGCCGCCACAGGCGCTCGAGCCGAGGAGACTCCGGCCGAAGCGTGCCCCCTCCTCGTCGGCCCAGTCCACCAACCGGACGGTGACGGGGGGGCGGCCGCCGTACTCGTCGTGCAGTCGTCGCAGGATCTCGACACCGGCGAGGGTATTGAGGCAGCCGTCGAGCCAGCCGCCGCCGGGGACGCTGTCCATGTGGCCGCCTATCAGGAGCTCCCGGTCGCTGGCTCCTCGCATCGTGGCCCAGAGGTTGCCAGCGGCATCGAGATGGGTCTCGAGGTCGAGTGCGTCGAGCTTGTCGCGGAGCCAGCGGCGTGACTCGAGCCAGGTGTCGGTCCACGCGACTCGCCAGGCGCCTTCCTCGTCCGCCGTGAGGCGACGCAACTCTTGGAGTTCGGCGACGGTCCGCTTCGGGTCGACCTTCGGCATGCGAGCCTCCTGCGCGACGCCGCAAGACGGTCGCTTCCGGGCGGGAGCGGCTGCTTCGCGGGGCGCCGCCATCGTACCGGAGCGCTGCACGCTGCGATCGCGGGCGACGACGAGCGAGACGATGGCCGATGAGCATCGATCAGGGGATCGTCGGCCGCCGCTGCTCGTGTGCGCTGGGACCGTCGTCGCCGTGCACCACCGGCCAACCGTCGACCCAGGTGATGGGGTCGATGAGCACGGGCCGACGGGTGGCGCCGGATCGCAGCGTCGGCCGCTTTGGATCGACGGCGTGGTACACGATCCAGTCGATACCGTCGTCGTCGGTCGCGATGGCTGGGTGTCCCGGCCCCACCCAGTCATCGTTCATGAAGAGCACGACGCGCCCACCACCGTAGCGGAGGTCGCGGCCGAGATCGTCCCGGTAGGGGCCGAGAAGGTCGTCGGCGCGACCCACCCACGTGATGTACGTGCTCGCGGCACCCGCGCAGCACGATCCGCTCGAGAGGAAGAGGTAGTACGCGGCGTCGCGCGCGATCACGTAGGCCGCCTCGAAGCGCTCGTCGGCGAGGCGCACGCGTTCGCCGATCACGGACGTGCCGTCGGGCGCGAGCCGAGCGGCGTAGATGCCGTGAAAACTCCCCCACACGATGGCCCGCTCGCCGTCGTCGCTCCAGACGAAGGGATCGATCGAGTTGCGCACGCCGACGTCGTCCGAGCAGAAGACCGCTCGACCGATGTCCACCCACGGCCCCGCCGGCGCCTCGGCCTTCGCGAGCCCGATGCAGGGGTTCGGGTCGCCCCAGGTGCTGTAGGAGTAGTACATCCAGTAGGTACCGTCGTGTTCGTGGACGTCGGGTGCCCACAAGAAGCCCTCGCGCTTCCAGCGTGGCGGGAAGGGGAATGCGTCGCCGAGGTCGCTCCAGGTGACGAGGTCGCGGCTCGAGAAGATCGGCACGTAGCGCTCGACGCCGTCATCCCAGCGGTCCTGGGTGGCGTAGAGGTACCAAGTTCCGTCGTGATCGCGCAGGACGCTCGGGTCGGCGGCCACCGGCTCGATCACGGGATTCGTGAACGTCCGCTCGTCGCTGGCCGTCGCGGTGGCGGCACCCGTCCAGAGGAGGAGGGCGGCGAGCGCACAAGCGACACAGTGCGCCGCACCCCGACGCGAGCGGCTCCCCAGTCGCGACGACGGCATCAGATCCCCGCCTCGACGGCGGCACGGAAGGCGTCGACGGCGTCGGTGCGGGCGCGGTCGTCACGCGTCGGCCGGAGGTGGAAGAGCCCGACGTCGGCGACGTACCCGTCGCGACGCACGAGCAGCGTGTTCCAGTCGACGTGGTCGAAGAGCGGCCACCAGGTGTACCCGACCACGTCGACGCCGGCCGCACGCGCGGAGCGCATCTCCGCGACGTTCCAGTCGAGCCAGCGGCGCCGGTTCGCGTCATCGCCGGGAGCGGAGGACTCGGCGATGAAGAGCGGCAGCCCGTAGCGCTCGTGGTAGGCCCGGCAGGTCGCCGCCAGGCCGAGCGGGGTGCGCGCGATGGAGAGTATGGGCGTACCGTCTCCTGCGAGCTCGAAGTCGTGCTCGGTCTCGGGGTAGTAGTCGAGGCCGATCACGTCGACCGGAACGTGCTCGTCGTCGACGAGCGCTTCTGGGAAGCCAGCCTCGACGAGCCAGCCGCCCGTGGCGCCGCGAGCGGCGGCGTCGCCGACGAGCAGGTCGAAGGCGGCGTAGCGCTGGTTCGTGAGGAAGGCCCCCTCGGCGGCGAGCTCGGGGCGCAGTGGATGGAAGGTGTCGGCGCCGTCGTTCAGCCAGATCTCCGTCTCGGGAGCGACCGTCTTGATCGCCCGGATCGCACCCCGCAGTCCGGTGACGACCGGCGCGAGCATCGTCGCGAAGCCGTCGCGCCCCTTGAGGTGCGGCGGCCATATCCCCCAGCCGGCGCGGAAGTACGTGGAGATGTACGGCTCGTTGAGGGGGGTGATCTTCGTAACGATCCCGCGGTAGCGCGCTGCGAAGGCCCCGGCGTACGCCGCGAAGGCGTCGGCGAAGCAGGGGTCGAGGAAGCCCCCTTCGATGTGGGCGGGGACGCCGAAGTGCACGAGGTCCCATATCGGTTCGATCGAGGCTGCTTCGCAGGCTCGAAGCGCCTCGTCGACGGTTCGCCAGTCGTAGCTGCCGGGAGCGGTCTCGACCTCGGGCCAGGTGACGCCATACCTGATGGCGTCGGCCCCTGCCTCGCGCGCGAGCGCGATGTCGGAGTGGACGCGGGTGCGATGCCGCGTCCAGGTGAGCTCGTCGACGTCCATGTCGGGGATGAAGGCGTTCTCGATGCCGACGATCCAACGGAAGCGTTCGCGCACGTGCTGCTCCTCACTCGTCCTTGAGCCCGGTCAACGACATCCCGCGGATGAAGTAGCGCTGGGCGAACAGGAAGGCGATCAGGATGGGGATGGAGGCGATCGCCGTGCCCGCCATGAGCTTGCCGTAGGCGGTCCAGTAGCGGCTGCTGAACGACGTGATCGCCACCGGCAGGGTCTGCATGTCGCCGTGGACCACGAAGAGCGGCCAGACGTAGTTGTTCCACGAGGCCATGAACTGGAAGAGCGCGAGCGTGGCCATGGGCGCGGTGAGGAACGGCAGCAGGATGCGAACGAGGATCTGCAGGCTGTTGGCGCCGTCGAGGCGGGCGGCCTCCTCGATCTCACGCGGGATGGAGACGAAGAACTGCCGCATCAGGAAGACGCCGAACGCGGCGGGGAGGCCGGGCCAGATGAGGGCGTGGTAGGTGTCGATCCAGTCGAATCGGATCATCATCAGGTAGTGCGGGATCAGGAAGATGACGCCCGGGATCATCATCGACGAGAGGATGACCCAGAACCAGGTGTCGCGCCCGCGGAAGCGCATGCGCGACAGCGGGTAGGCGGTCAGGACCGCGAGCACTACGGAGCCGAGCGCGAATGCGCTCGAGCTGAAGAGCGAATTCCATGCCCAGCGGAGGAATGGGGCGTTGGGGGACTCGAGGATGGTGCGGTAGTTCTCCAGCGTCGGCTCGTGCGGCCACCACTGCACGGGCTGTGCCACGGTCGCGGCCTCGCTCTTGAGCGACGTCGACACCATCCAGTAGATCGGCAGCAAGAAGAGCAGTGCCAGGACCACCAGCGTGAGGAAGCGCGGCGCGAGCAGGAGCCACCGCGGCGGACCGGCGCGCCGACCGACCACACTGGGTCCAGTGTCGGCGGCGTCTCCGTCGGCGAACGGGATCGTCGGACGCGCGCGGTTGACGGTACTGCGGACGATCACCGCACACCCCGGCCGAGATCACGGAGCGTGAGTCGGAACTGCACGCCGGTCACGAGCAGGAGCAGCAACCCGAAGAGCACCGACATCGCCGCCGCGGAGGAGAACTGGAAGTTCGTGAACGCCTCTTCGGTGATGTACATCATCACGCTCTGCGTGGTGCGCAGGGGTCCGCCCGCCGTGATCACGTGCGACTGCCCGAAGAGCTGGAACGACCCGATCGTGGTGGTCACCAGCGCGAACAACGTGACCGGGTTGAGCTGCGGCCATGTGATGTGGCGGAACCGCGCCCACGCTCCCGCGCCATCGATCGCTGCGGCTTCATAGTAGACGCGAGGGATGGCCGCGAGCGCGGCGCCATAGAGGATCATGTTGAAACCGACCGTCCACCAGATCGTTCCCACCACGATGGGGATCCACGCCCAACCGACGTTCGTCAGGAAGGGGAACTGCTGGGTGAAGGGAACGAGGTCGAGCAGGATGTTGACGAGGCCGGTGCGATTCTCGAACATCCAGCGCCAGAGGAGGCCCATCACGGAGACGGCGAGAATCGTGGGGAGGAAGAAGATGGCGCGAAACACGGACCGGCCGGCGATCGGCTTCTCGAGCAGGAGCGCGAGTCCGAGTGCGCTGAAGATGAGCGCCGGCACGCTCAACACCGTGAAGAGTGCGGTGTTGCCCATCGTCTTCCAGAAGAAGGTGAACTGCGGGCTCCCGGGCGTCACCAGCCGGAGGTAGAAATCGAGCCCTACGAAGCGCTGCACGTCGGAGAGGATGTTCCAGCGGTGGAGGCTGACCCAGAGGCCGAAGCCGATCGGATAGACGATGAAAACCAGGAAGAGGACGGCGTGCGGCAGAAGATAGAGGTAGGGCACCCAGGCCGGACCGCTCGGCGAGCGGTGACGGCCGCGCTTCGGTCGTGCGGTCTCGGTAGCCATACTGATCCCTCCCCCGGGCTCCGGGTGGGCGAGGGTCCGGGCGCGCCGATGCGCGCGCCCGGACTCGTACGAAAACGTTCAGGGCAGGCTCAGTAGCCCGTCCTGGATGCTGCTTCGCGCCTCGCTCGCGCCGTCGGAGAGAGCGCGCTCGACACTCTTGTCGCCGAGGAGCGCTGCCTCGAACGCGGCGTCCCAGGCACCCCGGAACTGCGCGAGGAAGGGGAATCCCGTGAGCACGAAGGTGCCGTCGAGCGCCTCGGCCACGGCGGTCATGGGGTTGCTGGCGTAGCCTTCTGCATCAGCGACCGCACTCTGCGTGGGGAGCCCGCCAGCGGCGGTCCAGAAGAGGTTCTGTTCGGCTTGCGTCATCCAGCCGATGAAACGCATGGCAGCTTCCTGCTTCGCCGGATCGGCGTTGCGCTGCCGGGGCATCGCGAGGTGGCTCGAGCCGCCCCAGGTCGCGTAGCGCTCGGTACCGAGTTGCGGGAACGGCGCGACGCCGAAGTTCAAGCCGGCTTGATCGGCGTACTGGCCGAGCATCCAGACGCCGTTGAAGTTCATCGCCGCCTGGCCCTGACGGAATGCGTCGATCTCGCTCCCCTCGGTCGCGTTCGCCGGCGATACGCCGTGCTCGCGCACCAAGCTGACGAGGAACTCGATCGCCTCGACGGCCTCGGGGGAATCGAAGTTCGGCTCGAAGTCGGCGTCCGCTCCCTCGACGAAGGTGACGCCGTTCTGCGCCGCTACCGCGTAGGCGATGGTGCCGCCCATCCACGGGCTGGGGATTCCGGCGGCCCAGGAGGCGAGGTTGTTCGCGTCGAAGCCGGACTCGCCCGGGGCACGCCCGGCGGTGTCGCGCGTGAGGGCACGCGCAGCGGCGAGGTACTCCTCGCGCGTGCTCGGCGGTGACTCGGGGTCGAGGCCGGCGGCCTCGAATAGGTCCTTGTTGTAGTACATCACCAGCATTACGGAATGGACGGGGACGGCGTACGCCGCACCGTCGACCATGCCGGTCTCCCACAGGGGTTCGTAGAAGCGACCGGCGTCGATCCCGGCGGCGGCGAGCGCCTCGGGGGTCATCTCCGCGAGTGCACCGCGGAGGATGAAGCCGGTGACCACGTCCTCGTTCACGGCGACGACGTCGGGCGCGCGGCCGGCGGCGACGGATGGCTCGAGCTGCTGCCAGATGTTCCCCCAGGGGATCGGCTCTCCGCGCACGACGACATCGGGGTTGGCGGCATTGAATTCTGCGATCAGCGCCTCCATGAGAGGCAGGTCGGGGCCGGTGAAGCCGTGCCAGTAGTCGAGTTCGATCTGGGCGGCGGCGCTGGTGACGAGCACGGCCGCGACGAGGGCGATGAGGCTTCGTACGACGCTGATCATGGGTGTGGACTCCATTCGGGGCGGGAGGTGGCGAGGGGTGCTGCTGCGGACGCCTACGACGCGCGGCCTCCCGTGCCGCGGGTCGCGAGGGCGAGCGCCGCCGTGTCGGCCTTCGGCCGTCGGTCCATGGTCAAGAGCCCGTTCTGCTCTTGGAAGGTGTCCGTGAGCTGTGTATAGCAGAAACCGGCGAGGACGTCGCTCTCGTGTACGGCAGCGAGCAGCGCCCGGTAGCGCTCGAGGAGGGCCTCGGCGTCGGCGACCTGGGCGTACCCCCATCCGGGTCCCCGACGCGCGATTCGAACGCCACCGAACTCGGTGAGCAGCACGGGTCGGCCCCCACGCCGGGTATCGACCGCGACGAGTTCGGCGTCGAGGAACACGCGCCGTCCACTGGGCCGATGACGCTCCAGCGTGCGCGCGAGGCGCTCGGGATCGCCGTAGCGAGCCACGAGGACGTCGGGATCGGCAGCGTAATCGTGGACGTCGACGAGGTCACCGGCGACCACTTCCCAGCCGTCGTTACCGACGACGGGGCGCGATGGATCGAGGGCCTTGGCCATGTGTACGAGCGCCTGCACGGCGTGACGTTGATCGGCGCGCCGAGGGAGGTCGGGAAAACCCCACGATTCGTTCGCGACCACCCAGGCGACGAGACTCGGGTGCCCGGCGTCGCGCCGGACGGCGGCGAAGAGCAGCGATCCTAGGCGCTCGAGCGTCCGCGGTCCGAAGGCATAGGCGCTCGGCAGCTCCGCCCAGACGAGGAGGCCGAGCCGATCGGCCCACGCGAGGTAGCGCGGATCCTCGAGCTTCTGGTGCTTGCGCACGCCATTGAAGCCGAGTGCCTTCGTGAGCGCGACGTCGCGCTCGAGTGCCTCGCTGGAGGGGGCCGTGAGGTGACCGTCGGGCCAGTACCCCTGGTCGAGCACGAGGCGGAGACCGTACGGGCGGCCGTTGAGCACGAACGCGTCATCGCTGACTTCGACCGTTCGAAGTGCGGTGTACGAGAGCACCTCGTCGATGACTTCGTCGGCGAAGAAGAGGGTGATCTCGAGGTCGAGCAGGTGCGGGTGCTCGGGTGTCCAGAGCCAGCGATCGCGGGCATCGTCGATTCCGGGATCGGGGAGGTGGAGGCGTCGCTCGACGCGCTGCCCGGTGACGGCAATCCGCTCGTCGACGACACGCTCGCCATCGCGGCTGAGCACGACGCGCACGGCGAGGCCGGCATCGACCGTCGTGCCGTGCGCCACGCCCGTGAAGTCGACGACGAGGTCGAGTGCGAAGGCGGCGAGATCGGTGGTCGTACGTACCCCTTCGACGCGGATCGCGGCCACCGCCTCGATCCAGACCGATTGCCAAATGCCCGTGGTGCGCGGATACCAGATGGAGTGCGGTTCACGCTCCCAGTCCTGCTTGCCGCGGGGGGCGCCGAGGTCGAGCGGATCGTCCTCTGCTCGGACCTCGACCACGTCCCGTCCGTCGAAGCGCAGCGCATCGGTGATGTCGGCAGAGAAGGGGGTGTAGCCTCCCTCGTGCCGTACGACGTGTTGGGCGTTCACCCAGACGTCGGCGTCGCGATCGACGGCACCGAAGTGGAGGAGCACGCGCCGATCGCGCCACGACTCGGGAACGTCGATTTCGCGTCGGTATCCGACCACTGGGTGGAACCCGCCGTCGCCGATCCCCGAGGCGGGAGATTCCGGTGCGAAGGGGACGACGACCTGCAGTGGATAGGTGGTCGCAGCGGCATGACCCGGTAGTTCGCCAACCGTGCCATGACCGTAGCGGAATTGCCACGTGCCGTCGAGTGAGCGCCAGGCACTCCGCCGCAGGAGCGGTCGCGGGTGTCTCGTGGCGTCACGCCAGGCGTCGCTATCGGGGACGCTCGAGGGTGCAGAGGTGAGCGTGGAAGCCAACGTCGTCTCCTCATGAAAGAATCCTGAATTCCTGTTTCGTTACAGTCAATATAGTAAGAAAACGAAGCCGCGGTGTCAAGTCGCCGCAGGCACGGCCACGACGTGCTGAACGCGCTTACTACCGCGACGGCTCGGGCTGGAACGGTTTCGTGTTTTATGCTAGGATTTCCTGCATCTCATAGGGCTCACACGCCACGGGAGGCTCATCGTGCGACCCGCCCTCACATCCCGGCATCTCCTGCTCGATGTCGCGTCGGACGATGTCCGCCTCGACTCGGTCTTGCGCGCGCTCGCCTCCGCGCCTCGCCGGCGCATCCTCGAACTCCTCGCCGACCAGCTCTACAACGTGTCGGAGATTGCTCAGCGCCTCGAGATGCCCGTCTCCACCGCCAACTTGCACGTGAACATCCTCGAAGACGCAGGATTGCTCATCACGGAGCGGCGACCGGCTGCCCGCGGTTCACAGAAGGTCTGCACGCGCGCATTCGACGACGTTGCCGTGGTCTTCGCGCGGGTCGCACGCCCCCAAGGCGAGATGGTGGAGATCAAGGTTCCGCTTGGATCGTACGTCGACTGTCAGGTGCGCCCGTCGTGCGGCCTCGCGAGCACCACGAGCATCATCGGCCTGTTCGACGATCCTGCCTCGTTCTTCGACTCGGAACGCATCGACGCGCAGCTGCTCTGGTTCCACCAGGGCTACGTCGAGTACCGGGTCGCGCATCGGCTCCCCCCTTCGGCCCGGCTCGAGAGCGTCCACGTCTCGTGCGAAGTCTGTTCCGAGGCTCCGCTCCATCACGACGAATGGCCGTCGGACGTCACCGCCTCCATCAACGGCGTCGACATCGGGACGTGGACCTCTCCCGCCGATTTCGGCGGGCAACGAGGCATGCTGACGCCGCCGTGGTGGGAGGATCACAACTCCCAGTACGGGCTACTCAAGGTGTGGCAGGTGAACGAGCGCGGCGGTTGGGTCGACGGGATCCACGTTTCGGACGTGACGCTCGAGCAACTCGCGATGACCGCGACGCCGTACGTACGCATCCGGATCGGAGTGCTCGAGAACGCACGTCACGTCGGAGGAGTGAACATCTTCGGACGAGGATTCGGCAACTATCCGCAGGATATCGTCGTGCGCCTCAAGTACGGGTGAGTGGACGCCCTCTCGCTCGAGCCTCAATGAAGGCGAGTCGGGAGGGGCGGAAGGTAGACGAACTCCCGCACGCTCGTTCCGGCGACCACGAGCGTGGCGTCCTCGACCGCGTCGTGATGGACTCGATACAGGGCGCGCCCCACGGCCTCGAGCCGCCCGACGAAATCGGGCCCGAGTACATCGATGGTCGCGGCCGGGAGCACGAACGACCCGTCGTCGGCAGCAAAGCAGCGCACCGCGTCGGCACCGTCCTCGCTCGAGATCGACAGCACCACCACGGCGGGCGTGCGGCCTGCGCTCTCCCACTCGAAGCGCGTGGACGCCGTGATGGTGGCACGCTCCTCACCCTGCGGTGCGAGCAGATCGAAGTCGGGCGCCAGCGGGATTTCGACGCCCACGAAGCGTGGGAAGCGGCCCCCGGGAACGACGAGCGTCAGTGACTCCGGCGCCGGTCCGGGAACGGGTGCTGGCGTCACGTAGGAGATGATCTCGCCCGCATCGGAGGAATCCACACGCCGAGGCAAAGTTGCAAACGTAGCACCATCCGCGGTTCGAAGGGTCAGTGCAGCCCCCGCGTCGTAGGGCGTACGCACGTGCGTATGGAGCGGCACGTCGAGAATTCGTGCCACCTCCCCCGCTGCCGCCACTTCGCAACCGCCGAGCACGGCGGCGTAGGGATCATCGCGGAAGGAAGTCGGCAAGCCGGCTGCTACGCCAAAGAAGGTGCCCCACGCGACCACGCCCCCGTCCCCGGCGTCGAGCGTGCGCACGCTCACGAAGCCGACGCTGGCAGCTGGCCCGGGCGCGCTGCAGCCGATGATGACCGCGACGAGGCTGAGGACGGCCCCAGTGAGCGCGACGGCGCGGTGTACGGGCATGCAGCACCTCCCCAGTGACGATATCGCGCTGCGGACCGCGAGGCAGGGAAGCGAGCGCGAGCACGCGCACGAAGCGGCTCGTATGACCGAACGCCACGCCCACCGGCGCACCGCCGACGGTGTTCCACGATGCATGGAGGGCACCTCACGGTGCCCTCCACGGTTCGCGTTCTGCTGGTTTCGGCCGCCCGACGCAGCCTAGGACCGTGCGTGTTCAGAGCGAGAGGAGGAACTGGATGTCGCTGATGATCCCTGCGTCGTCGGTGATGCTGAAGCCGTCGGGGAAGAACCCGCCCATTCCCTGACCTTCGCTGAGGAACACGATGTTGGCGACCTCTCGCGGAGTGCGAGCGTAGGCAACGGCGTTCGCGTCGACCGGAGCGACGATGAAGTCTCCGTCACGGGCGCCGCTCGTGAACGTAATGCCGGCGTCCTTGCCATTACCGACGGCAGCGCGGAGATCCGAGATGCGCTGAACGACCTCTTCGACCTGCATGTCGGAGCCCGTGCCGCTGATCGAGGCGGGGATGGCGACGACGTCCTTGTTCATGTACAAGGCGTGCCGCACGGCGCCGGAGTGGTACGCCTCGACCGCGAGGATTCCCGCGGCATTCTGCAGCACGATCGGCTTGTTCGTCACGAACGGAGCCGCACCGTTGTACGCGGTGACGCC
>JACCWH010000066.1 GCA_013697735.1 Trueperaceae bacterium | reverse complement strand
CGTCAATACCGTTGGCCAGCACCATCAGGTCGTCGTCCACTGGGACGTCGGGCATGACCGACGAGGCGTCCGTCGAGCCGCCGGCGTTCTGGACCATGGCGGTCGTCACCTGTAGCCCGGCGCCGTTGGGGAGCGCGAAGAAGGCCGTGGTGCTGTCGGCGACGCCGGCCGTCTGCTCGCCGATTACGAGGCCGCGTCCCTGCTGATCGAGCGCGAGGAACTCGGCGCACGACGCGCTCGCGCCGTTCACCACGACGGCGATGGGACCGTCGAAGCGCGCCGGCTCGTCGAGCGTGAGTTGTGGCACGAGCGTGTCGGTGGACGTGCGAATTCCGACGACGCCCCCCTCGTACGTGACGTGGCTGGTAACGAGGCGACTGACGACGCGACGGGAGGCATGGGCGATGAAGGCGCCCGAAGCGGCGAGGCAGTCGGTGAGGGCGCCTCCGGGATTGTCTCGGACGTCGACGATGATCGCGGTGGCCCCCGCGGCCGTCGCCTCGGCCACGAGGGCGTGGACGCGCGGTGCGACGCGGAGCGCGGGTAGGAAGCTCGGGATTCGCAAGAGCGCGACCTCCGGTTCGGCCCACGAGAGCGTCGCTTCGCGGTCGGTGGCCATGGGCTCGGGCTCGAGCAGCACCTCGCGGGGCTTGGCACCGGCACGGAGCACGAGGATCGTCACCGACTCCGCGCGGAGCGCGCCGTCCCACGTTTCCCAGCGCCCCCGAGCGAGGGCGGGCAGGAAGGCCCCGCCGATGGCCATCACGCGGTCGCCGCGGCGAAGATCCTGGCGCGCCGCTGGCCCGCCTGGGAGCACGTCGACGACCACCAGCCCGAGCCCGTTCGAGGGCGCGCGCACCATCAGTCCGATGCCGCGCGCGCTGCCGTCGCCCCCGAGTGCCGTCCGCAGTCTCGCGAACGCCTCGGGATCGAGGTACGACGTGTGGCCGTCGTCCAGCTGGGCGATGAGCCGTTGAACGGCGTCGATACCGATCGCTTCCGGACACACCGGGTCACTGGTGCAGCTCTCCGCCACCGCCACCCGACGCTCGCGAACGAGGTCGCGCGGATGCACGTCCGAGTGGCCGCCGTAGCCCAGTACGAGCCAATAGGTCGCCTCGTCGAACAGGTCGAGGGCGGGAGAGGCAGCCGTAGCCGCGCCTGAGCCCGCGATCGCGAGCGTCGCAGCCACCCAGGCGACCAGGAACCGCCGCCCCGTCACGGTCGGGCGAAGGTGTCGTCACCGAAGGTCGCACCGAGCTCGATGTCGGTGGTCACCAAGCGAGCGAACGCGGACCCCTGGACGGAGAGGTCTCCCACGAACGCCAGGGCCAAGCCGTCGACGACCCGGACGTCGGTGTAGATGGTGGTCACCTCGCCGAGCTGCGCGTTCGGTGTCCGCTCGGCGACGAGCGTGCAGTCGTCGCCGAGCAGGATGCTCGTGGCGATGCCGTTGGTGACGAGATCGAGGCGGGTGCCCGTCACCCCTTCCCAGGTCTCGGTTCCGACCACGCTCGCGCTGTCGCGCAGCGCGCCGCGGAGCAGGCCGACGCTGCCGGCCACGAACGCCTGGCGGGCCTCGGCGCGAAGCGAGGGGGGCAGGTCGATGGCGCCGGTGTCGGGCGTGACCATGTACGCGTCGTCCGGGGTGAGGCCCTGGACGATTACGGGGACGCCGTCCATCCTGAAGATCGAGAGGGCCCGCTCGCCCCGCAGGTCGACGATCGCCTCGACGTCGAAGGCCGCCGCGACGGCGCCACCGGGACCGAAGTAGGTGACGACGCCGAGGATGCGGCTCGAGGAGAGGAGCTCGGTCGCCTGCGGGCCGATGGCGTCGCGGGCACAGATGAGGCGCTCGGCGGCGTCGGGCGTGACCTGGCTGGCGGCGATCGACGTGAGCGCGATGAGGAGGGTACAGCATGCGGTGCGGAGCATGGGGGCGTCCTTTCGGCCGTGCGCGGGAATCCTGTGCTGGACTCCCGTCGCCTCGGGTTATAGCCGCTACGCTTTTCGAGATGCAACGCGATGTCGCGCTTAGGGCCTGGCGCACCGTTTCCGACGAGGCAGCCATCCGGATGCTGTTCGCGCGGTCGCACAGAACGCGCCTGGCGCCCTTCATGGCGGCACCTTGCAGCGTGAGCGCGGTGGCGCGGATCGTCGGTGAGGATCCACGGCGGACCTACTACTTCGTCCGCCGCTACCTCGCGCTGGGTCTACTCGAGGAGGTCGCTCGCACCGCGCGCTGGGGGAAGTCGATCCGGACATACGCGGCGACGGCGGACGGCTTCTTCGTACCAGTCGAGCGCTTCCCGACCCCGGATCTCGCGAGGCGATGGACGACCTCTACGTGCCGATCCTCAGGGCCTTCAACCGCGCCGCGGCCGACGTGGCCGAGGCGCACCTTCGCGGCGTGTGGGGGAGGCGGTTCCGCCTCGACGACGGGGGAACGATGATCCCGGAGGGGGCTCCGGATCCCGCGTACGGCGACTTCAGCCCACATGAGTTCTACGCGCGGGAGGGCTTCCCACCGGTGTGGACCTGGTGGCAGGAGGTGCACCTCACGCCGGTGGAGGCCAAGGAACTCCAGCGTGATCTGATCGCGCTCGGCCAGCGCCTTCCGAATGGCCGGCGCGCGGGCACGCGGCGCTATCTCGTCCGCACCGGCATGACGCCGTTTCCCGAGCACGGTGGTCCCGACGACACCTAGTGGAGGAGGTGGTACCCAGCGGTCGGCGCGTTGCTGCTCTAACGCCGCCCCAGCGCACGCGATCCGGGGCAGACCGCTCGAAATGGTCATTTATCATTGCCGCATGACTAGAAGCGTGACCGCAACCGAGGCGAAGGCGCGGATCCTAGCCCTACTCGACGAGGTGGCAGCGGGCGAGGAGGTGCAGATCACCAAGCGCGGCAGTGTGGTGGCTCGGCTCGTCCCTGCCGTGAGCCCCTCGGCGCTTCGCGGCGCGCTCGCGGGTGTGGCCGCGAGTGCAGCCAGCGACGACGAACTCTTCACGCCGGGGGTTGCGTGGGACATGGCGTGACGACCGTGTTGCTCGACACACACGTGGCACATTGGTGGGCCGCCGAGCCTGAGCGACTCAGCCGAGCCGCAACCGAGTTGATCGTGTCGGCCGACATTTTGGCTGTGGCCGCGATCTCGCGGTTCGAGCTCGCTTTGCTGGCCGAGCATGGTCGGATCGTCATCACCATCCCGGTGCGAACGTGGCTGGATCGGATGGCGGCGCACCTTCGAACGGTCCCGATCGGAACTGCGGTTGCGGCGGCCGCCGTGGCGTTGCCGGCCTCGTTCCCGGGCGACC
>JACCWH010000054.1 GCA_013697735.1 Trueperaceae bacterium | reverse complement strand
TTGCGCTCGACGAGTACAACGAGGCGCTCCTGACCGACAGCCTCCTCGCCGAGATCGCCATGATCAGCGACATGATCGTGTCGGGGCAGCTCGTGGTCGAGCCCTACAGCGACTGAGCGACCCTGGCAACGTACGACCACCGGCCGCCGTCTGGACCCTCGGGTTCGGACGGCGGCCGGCTCTCGTGGGGCGGTTCTCCAACGCCCGCCCCGCAACCGCCGTGCACCGACCTGCTATCATCATCGGTCGCAGGGTGGGCCACCTGATCGCGGGGGGAGCCTCACGGTTCCCCCTGAGGAAAGTCCGGGCACCGTAGGGCAGGGTGCCAGCTAACGGCTGGGCGCGTAAGGCGACGGCACGTGCAACAGAAAGCAAACCGCCTAAGGAGGTCGTCCTCGGACGGCTTCCCGGTAAGGGTGAAACGGTGCGGTAAGAGCGCACCAGTGCCCCTGGCAACAGAGGCAGCTAGGTAAACCCCACTCGGTGCAAGGTCCGATAGGGAGAGAGGGCTTGCCCGGCCCGCTACAATCTCCGGGTTGACCGCTCGAGGCGCGCGGCGACGTGCGTCCCAGAGAGATGATCAGGCGGCTTCGCGCTTCGGCGCGCGGCCCGACAGAACCCGGCTTATCGGCCCACCTGCGATTGCGAGCCGGCGACTTCGGTCGCCGGCTCGTTCTGTGGTCCTGCGCTGCACGGGTGGGGGGCGAGCGGACCGCGCGGTGGGGCACACGGCGAACTCCGTGGAAGCGTGGGAGAAATTCGTGGGGGATAGTGGGGAAATGTGGTAGTGTCGGACCACATCCCAGGAGGCCACACCGACCCGTGCACACCGCTCCCCATCGCATCTCGCACCATCCGACACGACGCACCAGCGGCGCCCGCGCGGGCGTCGCCGGTGGGGAGCGGTGGGGACATGCCGTTCGGTGAGCACCAGTACGCCGTCGACGACAAGGGACGAGTCATCATCCCCCCGGGCTTCCGCGACTTCGTGGAGGACGGCATGGTCGTGACGCGAGGCATGGAGCGCTGCCTCTACGTCTTCCCCATGGGCGCATGGACCCGGATCGAAAAGAGACTCGAGGAGCTCCCCTTGACCGACTCCGACGCCCGCAACTTCATCCGGTTCTTCTACTCCGGGGCCGCGAAGGCGAAACTCGACAGCGCCGGCCGCGTCACCCTCCCCCCCATCCTCCGTCAGTTCGCGGAGGCGCAGGGCGCCGTGATCATCGCCGGAGCACCGAACCGGCTCGAGATATGGAACGAAGCGCGCTGGAACGAGAACCTGCTCGGCGTCACCGAGCACCCGCCCGCACCCGAGCTGCTGCGGGAGCTGGTCGGATGAACGCCCAGGAGCGCTACGCAGCCGCCCCGGATGCAGGGGGGCGTGGGCGTCATCGAGACGAAGCGCATCGACGCGACGACGAGCGGCCGGCCGACCACGTCCCGGTCATGCTCGAGCGCTGCCTCGACGCGCTCGCGCCGCGCGTCGACGACTGGGTCGTCGACTGCACCTTCGGCGCCGGTGGGCACACGCGCGCCCTGCTCGCTCGCGGCGCTCGCGTCCTGGCGATCGATCAGGATCCTTCGGCCCTCCCGTACGTCGCGGCGCTCAACGCCGATCTGCACACCGCCGGCGTTGCCGAGCCGAGTGAGCGCTTCCGGTTCGCGCAGGGCAACTTCTCCGACCTCGCGCGTCACGTCGCCGAACACGACATCGACGCCGTGCACGGGGTCCTTCTCGATCTCGGAGTCAGTTCGATGCAGCTCGACCAGGCAGAGCGCGGCTTCGCCTTCCGACACGAGGGCCCGCTCGACATGCGTATGGCGGGCGCGGGCGAGAGCGCCGCCGACGTGGTCAACACCTGGACGATGGAGGCGCTCGCTGCGGCCCTGCACCGCTACGGCGAAGAGCGTCACAGCCGTCGCATCGCTCGCGCCATCGAGGAGGCTCGCGACGAAGCGCCGATCACCACCACCGCACGACTCGTCGAGGTGGTCACGAGCGCCTACCCCGGCGGACCGCGCCGGGACCACCCGGCACGACGCACCTTCCAGGCGCTGCGGATCGTGGTCAACGACGAACTCGGCGCGCTCGAGCGGGGACTCGGCGCGGCGGCTGACGCACTCGACGAACGCGGACGACTGGTCGTGCTCTCCTATCACTCGCTCGAGGACCGCATCGTCAAGCACACGCTGCGCGACCGGGCCGACCTCGAGCCACTCACGAAACGTCCCGTGGAGGCGAGTGAGAGCGAGATCGCAGCGAACCCACGTGCACGGAGCGCCAAGATGCGCACCGCGCTCAAGCGGGCGAGCGCCGGCACCACGCGCCACGGAGTGACGTCGTGACGCAGCTCGCGAAGCGCCTCGCGCTCGCCTACGTGATGCTCACCCTGTCGCTCGCTGCCCTCGGCGGCCACTCGCAGGTGCGCCTCCTCCACCACGCCTCGCTCCTCGAGCAGAAGGACGAGGCCCTCGTGACCCTCGCCGCGCGCCGCGCCGAGGCCGCCGCGGTGAACGGTCCCCTCGCCATAACGCACTGGGCTCGCGCCGCGGGTATGGTCCCCGCCCCCGAAGCCCCCGACGTGATCCAGGTCGCCCCTTCGCCGATCGCGCCCCCCGCTCCGCACATCGCCCCGTCCCACCTGGAGATCCGAACCATATGGCGCTGATCACCCGCACACCGGCCGCGAGCCCCACCGAACTCCGCCTCTACCGGAGCTGGTTGATGGGACCGGCCCTCCTCCTCCCGCTCGTTCTGGCGCTCGCCGGATTCGCAGCGCTGCAGCGAGGTGCGCCCATCTGGCCCACGCCGCTCGTGGAGGCGCCCCATCGCGGCACGGTGTTCGCAGCGGATGGCAGCGTACTGGCTGAGGGTCCAGCGGTGGCGCGGCGCTACCCCAACGGCACCCTCGCTGCCGGCCTCCTCGGGTTCACCGGTGCGGTGCAACCCGACGGTCGCTACGGTCTCGAGGGACTCGAGTACACGCTCGACGCACGCCTCCAGTCGGGTGAAGCCGTGCACCTGACGATCGATCCGACCCTGCAGGCCGCCGCTGAGTCACGGCTCGCCGATACCGTGCTCACCACGCAGGCGACGAGCGGCTCGGCCGTGATCATCGAGGCCGGGACCGGCCGCGTCTTGGCGGCCGCGAGCTATCCGACCTACGACCCGAACGCCGGGGCGAGGAGCGCCCCCGACGCGATGATCAATCGCGCGTTCCTCTACCAATACGAACCCGGCTCCGTCATGAAACCGTTCGTGGTCGCAGCGCTGCTCGAGAGCGGACGCCTCCGACCGGACGAGGTGCTCGACACGCCCATGCACCTCCGCGTGGGCACCAGGACGTTCCGCGACGTGGTCCAGCACGATCCACGCCTGAGCGTCCACGACATCCTCCGCTTCTCCAGCAACACCGGCACCATCGACATGGGGAACCGCTTCACGAGCGCGGAGCTTCACGCTTGGCTCTCCGCCTTCGGCTTCGGACAGGAGATGCCACTCCGTTCCACCTTCACGCGCCCCGGGCTCCTCAACGCCTGGGACCGCTGGGTGCCCCAGGACCACGCTTCCATCTCGATCGGACAGTCCGTGTCGACCACGGCGCTGCAGCTCGCGGCGGCCTACTCGATCTTCGCGAACGACGGCCGCTACGTTTCACCCCGCCTCGTGGAGGACGAGGTCGTCCCGAACCCGCATCAGGTCCTCTCGCCCGAGGTCGCGATGACGATCCGCCACATGCTCGAGTACACGGTCGAGTCCTCGGGCCTGCGCGGTAGCCGGATCCCGGGCGTGACCATGGGCGGGAAGACCGGCACGGCCGACATCTACGACAACGCCGTCGGCGCCTACGTGTCGGGCGACTACATCGTCTCCTTCGCGGGGATGTTCCCCGCCGACAGGCCCAACGTGGTGATGGTGGTCTACGTCGAGAAGCCGCGCACGAGCACGTCGTCGACGCTCGTGGCCGCACCACTCTTCCGGGCGATCGGCTCCGAGGTGGTGGCGCACTGGGGCATCGCCCCCGGTGAGCGCATCGTCGCGGATCTCGACTGACGGGCCGCGTCCGCACCTCACACACACGATGTGTACGATGCGTATGATAGGGACGACAAGGGGTGGCGATGACGGAGCTTCACCCGCGACTCGACATGACCACGCTCAGGAGGGTGTTCGCCGAACGGCTCGGCGTCCATCTCGCAGACGACGCCGGCTTCGAAGCGGCGACGGGACTCGCGTTCCACGATCGCCTGGTCCGCCCCGGCGACGTCTTCTTCGCCCTCCCCGGTGGGCACGGGCACGGGATCGCGCACGCCGACGCCGCGCTCGAACGCGGCGCCGCCTTCGTGGTGAGCGATCGCCCGCACGCCCGTGGCGTCGTCGTCCCCGATCCGGCCGCAGCGCTGCTCGCGCTCGGCCACGAAGCGCGCGCCGCTTGGAGCGGACCGATCGTGGGGATCAGTGGCAGCGTCGGCAAGACCACCATGAAGGCGCTACTCGCCGCGGCGACCGGCGCTCACGCCAGCCCCGGCAACCGCAACACCCCGCTCGCGCTCGCCTGCACCCTCGTCGAGGCGTGGCTCAGCGACGACGTCGAACGCCCACTCGTGCTCGAACTCGGCATCGACCACGTGGGTGAGATGGACCGACTCGTCGATCTCGTCCGACCGACCCACGGGCTGCTCACCACCATCGATCTCGCCCACCTCGACGGCCTCGGCGACCTCGAAGGCGTCACGCGCGAAAAGGGACGCCTCCTCCACGCCGCGACACAGGGGCGCTACGCCGGCAGCGGCGCCTGGGCTCGGCTCGACGACGAGCTTCGCTCGCGCACGACCCAATACGCCCTCGCTGCATCGCAGCCACCGTCGGGTACCTACGCCACCAACGAGACAGGCGCCACCCTCGAGGCGCGGATCCACCCCGACGACGCCCCCGTCCGCCTCACGCTCCCGGGCCTCGGCTCCGCCATCGCCGAGCACGCGCTCGGTGCGCTGCGCGTGGCGCGAGACCTCGGCGTCGACGTCGGCCTCGCAGCTGCCCGCATCGAGGCCGCCAGCATCGAAGGGCGACGGCTCGAGGCGAAGCGGATCGGAGACCTCACGGTGATCGACGACACCTACAACGCCAGCCCCACGTCGATGCGCCTCGCGCTCACGGTCCTGCGCGACATGCCCCTCCCACACGCCGCGGTGCTCGGCGACATGCGCGAACTCGGCGCCCACGCCGAGGGGCACCACGACACGCTCGCCACCCTGACGAAAGGCGTCCCCACGCTCTGGGGGGTCGGGCCACTGAGTGAGCGCGTCGTACGGTCGCATCCGAACGCCCGTCACTACCCCGACGTCTCGGCGGCGCTCGCCGACGTCGACGCCCTGCCGAAGCACGGCACGCTCCTCGTCAAAGGATCGCGCGGGATCGAGCTCGAGCGCCTCGTCGACGCCCTGGTCGCACGGCGCGACTCCGACGGCTCGAGCACCGCGGCCGGGAGCGACGACGGCGCCCGCGACGCCGTGGTGGCGCGGTGACCTCGGGCGTGATCGTCGCACTCGCCGCGACCCTCGGACTCCTCGCCAGCGGCGCCTTCGTGCAGGTCGCGCTCCGACGGAGTTGGGGAAAGGCGGTCCGCACCGACGGACCCGGCGGGCACCACGTCAAGGGCGGTACCCCGACCATGGGAGGTGCCGCGTTCGTGCTGGTGGCGCTCCTCCTCGCGCTCCTGGTCGGCCCGCGAGACGCGGACGCCTGGGCCTTGACTGCGCTCGTGCTGGCGAGCGCCGCGCTCGGCCTGCTCGACGACGTGCTCTCGCTCCGCCGAGCCCACACCGCCTCGCAGCCATTCGCCGACGACGAGCCGGCGGGCGAGCGCATCGCCACGTCGACCGGCCTCCTCGCTCGCTACCGTCTCTTCGGGCAGGGCGTCGTGGGGTTGCTCTTCGCCGGCTACGCCATCCACTCGGGCGTAGCCGTGAGCGGCGCCATCGTCTTCGACGTCATCTTTCTCGCCTTCGTGGTCGTCGGC
>JACCWH010000052.1 GCA_013697735.1 Trueperaceae bacterium | reverse complement strand
CCTTCGACGAGGCGGCCCAGGGCGAGGCGTCGACGCTGCGCCGCGATCACGGCCGCCGCGGCGCGATCGAAGCGCGCGTGGTGGCGTGGCTGGGCCGCTTCGCGAGCGACGAGCTCGCGAGCGCCTCCGAGGCGCTGCAGGCGCACGCGCACTTCATCCGCCGCAGCGCGCGCTTCGCGCGCCATCAGCTGGGCGACGAGGCCGAGGCGCTCGCCGCGGCGCTCGACGAGAGCGGCGGCGGCGGTTGGGCGAGACTCCACGACGACCTGATCGCGAAGGAAGCGATCGAGATCCACGTGCCGGGCGACAGCGCGCCGCGTTCGCTCGGCGTGGCGCAGCTCGTGCTCCTCCAGCACGATGCGGCGCGTCCGGTCCGGGCCGCCGCCTACGCGGCGGAGGTCGAGCTCCTCGAGCGCCACGCGAGCGCGCACGCGGCGGCGATGAACGGCGTCAAAGGGCAGGTCGGTACGCTCGCATCGCGCCGCGGCTGGCGCGACGTGGTCGAGCTCGCCACCGCCCAGCAGGGGATCTCCGAGGAGGTGCTCGGCGCCATGCAGGAGGCGGTCACGGCCGCCTTCCCCACCCTGCGCCGCTACCTGCGCGCGAAAGCGTCGCTGCTCGGCCTCCCCCGCCTCGCCTGGTACGACCGCGCCGCGCCCGTCCCTGGGGCAGACGCTCGTCACTACGACTGGGAGGAGGGGAGCTCGTTCGTGGTCGAGCGCTTCGCGCTCTTCTCGAGCGCCCTCGCGTCGTACGCACGGCGCGCGGTCGACGAGGGGTGGATCGACGTCCCGCCGCGACGTGGCAAGCGCAACGGCGCCTTCTGCGCCTCGGCGCCCGGGGTGCGCGAGTCGCGCATCATGCTGAACTGGGGCGGCTCCCTCGACGACCTCTTCACGCTCGCGCACGAGCTCGGTCACGGCTACCACAACGAGCAGGTCTTCCGCTTCGGCCGCACGCCGCTGCAGGCGCGCAAGCCGATGACGCTCGCCGAGACGGCCTCGACGTTCTGCGAGACGCTCGTCACGCAGGCGATGCTCGAGGAGGCGGATGCGCCCATGCGCTTGGCGACGCTGGAGGAGGCGCTCTCGGGCGCGGTGGCGATCACGGTCGACATCCACGCCCGCTTCCTGTTCGAGCGCGCCGTGTTCGAGCGGCGCGCCGACCGCGAGCTCTCCGTGGCAGCGCTCGACGCCCTCATGCTCGAGGCGCAGGAGGCGACCTACGGCGACGGACTCGATCCCGACGTGCGCTTCGCGAAGGCGTGGGCCGAGAAGGGGCACTACTACTCGAGCGGCCTCAGTTTCTACAACTTCCCCTACACGTTCGGCTACCTCTTCGGGCTCGGGTTGTACGCTCGCCATACCGCCGACCCCGAGGCGTTCGTCGGCCGCTACGATGCGCTCCTGGCGTCGACCGGCATGGACGAGGTCGCGGCGCTGGCGCACGGCATGGAGATCGATGTCGAGGACCCGGCCTTCTGGCACGACGGCCTCGCCATCGTCGCCGCTCGCGTCGAGGAGTACGCGGCGGCCGCGGAGGAGACCACCACGTGAGCGAAAAAGGACCCTACACGAAGCTCTTCGACCTCAGCGGACGGCACGCGCTCGTGATCGGCGGCGGCTCCGGCATCGGCGCCGAGAGCGCCCAGGGCCTCGCCGACCACGGCGCGAGCGTCACCGTCGCCGACGTGCGGCTCGAGGGCGCGAGCGCGACGGCCGCCGCGATCGGGGCGTCCGGTGGTCGCGCCGACGCCACCACGCTCGACATCACCGACGAGGCCGACGTGGAGCGCGTCATCGCGGACCTCCCCGCCCTCGACGTGCTGGTCTGCACCCCGGCCGTGAACGTCCGCAAGGTGCTGCTCGACTACACGGTCGAGGAGTTCGAGCGGGTGATGCACCTGAACATGCGCGGGTCGTTCCTGGTGATGCGCGCTGCCGGGCGCCGCATGGCGGAGGCCGGCAAGGGCTCGATCATCTTCTTCTCGTCGATCCGCGCGCAGGTCGTCGAGCCCGGGCAGGGCGTCTACGCCGCCACCAAGGCCGGCACGCTGCAGATGATCCGCGCGCTCGCCGCCGAGCTGGGGCCGCAGGGCGTGCGCGCGAACGCCGTGGCGCCGGGTGTGGTCGAGACGCCCCTCACCGCGCCGATCAAGGCCGACCCGGCCTGGTACCGGGCCTACGCGGAGAAGTCGGCGCTCGGACGCTGGGCGCAGGCCTCCGAGATGGTGGGTCCGGTGGTCTACCTCGCGTCGGACGCGTCGTCGTTCGTGACCGGCACGCTCCTCATCGTCGACGGTGGGTGGACGGCGATCGACGGCCGCTTCACGCCACCGCTGTAGGCGTGGACGCCGCACTCGCGCTCGCTCGCCGAGCAGCCGCCGAGGTAGACGGCGACGCCACCGTGGCGCTCACGCAGGCCCTCGTGCGCATCCGCAGCGTGTTCGATCCCGACGCCCGCACGAGCGAAGCGGCGTGCGCCGAGTTCGTGGCCGAGCACCTGCGCGCCATGGGGCTCGACCCGGTCGTGCAGGAGGTGGCGCCCGGGCGCCCGAACGTGATCTGCGACTGGGCCGGCAGCGGCTTCGATCCTGAGCGCCACCGCACGCTCATGTTCGAGGGGCACACCGACGTGGTCACGGAAGGGGACCGCACCCGCTGGACGCACGACCCCTACGGAGCCGAGATCGTGGCGGCCGACGACGGCGAGCGCCTCTACGGCCGCGGCGCCGCCGACATGAAGGCGGGCGTGGCCGGCGCGATCACGGCGCTCGCGGCGGTGATGCGCGCCGCCCCCCACCTGCCCGGCCGCATCCGCCTCGGCATCGTGGTCGACGAGGAGGGGATGATGAGCGGCATCAAGGACTTCATCGCCCAGGGGTGGGCCGACGATGTCGACGGCGCGATCATCTGCGAGCCCGAGGAGCAGGAGCTCTGCCTCGTGCAGAAGGGGGCGATGCGCGTGCACGTGCGCGTGCGCGGGGTGATGGCGCACGGCGCGATGCCCTACGCGGGCGTGAACCCGATCGCGGGCCTCACGCGCTTCCTGGCGCGGGTGGAAGGGATCCAAGCGGCCGAGCAGGCGCGCATGGGGGAGCACGAGCACCTCGGCCTCCCGTGGCTCACACCCACGATCGTGCGCGCCCCCGTACGCGGCGAGGCGCAGCTCAACGTCATGCCCGACGAGGCGTACGCAGCGCTCGACGTCCGCACCGTGCCGGAGCAGGATCACGACGCGCTCTACGCCTCGCTCCGCTCCGCCGCCGACGACGTGGAGGCCGGCCTGCCGCGCCTCGCAATCGAACTCGACTGGTTCGAGAGCCGACCCGCCACCGAGACCCCGCCCGACGATCCGCTCGTGCACGCGCTCGAACGTGCCTACCCCCTGGTCTTCGAGCGCCCGGCGCGCTACGGTGGTGTACCAGGAGCGACCGATGGCACCTTCTTGCGCGCCAGCGCCGGGATTCCCATCGTCACGGTGGGGCCGGGAGACCGGACGATTCCGCACCAGGTCGACGAGTTCGTGCGCGTTCGTGACGTGATCGACGCGGCGCGCTTCTACGCGGCGGCGGCCGTCGTGTTCCTGGAGAACGAATGAGGAGGAACGACATGCAACGTCTCATCGCCTGTTTACTCGCCCTCGGGGTCGCCCTCGGCGGACTCGCCCTGGCACAGGACCCACCCCCCACGCACGGTGGCAGCGTGACCGTCGCCATCGTCGCCGATCCGCCCGGGTGGGACCCATCGGCCTCCACCTCGCAGGAAATCCCGCGGGTGGTGTATCACAACGTGTTCGAGGGCCTCGTTCGCTTCGACTCCGCCGGTGAGATCGTGCCCGCGCTCGCGACCGACTGGAGCGTCTCCGACGACGGCCTCGAGTGGACCTTCACGCTCCGCTCCGGCGTCTCGTTCCACGACGGCAGTGATTTCACCGTCGACGACGTGATCGCCAAGTTCGAGCGCGCGATGGATCCCGACTCGGGGCACACCAACGCCGCTTACTACGCCGCCATCGAGTCGGTCGAGAGCGCGATGGACGGCGCCGCAGTCGTCTTCCGCCTCTCCGAGCCGAGCCGGAGCCTGCTCTACAACCTCGCGCGCCCCGACTCGATCATCTACCCCGCCGGCACGCACGAGACCCAGCGCACCCAACCGATCGGCACCGGCCCCTTCCGCTTCGCGCAGTACGTGGAGGGGAGCGAGGTGCGGCTCGAGCGCTTCGAGGGCTACCACCAAGACGGCCTCCCCTACCTCGACGAGGTGGTCTTCCGAATCATCTCCGACACGAACGCGCGCTTCGCGGCGCTGCAGAGCGGCGACATCGACCTCATGGCGCAGCTCGCCCCCGAGCAGTACGTCCAGGCCGATGCGAACCCCGACCTGCAGGCGAGCGTCGGCGCCGCCACCGCCGAGATCACCGTGGCGATGAACAACGCCCGCGAACCCTTCAGCGACGAGCGCGTGCGCCAGGCGATCACGCACGCGATCGACAAGGACGCGATCGTGCAGGGCGCCATGTTCGGGCTCGGCACCGTGATCGGCACGCACATGACGCCCGCCGAGGCGTACTACGTCGACCTCACCGACACCTATCCCTACGACCCGGAGCGCGCGCGCGAGCTGCTCGCCGAGGCGGGCTACCCCGACGGCTTCACGATCGACTTCGAGCTCCCCGAGCCCTACGCCATCGAGCGCCGCAGCGGCGAGGTGGTGGCGCAGTACCTCCGCGACGTCGGCATCGACGTGAACCTCTCGGTGGTCGAGTGGGGCACCTGGATCGAGCGCATCTTCCTCGGCCGCGACTACGACATGACGATCATCGGCCACTCGGAGCCGCGCGACATCAACGTCTACGCGAACCCGAGCTACTACTACGGGTACGACAACGCCCGCATCGCCGAGCTCCTCGCCGAGGCCGAAGCGGCCGGTAGCGCCGAGGAGGAGACGGCGGCCTTCCAGGAGATCGCGCGCATCATCGCCGACGACGCGGTGAACGTCTGGCTCTTCTCGTCGCCCTTCCTGGTGGCGGCGCAGAACGACGTCCACGGCTTCTGGACGGATCAGCCGACCCCGAACCTCAACATGGTGGAGGTCTACCGGGCCCCGTGAGCGCGTGCTGGCGTACCTGACGCGCCGACTGCTGACCGCGCTCGTGAGCGTGGTGCTGGCGTCGCTGCTGGTCTTCTCGGCGCTGCTGGCGGTGCCGGGAGACCCGGCGGCGCTCATCCTGGGCATGAACGCGCAGCCCGAAGCGCTCGCCGCGCTGCGCATACGCCTCGGACTCGACGTCCCCCCCGCCCAGCGCTACGTGGCGTGGCTCGGCGGGGTGGTGCGCGGCGACTGGGGGGAGTCGCTACAGTTCGGGCGGCCCGTGGCAGCGCTCATCTGGGCGCGCCTCGGGGTGTCGGTGCCCCTCGCCCTCGGCGCAGCGCTGCTCGCCTGCCTGATCGCGTTGCCGCTCGGGATTTGGGCGGCGCTCCGGCGCGGCACCGCCACCGACCCGGTGGTGATCGTGGCGTCGCAGGTGGGCGCCGCGATCCCGTCGTTCTGGCTCGGGCTGCTGCTGATCCTCTTCTTCGCGGTGGAGCTCCGTTGGCTGCCGGCGGGGGGCTTCCCCGGCTGGGAGCGCTCGGTGACCGGCTCGCTCCGGGCGCTGCTGCTGCCGGTCCTGGCGCTGGGGTTGGGGCAGGCGGCGGTGATGGCGCGCCTCACGCGCGCCGCCATGCTCGACGTGCTCGCTCAGGACTACGTACGCACAGCGCGCGCGAAGGGGCTGCCGATGCGGAAGGTGATCTACGAGCACGCCCTCCGCAACGCGCTCGTGACGATCGTGACCATCCTCGGCCTGTCGCTCACGAACGTGTTCATCGGCTCGATCGTGATCGAGCAGGTCTTCGCCCTCCCCGGTCTCGGCCGCATGGCGCTCACCGCCATCGGCAACCGCGACTTCCCGCTCCTGCAGGGCGCGATCCTGGTCTACGCCACCACCATCGTGCTGCTCTCGTTCCTCGTCGACGTCTCCTACGGGCTGCTCGACCCGCGGATCCGCTACGCGTGAACGGTACCCGCCTCAACCTCGTCATCGGCGGCTGGTTCATCGGCCTGGTGGTGGGGGGCGCGCTGCTCTCGTTCTTCTGGCTGCCCTACGATCCGAATCGGCTCGACTTCACGGCGCAGTTCGCGCGGCCCTCACTCGAGCACCTCTTCGGCACCGACCACTTCGGGCGCGACCTCTTCAGCCGCGTGCTGCTGGGCGCTCGCGGCACGCTCTACGTGGGCGTGATCGCGGTGGGGATCGCGCTCTCGCTCGGCTGCGTGCTCGGCGCGGTCGCCGGCTACGTGGGCGGCGTGTTCGACGAGGTGATCATGCGCCTCGTCGACGTGCTGTACGCCTTCCCGGCCATCCTGATGGCGCTGCTGCTGGCAGCCGTCTACAGCCCCGGCACGCTCACGGCGATGATCGCGATCGGGCTGGCGACCGTGCCGATCTTCGCGCGCATCATGCGCGCGTCGGTGCTGACGCTCAAGGAGCGCGACTACGTCGAAGCGAGCCGCGCGCTCGGCGCCGGGCACGGGCGGGTGCTCGTGGTCTCGATCCTCCCCGGTGCGCTCTCCCCCATCGTGGTGCAGGCGTCGCTCTCGCTCGCGATCGCGGTGCTCGCCGAGGCGGCGCTGTCGTTCCTCGGCCTCGGCACCCCGCCCGACGTGCCGAGCTGGGGCAACATGCTGCGCGAAGCGCAGGGTTTCATGACCCTCTCCCCCTACCCCGCCGTGGTGCCAGGAATCGCGATCATGCTCACGGTGCTGGGCTGGAGCCTGCTCGGCGACGGCCTGCGCGATTGGCTCGATCCGATCACGCGGCGCTGAACCCGAGAGGCTCGGCGACGGCGAAATCGCGATGACCGTGTGACGGTGGCGAAGGGCAGCGTGCTCGCCACGTGCTGTACTCAGCCGTATTCTCAAGGAGGTACACCATGCGCTACCTGAGATCGATTCTGCTCGTGACCGCCACCACGTTGTTCGCCTTCCTCCCGACCGCTGCGTTCGCTGCGGCGTCGCCCCCACCCGCCGATTCCCCGGCCGTGACCACGCCGACGACCCAGACCCAGACCCAGCCGCTGCAGACCACGCAACGCAACGACACGAACTGGGGCTGGATCGGCCTCCTGGGCCTCGCGGGCCTCGCCGGCCTCCTCGGTCGCGACAAGACGCGCCCGGTCGACAGAGACGTCGATCGCACGACCACCACCAGCACTCGTCCCCGCAATCCCTAAGGGATCCCGACCGAAGCTTCGATAGCGGCCGTGCACGTCGAGGGATGAGCGCCATCCTCTGCGACGCGCACGGCCGGTTGGTAGCCTGGGGTCATGAGCTTCGGTGCGTTCGGACGAGAACTGAAAGAGACACTCCTCTCGCTCGCGCCCGCGATCGGGTTGATTCTCTTCTTCCAGGTCGCGTTCGTGCGGATGCCCCTCGCCGAGTTCATCCCGGTGGTGGTGGGGCTGATCTGCACGGTCTTCGGTTTCGTGCTCTTCATCCAGGGGGCGAAGATCGGGCTGCTGCCGCTCGGGCAGGGCAGCGGTGCTCCATTTCGGCTCCCGCCGCATCGTCCACACCGTTATGGTGCTACCCGGGACTTGACCGACACTCGTCACGTCGAACCCGACGCTGCCGTAGACAGCAACGTTCTTGTCGTTTTGCGTCTCGAGGTAACAGGCGCGCCCTTCGTGAGCCGCGCGCTCGAGCGTAGGTCCTAGCAGCTGCCTACCCAAACCCTGACCGCGGCTGAGCGGGTCGACGC
>JACCWH010000197.1 GCA_013697735.1 Trueperaceae bacterium | reverse complement strand
CACCGGTGTCGAGCGCCGCATCGAGGATCTGGCGAATCACCTCCGCCTGCGAAACACCTCGCTCCTCCGCACGCTCTGCGATGCGCCTCGCTTGGTCTTCGCGGATGTAGATCTGAGTGCGCTTCATGTGGCTGCAGTATACATCATTCGATACTCGAGCTCAGCGGCGTTGCGCCTGGGCTCGTGACTGGAGTTCGATACGAGGAATACAAAAGTATTACAGTTGGACTCATGAACGAGGCAGGGGCCGCCGGAGAGGTGCTCGCCGCAACACGGGCCGGCCCCGCAACGAGGTGAAGGTGGGTCGCCAGGCCGAACGCGACGACCACGAGGTTCCACGGCGCTACGCCGCACTGCTGGGGCATGGCCGCGAAGGAATGCTGCTCGCGGACGGTGACGGGTCGATTCAATTCGCCAATGCCGCTGCGGCCCACATCACGGGCCGAACACTCGGCGAGCTCCGAACCACGAACGTGTTCGACCTCGCGGCGCACGACGGCGTACACGCGCATGGTGACCTCCGCGAGCGCGTTCTCTGCGGCACCCGAACGGAGCACACGGAGGTCGTCGCCGTACGCAGGAACGACGGCATCATGTGCGACGTCGAGTTGCGATTCGAAGACCAACTCGACGAACCGACGGTTCGGGCGCTCCTCGTCGCCGTCACCGACGTGTCGCAGCCACGTCGCGAAGACCGAGACGCCCGCGAACGCGATACTCACCACCGACACGTGTTCGACCACGATCTCGACCGCATACTGCACACGGCGCCGGACGGCAGCATCGCGCTGGTCGCGCACACCGACCTCGAAGGAAACTGGATCGAAGTACCACCGGCTCTCTGCGATCTGCTCGGCTACACTGTGAACGAACTCCTCGCCTCCCCACCTCGAGAGATCACGCACCCCGACGATCGCGCAGAAGACGTGCGGCTCGACCGGCGGCTCCTCGATGGCCGAGCCACCTCCTACGAGGCGAAGAAGCGCTACATACACAAGGATGGCTCGTCGGTCTGGGTGCACGTGAGCGTCGCTTTGGCCCGCGAGGAAGCTGGCACGCCCCTGCACTTCGTGGTGTTCATACAGGACGAGACCGCGGAGCGGACCGCCAATGATCGCGCCGTGCAAGCATTCGCACGCCTACTGCGGCAGGTCACGGACCTGGCCGAGCGCGTCGGCCTCGCCACCGACCACGCCGGTATCTACCGTGCACTGCTCGAACTCGCCAAGACCACGACGCCGGCGGACTCGCTCTCGGTGTCGCACCTCGATGCCGAGACCGGCCTTCGCCGCTACGTGTTCGCCGCGGAGATCGCCGCCGGTCGGTATGTCGAGGTCGACGTCGGCACGCTTCCCCCGATGCCCGACAACGACAGTCCACAGAGTCGGGCCGTCCGAGAACGGAGGACGATCGTCGCGAACGACATGCGGCAGGCGGAACTCGTCGGGGTCGACATCGGGAGCGAAGACCACGAGCGAGCCCGGTCCTCACTCACCGTGCCGCTCATCGTGCTCGGTGACGTGCTGGGTGTGATCGAGTTGCAGAGCACGAAGACGAATGCATTCGGCGACGAGCATCGCGCGAAGCTCCAGGTCGCGGCGAGCCTCGCCGCGATCGCGATGAAGAACGTGGATCTCCTGGCACGCGAGCGCTCGGCGCGCGGTCAGGCGGAGATCGAGTCGTCGCGTCTCAAAGCGGCGCTCGAGCAAGCACCGACGTTGACTGCCACGCTCGAGGGTCCCGATCACGTCTTCGTCACGAAAAACGAGAAGTACGCCCAACTCTTCGGTGGGCGCCCGCTCATCGGTCGACGCGTGATCGACGTCATGCCAGAGATCGAGGCACAAGGCTTCATTGCGATCCTCGACCACGTCTACGAGACGGGCGAGTCCTTCGTGGGGCGTGAGGTGCCCCTGCACCTCGGCACGCGCGGGGATGGCGAGCTCGAACTCCACTACTTCGACGTCGTGTACCAACCCTTGCGCGACGACGCGTCGATCGAGGGAATCCTGTGTCAAGCCATCGACATCACGGCGCAGGTACAAGGGCGCAAGGAAGCCGAGAAGCACCATCACGACCTGCGGGCCGCGTACGACGAGACCATCGAAGGTTGGGCACGGGCCCTCGATCTCAAGGATGAGGAGACCGCAGGGCACAGTCAACGCGTGACGGTGCTGACCATCGAGCTCAGTCGCCGCCTGGGTGTGCCCGAAGACGATCTCGTCCACATCCGCCGTGGCGCTCTCCTCCACGACATGGGCAAGATGGGCGTCCCCGACCGCGTACTCCTCAAGCCCGCTTCGCTCGATGCGGGTGAGCGCGCGATCATGCAGCAGCACACCCAGTTCGCCTACGACTTCCTCTACCCGATCGAGTATCTCAGACCCGCGATCGACATCCCTTTCTGCCACCACGAGCGGTGGGACGGCAGCGGCTACCCGCGCGGACTCGCAGGCGAGGAGATACCGCTCGCCGCGCGGATCTTCACAGTCGTCGACTTCTTCGACGCCCTGACGAGTAACCGTCCGTACCGAGTCGCTTGGCCACGCGTGGAGGCTCGGTCTTTCATCGCCGGGGGCCGCGGCAAGCACTTCGATCCCCGAGCGGTCGACGCATTCCTCGAACTCCAGTCGCTGGGGTGACGAAGTGCCACCATCCGTCACGACATCTTCGTGCTGATCGATTCGTCCAGCGCCTCGGCGAGCTCTTCGACCGTGGCGATCCACTTCGGCGAGAAGCGCGCCGACTCTTGAAACCAGGCGCGGACCTGTGCCCAAGCCCGATCGATCCCGACGGCGGTGTCGAGCCGAGCCGCGACCAGGAGGGCCGCAGCGTCGGATGACCCCGCACCGGAGCAGGCATCGAGGCGCGTCTGCCACCGGCGGACCAGGATGAGCGCCTCGTCGGCCGGCAAGTGCGCCTGTCGTTCGGCTCGGAAGTGCGCCACCGCCGCCCTCATCCCAGTCGCCCGCACCGCTCGCGCAGGATCGTCGGCGGTTACGTCCCGATCGATCGCCTCCAAATGCGTTTCGAGGATCGTCGTCGGTAGACCGCGGCTGGAGAGCACCTCACGCAGCCAGATCAGACTCCGCACGACGACCGCCTCGTCGGCGTCGTAGAGGCTGACGAGCCAACAGCTGTCGCCGTTCGTGAACCGCCGCCCGCGCTCGCCGAAACGCGCCGCCAAGTACGGGAAGCGAGCCCACGCGGCTTCGGCACAGCGCAGCGCTCGCGCGATCTCGACGTCGGATTGCGGCATGGCGTGCCGCCCGGCTTCGGGATTGACGGCCGTCACCCGGTGGCGCAGCTCGCTGTCGTCGTACGGGAAAGCGGCGCGGGCGATCGCGGTTACGCCGGCGTACGCGCGTCGCGCCGCGTCGCGTAGGTGCGCCGCCTCGACATCGTCCAGCTCCAGTGCGTCGAGGTCGCGGCGGACGTCGAGCCAGTGGCGGTCGAGGGCGTCACCATCGGCCGTGAAGTAGGCCACCCGATCCTCGGGCATATCGAGCGCGGCGGCGACGTGCCCGCGCAGCACGCGCCCTCCGAGCTGCGAGCCTTCGAGCACGTACGACGTGCCGATGAGCGTGGGCGCGCTGCGCGCGTCGCGCACGATGGCGTCGGCCCAGTCGATGGCTGCCTCGATGGCACGAGGTACGTCGGGCATGCCGGAGGCACCGGCAGCGTCCAGCGTCACGATCAGGTCGTCGGCTCGCGTCAGAGCGTGACGCCAAGGAGCGACGTCGAGGCCGAACCCGCGCTCGAATGCCGTCTCGATGACGGCGTGGACGATCGTCAGCCCTCGCAGGTAGCTCACCATCGACTGCCGCGGCAGGGTGTTCGCCCGTACGGCACGAAAGAACGGCTCTTCCTCCACCATGTCGTGATCGCTGCGGGTCTCCGCGCGCAAGCGCTGCGACAGAAGCGGGCGATGCGCGTTCACTCTGGCACCCTCGGACCGTCATTTCCGGGCGGATCGGCGCTCGCGCGCGCCTCGAAGCGTTCACGCAGGCGATCGAGGCGCTCCGCGAATGCATCGATCGTCAACACCACGTCGAGACCCTCCGCGACGTCGGCGGCGTCGAGACGCCGGAGCGCCTGCCCACCGAGCACCAACTCGGTAGCCGCAGGCAGCGTGCGAGCCAGGCTCCGGGCGAACGCGATGGCGACCGGCAGGGATTCGACCAGGTTCATCGACAGGCCGACGAGCTCCGGCCGGCGCGCTGCCACGATCGACGTCAGCTCGTCGTCGGAGGTCCCCACCGGAACGATCTCACACGCGATGCCCCGCTCCCACGCCAGCACCTGCATCATCCGCACGCCCACGTCGTGGCGACCGCCCGCGGTCACCGCCAGGAGGACGAGCGGCCGGCCGGCCGGCCG
>JACCWH010000049.1 GCA_013697735.1 Trueperaceae bacterium | reverse complement strand
AGCGCCTCGGCGAGCGGGGCGCCCGCGTGGGCGCGCAGCGCCTCCGCCGCCGGTGTGAGCGCGTCGAGCATCGTCTTGTCTCCCGGCTCGGAGCGGCCGCGGCGACGGATCGTCGCGACCGCTTGCGTGATCCCCTCCGCGAGGTGGTCGGCCTGCAGCGTGCGCGCGCCTGCCGCGACCTTCCCCAGCTCCAGGAAGAGGCTGGCGAAGAGCGCGCCCGACGCCCCGCCGACTCCCGCCATCAGCCCCTTGCCGGCGGCGACGAGGAGGGCGCCCACGTCGTCGTCGCCCAACTCCGCGACGGCGTCGCGTGCGCGTCCGAAGCCCCGCATCATGCCGGCGCCGTGGTCACCGTCGCCGGTGGCGGCGTCGAGAGTCGCGAGGGCGTCGCGCTCCTGCTCGAACGCAGCGCAGAGGCGTGTCACGAGATCGCGTACGCCGGCGGCGGTCATCCGAAGCGCTCCCTGAGGAACGCGAGTCCACGGTGGGCGGCGTCCGTCGGGTCGTCCTCGATGTCGCGCCAGATAGCGAGGTCCGGGCTGACGCTCTGGTTCGCGAGCACGAACATCTCGAGCGTCGCCCAGCCGTCATAGCCGACCGCGCGCACACCCTCGACCACGGCGTCCCACGGCACGTGTCCGGACCCGGGGACGCCCCGGTCGTTCTCGACCACGTGCAGGTGCACGAGTCGGTCACCGGTGACACGCAGTGCCTCCGCCACGTCCTTCTCCTCGATGTTCATGTGATAGGTGTCGAGCAGGACGCCGACGTGGGGGTGGTCGACCTCGGCAGCCATCCGGGTCGCATCCGCCGCCGTGGTGACGAGGTCGGTCTCGTAGCGATTGATCGCTTCGACGCCGAGCGTGATGCCGAGCTCGGCGGCAAGCGGGGCGACGCCCGCAAGCGCTTCCACCGCCCGGCCCCAGCGCGCGGAGCGCTCCGTCATGCGCCGCACGCCCCACGGTGCGTAGACGACGCCCGAGAGCTGCTTCGCGCCGAGAGCCTGCACGGTATGCAGCGCCCGCCGCAACGCGGCGGTGCCGGAGGCCCGGACCGTGGCGTCGTCACTCGTCACGTCTTGATGAGGCGCCAGTCCCGTTGTGCAGGTGATCTCGAGCCCCAGTTCCGAAGCGCGGGAGCGGAGGCGGGAGGTGGTGGCGTCGTCCATGCCGAGCAGAGAGAGTTCGACGCCGTCGAAGCCGATTCGCGCCGCGGCGTCGAGCAGCGGCGCGACATCCTCGTCCCACTCGCGCATCCAGAGCGCGGCGTGCACCGCGAACTTCACGCCGTCACCCCGAGCGCGAGCGCCACGTCGAAGATCGCATCGTTGGCGATGCGCTGTCGCTCGCGCTCTTCGTCCGAGAACGCATCGAGCCAGGTCCGGTCGTTGAGGAGCTCGTCCCAGACGAAGAGCAGCGACACGCGCTCCATGCCGAAGTGGGCCGCAGCGCTGAACACCGCCGAGGTCTCCATGTCGACGGCGCGGTGGCCCGCGGCGCGCCAGGCCTGCACGCGCTCCGGCGGCTGGGCGAAGAGCGCGGAGGTCGTGACGTGGTCGCCGCGGTGCACCCGCAGGCCCCGCTCGACGAACGCGCGCTCGGCCGCCTCGACGAGCGCCGGAGTGGCGGTCGAGGACCCGACGCCACCGTAGTACTGGGAGGCACCTTCACCGATCGTGGCGACCTCGGGGAGCATCACGTCGCCGCTCCGCATGCCGGGCGCGAGCGCACCACACGATCCGATCTGCACGACGGAGGTGGAGCCGAGTGAGCCGAAGACGTGCACGGGCTCGACGGCTCGCGGAGCCCCGTACGCCGCGCAGAACGCGACGGGCACGCCCTCGTATCGTCCCCAGTAGATGTCCGGGAACGCCAGCTCGCGGACGTCGGTGAGGTGTTCTAGCCGCTGCGGGGTGCGTTCGCGCGACCACCACGTCCCCTCGAGCACCACGCGGTGGGGCACTTCGTCTGCGTCGAGCCCCACTGCCTGCAGCCAGCCGTCCCGCGAGAGGTTCACGACGCGATCAACCCTCCGACGGCCTCCACGACCGCGGCTCGCTGGGCATGGCGTTTGCGGACCAAGGTCGCGAGGCGGCGCGCGAGCCCCTCGAGATCGATGTCGGGGTTCGCGGACACGACGGTGTCGCGCCACGCCGCGGGCACCGCCTCGATGCCGTGCAGCGCCCCCGCCAAGGCGCCGACGATGGTCGCGTACGAATCGTTGTCGCGCCCGTAGTTCACCGCGCCGAGCACCGATGCACGGTAGTCGCCGTCGGTCGCGACGAGCATGGCCAGCGCCACCGCCACGCTCTGACCAGCCTCGGAGCCGACGGGGCTGACCTTCAGGACAGGATAGAGGGCCTCGCGCAGCACGCGCACGTCGCCGTTGCGCCTCGCGGCCGCGACGGCGGTCTCGATCAGCACGTGGTTGGGGCGGCCCTCGAACTTCGCCCATGAATGCTCGACGATCGTCTGCCGCCAGAGTGGACCGTCGCGGCGAAAGCGATCGGCGGCGGAGAGTGCAGCGTCGACGATTCCGAGCGGGGTGGCGCCTGGCGACATCGCGGCGGAGACCGCGGCGGCACCGATGCCGGCCGACTCCTTGGCGTAGCCATCGGTGACGAACGCGAGCTCATAGGCCACCGCGAACGCGGCGCCCGGATCGGCGGCGTGCAGGAGCCCGATCGCGCCGTTGCCCATGACGGCGCCGTTCGTCGGCTGCCCGCCGAAGGCGAGCTTGCGGCCGCGATAGAGACCCTTGAGCACGTACTCCTCGACGAACGAGCGGGAGAGTGTGTCGCCGTGGTCGCGCTCGTACGTCACGAGCGCGCGTGTCAGGTCTCCGGCCACGACGTCGCCATCGGCGTCGAGGATGGCTCCCACGAGGATGGCGTGCAACCGCGTGTCGTCGGTGACGGAGCCCGGATGGTTCGTGAAGTGGGCGTGCTCGCTCGGCGCCTTCTCGTACGGGAGGAGGTCGTCGACCCAGCCGTAGCGCGCGTCGATCTCCGTGAAGTCGAGCCCCTCGACGGGGCCCCCGAGCGCGTCGCCGACGGCGCCGCCGATGACGGAGCCTAGGAATCTCGCCTCGAGCCGATCCGCTGTGGTCGTCATCGTCGTCTCGCCCGCGCTCGGGTGGTCAGCCACCGAAGCCCTTGGCGAACACCTCCTCTTTGATGAATCGTTCGGTCAGGACGAGCATGATGATGCCGGGGATGCAGACGATGAGCGCGACGCCCGCCGCGACCGCGTCGAGCGCGCCGCCGCCACTCACGCGCGAGAACAGGAGCGTCGGCAGCGTCTCGATGCGTCCGCGTCCGATGAAGAACGTGAGCAGGAAGATGTTCGAGGAGATCAGGAACGCGAAGAGCCCGCCCGCGATGACGCCCGGCATGATCATCGGGAGCGTCACGTGCCACATGGTGCGCAGCGGCCCGGCCCCGAGCACCCGCGCTTGCTCCTCGTAGTCGCGGCTGAGGCCTTGGAACACGGACGTGAGCACGCGGACCATGTACGGGATGGTGGGGATGAGGTGGACCAGGATGATCCCGGTGAAGGTGCCGGCGAGGCCGAGTTGGATGAACGTCACGAGGATGCCGAGCCCGACCGCGATCTCGGGGACGATGAGGGGCGTGAGCAGGAAGAACTCGACGAAACTCTTCCCGCGGAACCGCTCACGCGCCAGGACGCGCGCAGCGGGGAGGCTGATCAGCGTGCACAGCAGCGTCACGAGCAGGGCGATCAGCACGGTGTTGCCGGCGGACTCGAGCACGCGCGAGACGGGCGAGAAGACGTAGTCCCACCCGAGCGGGAGGCGAGCGGTCTCGCGCGCTTCCCACCACCATCGGCTCGGGAGGAGGTCGGGCCAGTTCCAGCGGAAGGCGAAGGAGGCGATGAGCAAGGGGATGAACGGACCGACGACGGCGACGACCACGAAGGTGACGTAGAAGCGGCCGAACGGACCGAGGCGGTCGCGGTCGTCGCGACGAATCTCGGTGGTGCCCGCGCGCCGACGCGCGATCATTGCCGCCCCCGCAGACGCTCGAAGCGTCGGTAGGCGGCGAGATACGTGAACAGCACGGCGCCGGAGAGCACCCCGATGAACATCACGATCGCCATCGCCCGCAGCCGGTTGGAGTAGTCGGCGTCTTCGAACGCGCGCCACGCCTCGACCGGCAGCGTGTTGGGGAAGCCGCCGCCGAGGATGAACGGGACTTCGAAGGAGCCGAAGTTGAAGGCGAAGACGATCACGGTCGCGGAGACGATCCCCGGCATGATCTGCGGCAGGGTCACGTGCCAGAAGGTCTGCCAGCGGTGGGCGCCGAGCGTCGCCGCCGCCTCCTCACTCTCGCGACCCAAGCCCATGAGCACGGAATAGACGATCAAGGTGGTGAACGGGATCTGCTTCCAAAGATAGACGATCATGATGCCCCACCCAGCGTGGCTGTAGATCAGCCGCGGGAAGTCGCGCGTGCTCTCGATGACACCCAGGGCGAACATTCCGCGCGCGATGATTCCGCCGTTCCCGAACAGGACGATCGTGAGCGCCACGCCCACGAGGTAGGGGATCATCAGGGGCAGCTTGTAGACGAACTGCACGAGACCTTTGCCGCGGAAGCGCCGGCGAAGCATCAGCGCGAGGTAGATGCTCAGGATGGTGCCGACGACCGTGGGGACGAGCGCATAGTAGAAGGTCAGGCCGACCGACGACCAGAATCCGGGGAGCGTGAACAGGTTGCGGTAGTGCCGGAGCGTCGGGAACTCTTCGATCCCGTAGATCGGCGCGTGCCCGAAGCTCTGGAGGAGTGCGACGATCAACGCTCCGAAGAACAGCACGCCGATCGTCAGGAGGACGGGGGTGAGCATCAGCGGCACGTACAGCCGCTGGAGCCAACTCGCCCGCCGCGAGCGTCCGGAGCGGGGGGCGGTGGGTTTGGTCGCCAGCATGGCATCCCCTTCCGGGCCCCGGACCGCTCGGGGGCCGGCGGTCGCGGGAGTCGTGGAGCGTGGCGGGAGGGCGCGCCGCCGCCGCGCCGGCGGCGGCGGCACAGTCGGATCTACCGGTCGGCGAAGGCCGCGCGCACCGAGTCCTCGAAGGAGCCGCTGCGGCGCTCGATGAACGCCGTCCAGGTCCCTTCGATGACGTCGACGAGCGACGCATTCGTGTCGGGCACCGTGACGGCGCCGAGTTCGTCGTAGGTGATGCCGACCAGGCTCGGTGCGACCGCGTCGATCTCCGCCTGCTGCTCGGCAGTGAGCAGGTCGGCGTCGATGCCGAGGACGTAGCCGATCGTCCCGAGCTTGCTGATCTGGTTCTCGGGGCTCGCGAGCACGTTCGCCAGGACCATCGCCGCGGCGGGGTTGGGCGCGTTGATCGGCACGCCGATGAAGTTCTTGTTCTTGATCATGCCCTGGGCCGGGAAGATCACGTTCTCGGCCGTCTCTGCGAAACGGCCCGTCTCGATGGAGACGGCGGTGTTGTACATGCCGAACTGGCAGGCCATGTCGATCTCGCCGTTCACGAAGAGCGCCTCGAGGCCGTTCTGGTCCTCGGGGTAGATGGGCGAGCCGCGCATGCCATCGCTCCCGCCGCCACCGAGTAGGAACGGCTCGATGCGCTGCAGGTACTCGTAGCCCGGCTGCGTGATGCGGATGAACTCGTCGACGCCGAGCGCGTCTGCGGCGTTCTGGAAGGAAACGTAGCCGTCACCGTCGGGGTTGTGGGCGTAGAGGACGGTCTGGACGAAGGTGTTGCCGTTGTACTGGGGCGGGCGTACGTAGGTGAAGCGGCCGGGGTTCTCGCGCAGCCAGGCCTCGAGCTCGGCGAAGTCGGCCGGCGCTTCGGAACGCTCCAGGCGCGCGGTGTCGATGGCGCACATGTACTGATCGCCCGACCAGGGGATCTCCTCGCGGTTCGTCGGGTAGCCGAAGTCGAACAGGTTGGGACCGGAGGCTGGGTTGCTCGTGTCGAAATGGAAGTACTGGGAGTTCGGGACGAGGTCGGCGAAGGAGCCGAAGTTCAGCCCCTGCGACGAGAGCGTGAAGAAGTTCTCGCCGTTGATCCAGATGGCGTCGATCGAGCCTTGCCCGACGCCGCGTCCGGCGGCCGCCTCCGCGAGCACCAGGTCGACGGCGTCGCGGGTATTCGTCAGGCGTGAGGTCCGCAGGGTGACGCCGTACTCGGCGAGGGCCGGACGCACGACGGTATCGATCCAGGTGTTCAGGGTCTCGCTGCCGCCCCAGTGGGCCCAGACGACTTCGCCCTCTGCGGCTGCGCGCTCGAGGACGGCGTCCCAGCTGAGGTCTCCGGCGAGGAAGGCGCTGCGGAAGGCCTCCGCGTCGGGATCGCCCTGGGGCTGAGCGTGGACGTGACCGACGATCATCGCGATGGCGATGAGGAGGAGCGTGAGGGTCGAGCGGATGGTGGTCAAGACGGACTCCCTTCGAATTGGACGTGCGGGAAAGGCTCGCGGCTCATTCCGGGAAGACCCAGAGGTGGCTGGGATCGATGTGCACCGTCACCTCCTCCCCAACGGCGAAGCGGCGTGTCGATCGATCGCGGACCTGGAGCGACAGGCCGTCGGCGACCACGCGGTACGTGAGGGTGCCCCCGTAGTAGACGGCGTCGTCGATACGCCCCGTGAAGCGGTTCGGGCCCTGGAGCGGCCCGTTCGGCGTGCCGATGTCGATGTGCTCCGGGCGGACGGTCGCGATCGCGTCCTCGCCGGAGACGTGGTGCGCCCCAGACGCGCACTGCAGCGGTCCGGCGACGCTCACGAGCGTGCTCGCGTCGCGCTGCACGTCGAGCCGCCCCGGGATGAGGTTGTTGGTGCCCATGAAGTCGGCCACGCGCTTGGTGCGCGGGCGGTTGAAGATCTCTTCGGGTGTGCCGAACTGGACGAGGCGACCGTCGAACATCACGCCGATCCGGTCTGCGAGCTCGATCGCCTCCACCTGGTCGTGGGTCACGAACAAGGTGGTGATGCCGAGCTGCCGCTGCAGGCGCGTGATGAATGCGCGCATCTCCTCGCGGAGCTTCGCGTCGAGGTTCGACAGCGGCTCATCCATGAGGAGCACGCGCGGGTCGGTGATGACGGTGCGCGCGATCGCCACGCGCTGCTGCTGCCCGCCCGAGAGCTGGCTCGGGAATCGCCTCGCCAGGTCCTGGAGCTGGACGACCTCGAGGACCTCCGCCACCTTCCGCTCGATCTCCGTGGCGGAGACGCGGCGCATTCGGAGCCCGAACGAGACGTTCTTGGCGACGTTCATGTGGGGGAAGAGGACGTAGCGCTGGAACACCATGCCGATGTTGCGCCGCTCGGTGGGCACCCCGACGACCGACTCGCCGTCGAAGAGGACGTCTCCGGCGGTGGGGTGCTCGAGGCCGGCCACCATGCGCAGCGTCGTCGTCTTGCCACACCCGGACGGCCCCAGCAGCGCGACGAGGCTCCCGGGCGCGACCGTGAGATCGATGTGATCGACCGCCGTGAAGTCGTCGAACTCCTTGACGAGAGCGGCGAGGCGGAGCTCGGTCACCCGATCGTCCCGACATGCCGACGCCAGCGGCGAAACCCTACGTTCGACAGCATCAACGTGCCACTCCCGTCCGCGTGATCGCGCCGCGGGCACAGACCCGCCTCGCGCGCGTTGCTCTCTCGAGGATGATGTGGCGACATAATGTCATGACATTTCACCTCTGTCAAGGAAGCGGAGGCGCGCACACGCGCTGCACCAATTGGGTCTGCGGGGCGCACCATGCGGCCTCCTCGTAGATGCAGACCGCGCCCGAACGGTCATCGACGCGACAGATCCGAACGGCGACCGGTGAGCCCTCCGGCACGTGGAGCACTGCCGCGTCGGCTCGGGTCACCGTCGTCGGCCAGAGCGTCTCCTCACCCTTGTCGAGCACGACGCCGAACCGATGCTCGAGCACGTGCAGCAGCGACTGCTGGGCGCCGCTCGACGCGAAGCACGAGGCGTCGATCCCCGGCACCAACGCTTCGGGGAGGTAGGAACGGACGAGCGCGACCCTCACCCCGTCGACGCGCCGTACGCGCTCGACGAGCGCCACGCGCACGTCGGAGTCGAAGGGGAGGGCGACCGGAGCGAACGACGCCGCGTGCGCGATCACGACCCGCACCACGTCCGTGGTCGGGATGCGACCCGACCTCGAGACTTGCTCCGTGAACGACGTCAGGCACGCCCGCGCCTCGGGCGCCGACGCGCGCACGAAACTACCTCTCCCCCGGTGGCGATCGATGATGCCGTCCTGCACGAGGTGGTCGAGCGCGGCCCGCACCGTGATCCGGCTGACGCCGAAGCGCCGCGTCAACTCCGACTCCGGTGGAATCATGTCCCCGGGGCCCAGCTCGCCCGTCTGGACCTGCGCCCGGAGGATCTCGTAGAGCTGCAGGTATAGCGGACGCCGCGACGTCTTCGAGAGGCCGATCGCCGCCGTCGGCCCCCGAGTGTCCATCACCCGACCGATTTCTCGCTCGCCGCGGCGAGCTTGCCCAGGAAGTCACCCATGATGCCGTCCCGGTCGACCTCGTACGCCTCGAGCATCTCGTGCGGCGGAGCACCGTCGGTGTGCCATCGCTGATCGCTCCCCAGACGGGGCGTCGGGACGAAGCGGGTCGGTACCCATGCGGGGTCGAGCAGCCACGCGAAGTTGATCAGGTCCCAGATGACCCACGAGCGTCCTGGGCGCTCGACGATGCCACGCTGCGGGTAGAGCGGGTTGTTCCCGTACAGGTGGTGCAGGTAGTCGCCGATCTCGCCCTTCCCCTTGATCCACGCCTCGATCTCCGGACGCGACAGCCGCAGCTGCGCGCCGAGGTAGTACCCGGGGAGGTAGACGAGGGGGACCCCGCTACTGAACAGGAGTTGCGAAGCGAGGATGTCTTGCTCGAGGTTGAATGAGTAGTTGTACATGCCCGACCACGTCGGATAGGCGGAGGTCCACACGACGACGATGCGCTCGACGATGCGTGGCTCGATCAGCATGGCCGAGGCGATGTTCGTGACGCAGCCGATGGCGATCACGTAGAGCGGGCGGTCGGACGGTGCCATCGCGCGCTCGATCAGATGCCGCACGGCGTCGCTGTCGACGCTTTCGTCGTAGCTCGCGAGGTACGACGGAGCGCCGCGGAAGGTTCGGTCGGCGAGTCCGGAGGCCATCATCGCATCGACCTTGAGGATCTCCTGGTAGGAGCGCTCCATCCCTTCGTCGGGGGGAACGAAGGAGATGTCACGCGGATGCTTCCCGTGGCGCGCGAGCCCTTTGACCCAGCCGGCGAGCGGCTTGAGCTCGTCGCGTAGCGGCTGCCCTGCTGCCAGCAGGGCCGCGGTCTCCATCAGAGCGTCGCGGTAGATGCCGAAGGAGTACGGCTCCGCGTAAACGCCCTCGATCTCGAGGCGATCTTGCGATGCGAAGCCCCACGCGAGGGCGAACTGATCGTCGATCTCGTTGTCGGTATCGGTGTCGATCACGACCCGAAGCGCCCCGGACGGGAGCGCGAGCAGCTCACGGCGTTTCGTCGCATCGATGGTGGGAAAGGTGGGAATGGACATCGTGCCCCCTCGGAATGGATCAGGTGCGGAGGTAGCCGCCGTCGACGACGAGCGACGCTCCCGTGATGTAGGCGGAACGGTCGCTCGCCAGGAAGACGACCGCTTGGGCGACGTCGGAGGGACGACCCCAGCGGCGCAGCGGGATGAGGTCGAGGTAGCGCTCGCCGGCCGTCGTGCCGATCACGGGATCGTCGGCCACGTTCATCTGCGTGTCGATGATGCCCGGGTGGAGGGCATTGACGCGAACTCCCGACGGTCCGAGCTCGTCCGCAAGTCCCATGCTGAGGAGGCGCACGGCCCCCTTGGAGGCGTTGTAGAGCCCGTAGCCGGCCGTCCCGCGCATCCCAGCGATGCTCGACAGGTTGACGATCACGCCGCCACCGCGCGGGACCATGCGCCGCGCCGCCGCCTGGGAGCCGAAGTAGACGCCCTTGACGTTGATCCCCATCAGGCGGTCGTACGCCTCCTCGGTGGCGTCTAGGATCGAGCCCTTCAGCAGGATGCCTGCGTTGTTGACCATGACGTCGATCCCCCCGAACGTATCGGCGGCCTCCATCGCGTCGTCGAGGTCGTCGAGTCGCGTGACGTCGCACGGCACGAAGCACGACCGGACACCCTGCTCTCGGGCCAGGAGCGCCGTCGGGACTCCCCCCTCCCTCGGCGACTCCCGGAGATCGGCGATCACGACGTGCGCGCCCTCCTCAGCGCACGCGAGGGCGATCGCCCGGCCGTTCCCGCTCGCGCCGCCCGTGACGACCACGACCTTGCCCTCGAGCTCACGCCCAGCGCCGGAGCGGTGTTGGTCGCGATCACCCGCCATGGACGGCCTCCCGAAGCATTGCGAGCGCCACGTCGGCGGGTGCGTCGTCGTGGATCATCGCGCGGAGGGCCCGGACGACGGCCTCGGGCTGCGGGGATCCCCAGACGTTGCGCCCGAGCGCGACACCGCGCACGCCCGCGTCGATCGCCGAGCGGAGCCGTGGGAAGAGGGCGGCCGGGTCCGTGGCGGGGCCGCCCATCATCACGATCGGGATCGGGATCGCCCGCGCGAGCGTGGCGAGGGCAGCCGTGTCGTCGGGGAGCGCGACCTTGATGACGTCGGCCCCCAGCTCGTAGGCCGTGCGCGCCGCGTGCGCGACGAGCGTCCCGTCGTGCTCCCAGGCAGGGGCGAGGCTCCGGCCCCAGAGCACCGCCTCGACCATCACCGAAAGGCCGATCGCATGCGCATCCTCGATCAGGCGCGCAACGAAGCGGACGTTATCGCCGAGTACGCGCGGGTCGTCGTGACCGTACACGAGCAGGCACTTGAGGCCGACGGCGCCGGAGCGACGTGCGTGCTCGGGCGACCAGAGCGGCACGTGCACCACGTCCTCGCCGGCGCGGCCGGGGATCGCGGACGTCGCGTAGTAATCGGCGGTAAGGAGCCACGGGAGGCCGTCATCGCCGAGGAGGCGCGCCATCCCGGGCGTCGCGATGAGCGCATCGGGCGCCCCCGCGAGGACGCTGGCGAGCAGCTCGGTGGGCCGGTCGAGCGGCGCGATCTGGCCGCTCGCGAGCGCGTGATCGAGCGCCACGATGACGGTCCTGCCGTCGGCGGCCAGGAACGAGGACGCTTGCTCGCGCGATGGCGCCGTCGACGTCATCGTGCCCCACCGGCGGACGCGACCAGTTCGTCGCGGTACGGCACGGTCGGCGTCAGACGCATGCCGAGCCAGGCTGCCACCTCGCGTGCGGCCGGCGCGACCGCCCCGTCGCTCAGGACGATGTGATGCTCGACGCCGAGCGAGAGCACGGTCGACACCACGTCGGCCGCCGAGCGAGGCCCATCGGCGTCACGGAAGGCGCTCACCCAGCCCCGCGAGCCGTCGAAGCCGGCGGTCGGATGCGCCACCACCTCGGCGTCGAGCGCGAACAGTTCCGCGCCGTCACTCCGCAGCCGCAGCAGCGAGACCGGACCGTGACGGAATCTGAGGTCGGCGACCGCACCGCGCGGGACCGCACCCGGTTGCTTGCGACCGAGGGTGGAGTGCACGTCCCAAGTCGCACCGCGCGCGTCGGCGAAGCCGAGCGGGCTCCCGCCACAGTGCCACATGATGATGGCGTCTGCCGCGAGATCGACGTCGTTCATGTCGAGCAGCATGGCAGGGCCGGTCGCGAGCGCTCCGGCGAACCGCATCGAGAGCCCGCCCATCACGTCGCCCTCCGAGGCGACGGGGATCCCATCGTGCTCGTCGAGCCACGAGAAGGCCATGCCGGGATGGATGCCGAGCGTCTCTTGGAAGAGCGGCCAGTCGCTGACCGCGAGGGCGTCGTAGCCGCCCTCGAGAGCGACCTCGCGCAGGGCGACGTAGGTCGCCGCGCCGAGGCGCATGTCGTCGTCGGGCGCGCCCACACTCCGAACCGCCCGGCGAAGGTCGTCGACCACCCGATCGACCTCGTCGGCCGCGACCGAACGTGCGCGTACGATCACGTCGCCGAGATCGTGGACGTCGATCTGCACGCCCAGGCGAGCGCGCAACGCCCGCTCGTCGACGGCGAGGCTCCAGAACGACGGCGCGACGCCGCCGATCGAGGCGATCCGAGCCTCGCGCAGGGCACGGATCCCACGCAGCGCCGCGACCGTGACGGCGAGACGGTCACGCAGCCACGGGTGATCGTCGAGCCCGAAGAACCACTTGTACGGCCGGGGCGCCCCGGCCGCGGCGCTCGTGAGCACTCCGGCGTGCAGGTGCATGGCGACGAACCCGTTCAGCGCGATCGGTCCCTCACGGCGCGGCTCCTCGATGGCCCAGAGTCCCAATCGGTACCGACCATCGCCGAAGGGCGCGACGACGTCGCCCATGGCGAAGCTGCTGCACTGGAGCAGCACCATGTCGACCCCGAGCTCCTCGGCCTCGCGCGCCACGACCTCGGCCCCCGCGCGGCTCGTGACGCACGGCCACTCGCCGACGCGCTCGAAGTCGAGCGCGAGCGCGAGGCGATCGAGCGCTTGCTCCGAGCGCTCGACCACCCGGTGCTCGGCGGCGAGGTACGAGGGGAGTTGAGCGCTCACGTACGCGATCTTGGGACGCACCGGTCGTGGCATGGACCACCCGAACCTTCCGCGTTCGACGATTGGCATGCTGTAGGCTGCGGCAGTCTATAACGTCATGACATTTGCGGCAAGCCTTCGATGCGAGCGATCGCCGCCGCACGGAGAGGAACATTGCGACGACTACGGAGCCGTGCGGGAGACGCTGAACGGAGCGTCACGCGCTTCATCCCTCCTTCGTCAACGCCCGAACCACGCACTCTGGACCTCGTGCTGGCGTTCGCTGTCGCTCCCGCTCGGGGTACCCGCGTCCCGTGCCGGTTCGTGGCGGGCGATCAGCAGGCATGCGACTTGGGGGGCGATCGCCATGACGAACGGCGCCCACTCGTCACGAGCGTGCGGGAGCGCGACCCGGTGTGGCGACGCCACTCCGTCGTCACCCACGTAGACCACGGTCCGCGCCAACTGCGCGAGACCGTCGACGAGCAACTCCTCGGTGCGGGCGGATTCGATCCGGTTCTGGAACACCATCACGAGGTCGGTCGGTTGCAGCATGAAGTTCATGCCGTGCCAGAAGTTCTCGCTCTCCCCCGCGAAGGCAGTGCGGCCCCCGGCCTCGTGCAGCTTCGCCGCCCCGTACGACGCCGTCCCGACGTCGGCGCCGGCTCCGAGGAAGAAGGTCCGCGACGCCGTCGTGTGCCCGTCCACCGCGGCGGGGAGCGCACGGAACGCCTCGTCGATACAAGCATCCAGTGCGTCCGGCAGGCGGTCGAGGTCCTCGAGCGCGCGACCGGCGACACGTTCCGCGACGAGCGCCTGCGCCAGGAGCGTCAGCGTGTAATCGAGCGTATGCGGCGTGGCGCGCGAGATCGGCTCGTACGGCATGACGAGCGTCTCGTCGCAGGCACGAACGAGCGGGCTCGTGGGGTTGCAGGTGATCGCGAGGGTAGCGACGCCGGCGCCCCGCGCGCGCTCGGCGGCCTCGAGCGTGCGCTTGGTGCCGCCAGAGACGGAGGCGAGCACCACGACGTCGCGAGGCTGCAGCGGCAGGAACTGCTCGACCTCTTGCGACGTAGCAGCGGCGTAGGGCACGCCGAGCGTCCGGAAGATGCCGGCTGCCGCGACGGCCGAATAGTAGGAGTCACCGCACCCCGCCATCACCACGCGATCGGCCCCGAGGTCGAGGCTCAGCAGGCTCTCGCGCATGACGGGGAGGCACGACGCCACGTACTCACCTTGGGCGCGGAGCTCGCGCTCCATGACGTCAAGCATCGGACACCGGCGCGAACCGCTCGAAGTACGCCTCGGCGGCGGCGCCGATCTCGGCAGGCGCCACCACGCCCTTGTCCGTGATGTACCCACGGAGCAGCTCGGGAGGGACGGCTTCGAGCTCGGGCGCCATGGTGGTGACGAGCACGTCCAACTCCAGCGTGCTCGCGGTGTCGTCGCGTGATCCGAGCAGCGCAACGCGGAACTCCTTGAGCGTCGGCGGGCGCGGCGCCGACCCGCGTGGACTCATGTCCATCTTCAGCAGGTCGCAGCATCCGTACACGTCGGCGCCATGGGCATGAGCGGCCCGTGCGACCATCCGACTGCCGATGGTGTTGAGCAGGCTGCCGTCGCGCCGGAGCGTCTCGACTCCGAGCAGCACTGCGTCGGCGTCCTCGGCCTCGTGCTCCACCGCTACGTCCAGGGCGAACCGGAACGGTACGCCGAGCGCCAGTAGATCCTGCACGTACGGCCAGCCGCCGTCGATCGCACGGCTCTCGAACACGACGATCGTCGGCGGCGCGTCCCGCGCCTCGCACAGCGCCTTCACGACCGCCGACACGGTGCTGCTGTAGTCGAAGAGCAGGATCTTCGAGCGATCGCGCAACGCGTCGACGCCCGACCGCACGACGGCCTCGAGCCTCTGCGCCGCGTCGCGATCCCAGGCACGCCTCCGCTCGCGCACCGCCTCACAGACGTCGGCGTCGGAGCGAGCGTCGAGCCCGCGAAAGAGCCAGCGCATCGAGTTTGCGATGATCGGCGTGTCGGCTCCCCGCGTCCGCGCGATGAAGGAGCGGGTGATCTCGATCGTCGGGCGTAGGTGACCGCCCGCCCGAGCGCTGTCGCACAGATGCTCGAATAGGTCCTGGATGAGCCGGACGTGATTGCTGGCCCCGAGCGTGCCCTCGTCGACGATGTCGCGCAGGTACGCGAGCGTCCGTTCATCCGGCTCGGGCAACTCCGCCTGCCGAACGCTCTCGACGTACTGCTGCCGCTGGTTGCGCATGCATGCCTCATCCCTCGTGAATCGCGGCGAACGCGACGACGGCTAGCGGAGCTGGCGGACGACCTTCATGAACGCTGCGACCTTCGGCTCCGATACCGGTGTCCACCAGACACCGTCCTCCTTGAGCGAGCTCGCGACGATGGCGCCGTCGGCGACGCTCAGCAGCTCGCCGACGTTCTCGACGTCGACGCCGCTGCCGAGCACGACCGGGAGGCGCGTGCCCTCGGCGATCTCCGAAATCTCGGCGATGGTGGCGGCGTTGCCGGTGCGCTGACCGGTGGCGATCACGACGTCCGCGTCGAAGAATTCGGCGTCCCGCGCGAGCTCCGGGATGCTCCGGTCGGCAACGATGGCGTGCGCTCCGTGCTTCACGTGGACGTCGGCGAAGACCTTGATCCGTTGCGCGTGGATCCAGGATCGGTAGCGCATGGCCTTCGCAGCTGGGCCTTCGATGATGCCCTCGTTCGCGACGTAGGCGTTCGCCCATTGGTTTACGCGGATGAAGGCGGCGCCGGAAGCGTGCGCCGCGGCCAAGGCCGGCACGGCTGCATTGGCGAGCAGATTGATCCCGAGTGGGAGTTCGACGCGTGCGCGCACGCGGTGCGCCATCACCGCCATCGCCGCGACGGTCTCGGGTCCGATGTCCTCGGGTTTCGAGAACGGGATGTCGCCATGGTTCTCGAGGATCAGTCCGTCGACGCCGCCGCGGGCGTACCGCTCGGCCTCCTCGACCGCGAACGTTGCAAGCTCCTCGAGGCTCGCACCCGCGTACGACGGCGAGCCGGGCAGCGCGAGGGAGTGGATGACCCCGATGATCGCCTTCGACGTCCCGAAGAGCTCGTGGATCGCGTTCGGCTTGTCACGGTGAACGCCCGTGGGTGTACGCATGTCTGCCTCCGTGGCCTACGGCGTGGCCGGTTGGAATCGCATCGCCATCATCACCAGGCTCCGCGCGAGGTGCGCCACGTCGAACGCGGAGCAGCGGTACGGACCCGACCGGTAGTGGCGCCCGACCACGGGCGGGCCACAGAGGATCACGTTCGGCGTCACCTGCATCATGACGACGCAGTCGCTCCGGTTCGCCTGCGCGCGGGCATCCTCGCGGAGCGCGAGGTGATCGGCGTGCTCCTGGGCGAGGTGGCGCAGCGACGCGAAGAGCCAGGGCGGCGTGACGGCGCCGCGCGTGTGGCTGGCATACTCCCGAATCGACGCGCCGCGGCCGAGCGTGGCCGTCTCCTCTGCCTCGCACGTGTGGTGGTCGACCACGATGGCGACGTCGGGGTGCGGGAGGTGGTGGAGAAGCCGCGGGCTGCCGCGCGCGAAGGCCGTGCTCCCGAGGGCGACGGGGCCCTCCTCCTCGTCGACGAAGCAAGTCACGGCCTCGACGTCGGGGATCCGCGCCAGGAACGCCGTCGCGAGGAGCGCGCCGGCGCATCCGGCCGCGTTGTCGAGCTGCCCCTCGAGCCGGTCGTCGTCGAGCCATCGGGTGGGCGTGTCGTAGACGATCCGGTCGCCGGCGCCGCGCGGCGTGGCGTCCCCGCTGCGGAACGTCGGCCGCTCGCCACCGGTGATCGTGCCTCGCGCGACGACGCCGTACGCGCCCGCGACGGGGTCGTAGCGCACGGCGGCACCGGGTTGCGACTCCTCCTGCGGCATGACGTGGTGGTGGTAGGGCACGAGCGCGTACGCCTCGCCGTCACGCCCGGCGACGAGGAAGCTGATCGTGTCCCAGTGCGCCAGGACCCACACGGGGCGCCGCGCACCCGAGCCGATGCGCAGCACGCCATTGCCCGTGCCGTTGAGGTTCGGATCCCAGGCTCCCTGCGGTGCGCCCCAGTCACGAAGAAAGCGCCCCACGAGCGGGCCGCGCGTCCACGCGGCGACCTGACTCGGGGCCGGCACGTCGGCGAGGGCCTGCACGACCTCCCCCGCGCGCTGCGGGGTGATCCATTCGGTCATCTCGCGCAGCGTGCCTGCGTCGAGGCGGCGTCCCGGATCACGGTTCCAGTCGTGGTGCGGAAGCAACTCAGCGACCCCGGAAGAGCGTCGTGATCGCCACGCCCAGGAACCGGTTCACGAGGAAGACCGCCGCGAACACCAGGAAGATCAGTAGCGTCCCGAGCGCGAACGCGGGTCCGGTCTGGTGGGAGATCAGGTACTCGTAGATCGACACGGAGATCGTCTTCCAACGACCCGAGAAGAGGATGATGGTCGCGCTCAGCTCACCTATCAAGCTGATGAACGTGAGGACGGCGCCGGCGATCACGCCCGGCATGATGAGCGGGAGCGTCACCCGCGAAGAGGTCTGCCCCCACGTGGCGCCACACACGGACGAGGCCTCCTCCATGCTCTTGTCGAGCGCCTGCAGCGACGAGGTCCCGGCGCGGAAGTTGTACGGCATGCGCCGCACGAAGTACGCGACGACGAGGATCAAGCCTGTCCCGGTCATCACGAGCGGCCCTGCGGAGAAGGCGGCCGCCATCGCCACTCCGACCACGATGCCGGGAAGGATGAATGGCAGCATGACCGTGATGTCGATGATGATGCCGGCGCGCGACTTCCGCTTGGCCGAGATGTAGGCGAGCAGCGTCCCGACCACCGTGGCGACGACGGTGGCGACGAGCGTCAGGAGGATGCTGTTGCGGATCGCCGTCTGGTCGCGATCGAAGACGCGGATGAAGTTCGAGAACCCATACTCCGTCGGCAGCAGCGTGCCGCGCCAGCGCTCCGAGAACGCACCGAGGACGACGGTCATGTGCGGCAGCAGGCTCACGAACACGATCAGGATGCACACCACGGCGCCGACGATACCGAGCACGCGCGAGGCCGACCGCTTGCTCGCCTGCACGCGCGACGTCACCGTCATGTAGTCGCGGCGGCGCAGGTAGAGCGCCAGGAAGAGCAGGCAGAGCACGCTGAGCCCGACGCTCACCAGCGCCATCGCGCTTGCCATGTTGAAGTCTCCGTAGCCGCTGATCCGGAAGTAGATCAGCGTCGGTATGACGTACTGATTGCCGCCCAGGATGGCGGGCGTCCCGAACTCGCCGATGGCCCGCATGAACACCACCAGTGATCCGGTGAGCACCGCAGGGGTCACGAGCGGGACGGTGATGGTGAAAAGCCTGCGCAGGGGGCTCGCGCCCATGACCTCGGCGCTTTCCTCGAGGCTCGGGTCGCTCAACGCCAGCGCGCCGTAGGCGAGCAGGAACACGAAGGGCCACATGGTAGCGCTGATCGCCACGACCATGCCCGTCATCCCGTAGATGGTGGGCAACGACACGCCGAAGAGCTCGTTGACGATCTGCGTGATCGAGCCGCTCCGGCCGAAGAGGAGCACCCACGAGTAGGCGCCGACGAATGGCGGCATGAGGAGCGGAATCGTGCCGAGCGTCATCATGAGCGTGTGGTTCAACGGCAGGCGCACGCGCGTGAGGAAGTACGCGTACGTGACGCCGATCGTGGTCGAGATCACCACCACCCAGGCGGTGAGCGTCAGGGAGTTGAGGATCGCGCCCCGGAAGAGCCGCGATGTCCAGAGTTGCCGGAAGTTCTCGAACGTCACGGCCGACCAGGAGAAGGGCGTGCCGCGCTCGGCCAAGCTCAGCGCGAGCACGCTCCCGAGCGGATAGACGATGAAGACGAGCAGGATGCCGAGCGACATGGCGAGCACGATCCAACGGAACCAGTCGACGTTCGCGAGGCGGCCCGTGCTCGTCGGCGTGCGCGGGGCGGTAGCGTCGACCGTGCTCACGGCTGCAGCTCTTGGCGCCGCAGGAAGAGCGTGTCCTGTGCCGGGAACGAGAGGCGCACCGCGGCGCCGGGCGTGGCCCGCTCCAAGTAGCGGACGCTGTCGACGGTGAGGCTGGTCCCGCCAGCGGTTTCGACGCCGTAGCGCGTACGGCTGCCGAGGTAGGAGAGGCTACGGATCGTGGCGTCTAGGCTGTTGGTGCTGCCGTTCGCCGCGGTGGCCGCGTCGTCGTCGCGCAGGCGCAGCGTCAGGCGCTCGGGTCGGATCATCACGGTGACGTCGTCGCCCGATGGCGGCGCCTCCTCGTTCACGAAGCCGTGGACCACGTCGCCGGCGGCCGTTCTCGCCACGGCGCCGGTGCCCGTCTTCGACGTGAGCGTCGCGGAGAAGAGGTTCGCCTTGCCGATGAAGTCCGCGACGATGGCGCTCGCCGGCCGATCGTAGACCTCGACGGGCGTCCCGATCTGCTCGATCACGCCCTCGAACATGACGGCGACGCGGTCCGATATGGCGAGCGCCTCCTCCTGGTCGTGCGTCACGTAGATCGCCGTGATCCCGGCGCGCTGTTGGACCTTTCGGATCTCCTCGCGCATGTAGACGCGCAGCTTCGCATCGAGGTTGCTGAGGGGTTCGTCGAAGAGCAGGAGGCGCGGATCGTACACGAGCGCGCGCGCGAGCGCGATGCGCTGCTGCTGGCCCCCCGAGAGCTCGCTCGGGCGGCGTTGCGAGAACGTGTCCGGCGGCAGGTCGACGATGTCGAGCGCGCGCCGGACCTTCTCGGTGACGTCGGTCTTGTTCGTCCCACGGATTCGAAGTCCATACGCGACGTTCTCGAACACGCTCATGTGCGGATACAGGGCGTAGCTCTGGAAGACCATGCCGAGCTCCCGCCTGTTCGGCGGCACGTGTGTGTAGTCCTGGCCGGAGAAGAGGATCGTTCCGGACGTGACTTTTTCGAGGCCGGCGATCATGCGCAAAATAGTGGTCTTGCCGCACCCGCTCTCGCCGAGCAGCGAGAACAGTTCCCCCTCCTCGATCTCGAACGAGACGTCGTTGACGGCCGTCACGCCCTCGGGTCCCTGGCCGAACCGCTTCGTGAGGCTACGCGCTTCCAAACCGATTGCCATGTGCGACTCCAGTCGGGGTATCCGTGCGGAGGGAGGCCGTCGGTGCCGACGTGAAGGCGCCGGCACCGACGATCTTCTGTTCTACAGGCCTGCCATCAGGTCGTCGAAGCGCTCGAGGATCTCGGCGTACTCCTCGGCGCTGACACTGATCATGTCGTCGACCGAGAGGACGAAGTTGATGTCCGAGGTGGGCGTCATCGACGAGTGGAGCTCGACGTCGGGGCGAGCGGAGCGACGGAAGTACGGTGGTCCCGCCACGATCTCGTGTGCCTCGCGTGAGTTGAGGAACTCGAAGAGCAGCGCCGCGTTCTCGGCGTTCGGTGCACTCTCGATCATCGCGAGGCCGGTCACCATGTTGTTCGTCCCGTCTTCCGGGAAGTAGACGATGACGGGGTACTCCTCGTACAGGAGGTTGATGGCCGTGCTCTCGGTCACCATGCCGATGCCGTACTCACCGTCCGCGACGCCCTGCCACGCGAGGCGCGAGGAGGGGGTGATGACTGCGTTCCGCAAGACGCCCTCGACGAGGTCCCAGCCACCGACGGCGAGCATCACGTACAGCTGCGCGAAGGCCGACGAGGAGAGCGCCGGGTTCGCCATGATGATTTCGCCCTCGTAGCGGGGATCGGCAAGGTCGGCCCAGCTCATCGGTGCTTCGTCTTCGGAGATCAGGTTCGTGTTGACCATGAAGACCTGCGGGCCGCCGTAGTGCCCGTACCACGTGCTGTTCTCGGCATCCTTGACATCGTCGGCGAAGACGTCGTCGTGCTCGGAGACGTACGACGCGAAGAGGTCGGGGTTCTGGCGGATGTAGGAGACGGGGATGTCGGAGGCGACGTCGGTCTGCGGATTGGCGGACTCTGCACGCAGGCGCGTCGTGAGTTCGCCGACGCCCATGAACAGCGTCTCGACGCGGATGTTCGGATAGATCTCGTTGAAGGCGGCGACCTGTTCTTCGATCTCGTTGATCGGGGCGGGCGTGATCCACACGACCTGTCCTGATTGGGCGAGCGTGGTGTGCCCGAACAGGGCGAGCGTGGCGGCGAACAGCCACGCAGTGGGGCGCTTGAGTGCGTGCATCATGGGGTACCTCGACATTCGTGGGAGTGGTGTCGTCGCTGCCGGTCGCGCGGTGCGGAAATGGGGCGTTCTCACATACGGAGCCTCCTCTGGCGTTAGTGGCGCGTGAGGCGGACGAAGTACTTGTACTCGTCCGCGCGATAGCACATGTCGACGAGCTCGAGGGGGGTGTCGGAGTGATCGAACGTCAGTCGCTCAACCCGGAGGACCGCTGCACCGATGGGGATCTCGAGAGCCGCGGCCTCGTGCTCCGTCGCAATGCCACCCTCGAGCATCTCGTCCGAAGCGAACGGTTCGACGTGGAACCGCCGTGCAAGGAGCTCGTAGAGCGACCCAGCGCCTTCGAGGTCGGCGTTCGGCAGCGCGAAGCGCCTCGGCAGGAACGCCCGGTGGAAGCCCATGATGCGGTCGTCTCCGTAGCGGAGGCGGTGGACCTCGAAGACCGGGTTCTCCGTCCGGAGCAGGTCGAGCTTCCGGTCGTCGGTGTCGACGAGCCCAGCGGACACGAGCTTGGCGGACGGCGTGAAACCCCGCGCACGCATGTCCTCAGTGAAGGACGTGAGCTGGTGCAGGTCGAAGGGGACCGCGCTCCCGGTAACGAAGGTTCCCTTGCCCTGGATGCGCTGCAACACGCCCCGCTGAACGAGTTCCGACACGGCCTGTCGGATCGTGGTGCGGCTGAGTCCGTACATTTCCTCGAGCCGCCGCTCGGGCGGGATCCGATCACCGCGCTGGAACTCGCCCGACCGGATCTGCTCGAGCAGGATCGTCTTGCACTGCTCGTGCAACGGAACGGGATTCCGGCGATCGATGAATTCGGCTGTCTTCATCCATCGAGACGATATGTCGTTACTACCAATTTGTCAAATGGGCCGCCCGCTTCGTCAAATGGGCCGCCCGTGCGAGTCCCTAACCGCTCCCGTCGTCCCTCGAGCACTCACTTCGGCAGCCACACCGACACCGACTGGCCCTGGCAGGGGAACGCGCCCCAGCCGTGCTCGTCCGTCGTCACGCTCTCTCCGACGTGTTCGGTGACGTCGACGTACGTCGTGTTCGGCGCGACCTGCATCGACGTCGATGCGTCGCCGGCGTTGGCGAGCACGACCGCGAGGCCGCCGGGGTGATCGTTCGTGCCCGATCGTGCCCAACCGACGCAGTTCGGATCTTCGAAGTACTCACGTTGCTCACCGTATGCGTGGCTGCGGCGCGCCGCGAGGAACCGGTCGATCATCCAGCCGTGACTCGCCATCTCGATCTCGTGACGCGAGCCGTCGGGCCCCTCATCCGTGTACGAGGCACCGTAGTAGTCGGCGTAGAACAGGCACGGGTAGCCGCCACGCCGCAGCAGGATGGCCGCGTACGCCAGCGGGACGAACCACGGCTCCACCACGGACTCGAGCGACTGGAGCGGCTGCGTGTCGTGGTTGCTGACGATCGTGACGGCGAGCTCGGGGTGCTCGGCGACCAGGCTCCCGTCGAAGAGCGTCCGCAGGTCGTACCCCTCCCGCTCCCGACTCGCCGTCGCGAAGGAGTAGTGCAGGACGGTATCGAAGAGCATCATGTTGCCGTCGGTCGCGCCTAGGAAGTGCCGCAGCGCCTCACCGACGCTCGACCAGTACTCTCCCACCGCGAAGAGGTCGCGCCCGGCGTAAGCGCGCAGGTGTTCGAGCCACGCCACGAAGAAGCCCGAGTCGATGTGCTTGACGGCGTCGAAGCGGAAGCCGTCCACCCCGGTGGTATCGAGGTACCACTCGCCCCAGCCGTAGAGCTCCCGCCGCACGTCGGGGTCGCCGACGTCGACGTTGCAGCCCATGAGGTAATCGAAATTGCCTTTCTCTAGGTCGACGTCGTCGTGGAACCGCTTCCCCTCGAAGAGGTAGACGGCATCGTCACCGTCGGCGAGCGAGTTGGCGTCCGACGCATTGAAGTGCCACCAATGCCACTCCAGCTCGGAGTGCGCTCCGCTCCTCCCCGGGAACGCGAAGTGGGTCCAGGCCTTGATCGTCTGCAGCTCCCCGATGGGCCGATTCCGGTCGGCGGGATCGAACGGCGTCGCCAGGAACTCCTCCTCGTGATCACCGCCGACCTTGTGGTTCATCACGATGTCTGCGTAGACGCGGATGCCCGCCCCCTGCGCCGTCCGGATCGCCGCGAGGTACTCGTCGCGCGTCCCGTACTTCGTGCGGACCGAACCCTTCTGGTCGAACTCGCCGAGGTCGAACAGGTCGTACACGCCGTACCCCGTGTCGAGCCCCCCGGCTGCCCCTTTGTACGCAGGGGGCAACCAGACCGACGTCACGCCGACGGCGGCGAGCGCCTCCGCCTCCTCGGCGAGGCGCCGCCAGAGCGACCCGTCCGCCGGTGCATACCAATGGAAGTACTGCATCATCACGCCGTTGTGCTCCGACACCTTCACCCACTCCTCGTGTTTTCGCCCGCGCGCTGGTCATGCCCCGACGCAGCATATCCACCGTCTCGCTGACCTCCAGGAGCACCTGACGCCTTGGTGCCCGGCTTTGACGTCAACGAGCTCGAACCCCGCCTCCGCACCCGTGGCGTCGCCGCGCCGTACGTCGTCGGCTCGCACGCGC
>JACCWH010000019.1 GCA_013697735.1 Trueperaceae bacterium | reverse complement strand
GGGCCGAAGCGCGCCAACGATCGTGGGCCGATCGCGCGGGCGCGCTCCGCGGCCGCCGGTGTCGCGGCCGCGGGACGCGCCGCGATCAGATGCCGTCCGTCCAGGCGGACACGCTCAGGTGCGATTGCGGTGGTGAGGCCGGCCAGTGGCCAGGTCACGCTTGCGGTGGCATAGAGGGTCATGGCCTCCGGCAGCACGAGCACGTACCAGTCGACGTCGTTGATCGTGATGGTCGCCTCGTGCCACCTCGTGATGTCGATTCGCACCTCGTGCTGGATCGCGCGACCTCGCCGCGCCCCATCGGTCCGGCTCGTCGACACGCGCCGATTCGCCTTGACAGGAACCGCACCGTGCCGTAGCGTTGTGCAACAGCCTGTGTAAGCGCGCGATCTTTGCAACAACCGTCACAGCCCTCGCGCCATGTGCGGTCGTTGCGTCGAACGACGAGAGAGGTGGGCCGCCTAAGCCATGGACGAGCTGCGGATACTGTCAGCCACGGGAGCACTGGGTGCGACGCCCTTCGACGTCGACTCGTTCCGGCGCGGTCTCGAGCGCGACCCGCACATGGTGGGCGCCGACGCGGGCAGCAACGACGTCGGCCCGTACGGCCTCGGCGCCAACACCTGCTACTTCCCACGCGAATGGGTCAAGCACGATCTGCGCGAGCTGCTTCTTGCCGCCCGCGCGCGCGGGATCCCGATGGCGATCGGCACGGCCGGCCACATGGGCACAGACTACGGCGTCGATTACCACGCAGGGCTGCTCGAGGAGATCGCCCGCGAGGCCGGTCTCGCCCCCTTCCGTCTCGCGAAGATCTACACCGAGCTCGACCTCGTGGACGTCCACGCGGCCATCGACGACGGGCGCGTGGAGGAGCTCGACGGAGCGCCAGTGCTGGATCACACGACGGTGGACGCTACCGCGCGCGCCGTAGCGGTGATCGGGGTGGAGCCCTACGTCGAGGCCTACCGCCAAGGCGCTGAGGTGGTCGTGGCCGGTCGGTCCTGCGACGACGCGATCTTCGCCAGCTACCCGGTGTTCCGGGGCTTCGACAAGGCGCTGGCGATCCACCTCGGCAAGGTCTTGGAGTGCGCGTCGGTTGCGGGGGAGCCCTACATGGCGCGCCACACGATGATGGGCACGATCCGTGAAGGCGCGATCCGCTTCGAGCCGATGAGCCCGAAGCAGGTGTGCACGCCCGTCTCGGTGGCCGCGCACTCGATGTACGAAGAGTCCCACCCGCATCGCCACCGGATCCCGGGCGGCGTCGTCCACCTCGACGACTGCCGCTTTGTCCAGGTGGACCCGCGGACCGTCGAGGTGACGGGCGCACGCCTCGAGGAGGCGCCGCGACGCCTCAAGTTCGAGGGTGCGGGCTTCGTCGGCTACCGCTTCGTCGGGATCGTGGGCGTGCGCGACCCGCTCACCATCGCCAACCTCTCGGCCTTCCTGGAGTACGCGCACGGCCGCGTAGTCGGCCAGTTCTCGGATCTCACGTTCGGCTGTGACTACCAGGTCCACGTCCACCCCTACGGCGCGGGCACGATCATGGGTGACCGCGACCCGCGCGAGCGCCGGCTCCCGGACGAGCTCGCGATCGTCATCGAGGCGACGGCGCTCGACGAGGAGCTCGCGCGGACCGTGTGCCGAATGTACCGAAAGGCGCTCATGGTCGGCGTGTACCCCGGCCAGAAGGCGACCACCGGCAAGGGCGCCATCCTGGCCGACGAGGAGTTGAAGGGCATGGACGCCTACCGCTGGACCATGTACCACACGCTCCGCGTGGACGATCCTCTCGCTCACGCGCGCCTCGAGCTCGTGACCGTCGATGGCGGTGGCCACGCATGAGTGACCGACTCGTCGACCTCGCCTCGGCCATCCGCAGCAAGAACGCGGGCATCCACCGGATCACGTGCGACGTGATGTTCGCCGATAGGGCGGTCTACGAGCGCGTCCGCGACGCAGGCGTCCTCACCACCGCCACCGTCGCGCGACTCTACGGGGTGAGCGAGGACGCGGTGGTCGCCGTCGTGGCGCACGATCCGGGCCAGGGCATCAAGATCACGCTCCAGCGAGCGTTGCCGAGCGGCAGCCCAGGTGACCCGGACATCCTCGGGTGCCAGCAGCATGCGCCTCTGTACGACGTCGAGGTCCCTTCCGTTCCCGCCGCTGGTGCCGAGGTCGGGTCGTGACGGGAGCGGAGGGCGCGGCCGACGCGCCATGGCGGCGGGAACCCTTGCCGGTCATCGAGGTGGCGGGAACCTGTACTGCGATGGGCGTGCGGCGCGAGCGGGCTGCGAAAGCACTCACCGACGCCGCGAACACGTACACCTGGTACGCCTTGGCATGAGCCGCCACCGTTCGAGAGGAGGACGCGTCACCCACCGGCTCCGCACCATCCAGCCGTCCGCACCGTCCATTCGTCCGCACCGTCCAGGGAGGACAGCATGAACCTGCGCTCGTCGATGCGTCTCTTCGTCGCGGCCACACTCGTGGTCGCCTTCGCCGCCGCCGGCGTCGCGTCGGCCCAAGAGAAGGTGGTGCGGATCGCCATGTCCGGCCCGATCACCACCTTCGATCCGGCGAACCACCGTTCCCGGATCAACGAGAACGTGATCCGCAACGTATTCGACAGCCTCGTCACCGTCACGCCGGCCGGCGACACAGTGCTCGAGATGGCCGAGAGCGTCGAGCAGATCGACGACACGACGTGGGAGTTCCGGATTCGTGACGGCATCCGCTTCCACAACGGGGATCCGTTGACCGCTGCGGACGTGGCGTTCAGCTTCAACCGCGTCGTCGTCGAGGGTGCGATGGACGGTCAGACCTCGCCGCGCAAGGCCCTGATGGGCAGCCTCGAGCGGGTCGAGGAGGTCGACCCCTCCACCGTGCGGTTCCATCTCGCGGCACCCGAATCGGAGCTGCGCGTGCTGACGTCGGCCGTGTTCATGCAGGTCATGCCCAAGGACTACTTCGAGCGGGTCGGCATCGAGGAGTTCGTCCGCAACCCCGTCGGCGCCGGGCCATTCCGCGTCGTGGAGGCAGACTTCCAGGAGCGGATCGTCCTCGAGCGCTTCGACGACTACTGGGGCGGCGCCCCGGATCTCGCGGGGGAGCCGGGCCCCGCGCGTCTCGATCGCGTCGTCTTCCTCGTCGTTCCCGACGCGTCCGCACGCGTGGCTGCGCTGCGAGCCGGCGACATCGACATCATCCAGGACGTGCTCGCCGATCAGATCCCGGTGATCGAGAGCGACACGAACGTCGTGCTGAAGCAGCAGCAGGGGACCAACCCCGTGTTCCTGGCGTTCACCGTCACCCAGCCGCCGTTCGACGACCCGCGTGTGCGTCGCGCCATCGCCCACGCGATCGACTACGACCTCTTGGTCGACGCCCTGTTCGGGGGCCGGGCCGACGCGCTCTACGGTCTGCCGTACACCTGGAACAGCGAGGTCAAGCACGACGGTCTCGAGCCGTTGGATTATGACCCCATCGCGGCCATGGCGATGCTGCGCGCCGCGGGGTCGTCGAACCTGGCGTTCACGATCGACACGATTTCGACCTGGCGACTCGTCGCCGAGGCCGTCGCGCAGATGCTGCAGGACGTCGGTGTCGATGCTCAGGTGCGGATCTGGGATCAGGCCGCGCTGACGCCCGCGGTCCAGGCGGGTGAGCGGCAGGCGATGGTCTTCACATGGGGGAACGCGTCGGGGAACCCCGCGTGGCCACAGTTCCCCAATGCCTCGGGGACCGGGTACACACACTGGGACGACGCCGAGTTCCGGGAGCTGATGCAGCGCGCACCGGGCATCGTCGACCGTGGCGAGCGCGAAGCCGTGTTCAGACGCGCGTACGAGATCCACCACGAGCAACTGCCGCTCATCACCCTCCTGGTACCCCGCGCGGTCGAGGCCACCAGCGCTCGCGTCAGCGGCTTTGAGGTGCACCCGGGCGGTAGGGTCAACATGCACCGCGTCGACATTCAGCCCCGCTGACACCACCGGCCGCGCGCGGCCTGGTCACGACGCGGACCAGGCCGCATCGCCACGTGAGGAGGGACATGTCTCTGGCGTTCCTGATCCATCGCCTCGTCCAACTCATCGTGGTGACGTTCGTAATCGCGTTGACGGTGTTCGCGGTGCTCAGGCTCACACCCGGCGACCCCGTCGAGCTGATGATGGGACGCGACGAGGCCGTAACGCAGGCCGACATCGACCGCAAGCGCCGTGCGCTCGGCCTCGACCGTCCGCTCCACGTGCAGTTCATCGCGTTCGTAGGGGGTCTGGTGACCGGTGACCTTGGAATGTCGCTCGTCCAGCAGCGGCCGGTCGCGACGCTCCTCCGCGACCGTCTGCCGGCGACGATCGAGCTCGCCGTCGCCGCCATGATCGTCTCGTTCGTCATCGGAATCCCCGTGGGGGTGGTGGCGGCGCTGAAACAGAACAGCGCCGTCGACCGGCTGATCATGAGCCTGAACTTCGTCGGACTCTCGTTGCCGAGCTTCTGGCAGGGCATCATGCTCATCCTCCTCTTCGGCGTCGTGCTCGGCTGGCTCCCCAGCCTCGGCCGGATCTCGTTCGATCTCGTCCCAGCCCGCATCACCGGCCTCTACACCGTGGACGCGCTCCTCACGCTCGACGGCCGCGCGCTCCAGAGTGCACTCGCGCACCTCGTACTCCCGGCCCTCACCGCCGGCACCGCCTACGCGGCGATCATCGCGAGGGTGGTGCGCTCGAGCATGCTCGAAGTGATGCGCCAGGACTACATCCGCACGGCGTGGAGCAAGGGCCTGCGGCCGCGCCGGATCGTCTTCGGGCACGCCCTTCGTAACGCGCTCATTCCCATGATCACCATCGCGGGCCTGGAGGCCGGCTCGCTCCTCAGCGGCAGCGTGGTGATCGAGACGGTGTTCTCTTGGCCAGGCCTCGGTCGCATGGTGGTCCAGAGCATCCAGGGACGTGACTACGCACTCGTCCAGGGCGCCGTCGTCCTGTTGTGCGTTCTGTACGTCATGATCAGCCTCGTCGTCGACGTCGCCTATTCGATCGTCGATCCGCGGGTGCGCTGGTGATCGAGACCGTTCCGGGCGCCGGGGCCCAGGACGTCACGTCGGCGCACGGCCGCCGCCGCTCGAGCCTCCGTCACCTCCTCGGGTACCCGACCGCGGTGTTCGGGCTCACCGTCGTGCTCGCGTTCGTACTCATCGCGGCGTTCGCGCCGCTGATCGCACCGTTCGATCCCAATCAGGGAAGTCTGCTCCGCCGCCTGCGCCCCCCGGTGCCCCTCGAGCGGTCACTCCCCGCGCACCTCCTCGGCACGGACCAGCTCGGGCGCGACGTCATGTCGCAGATGGCATTCGGAGCGCGCGTCTCGCTCACAGTCGGGATCGGCGTCGTCGCGCTCTCCGGACTCGTCGGCGGCCTGCTGGGCCTGGTGGCGGGATACTTCCGGGGTCGCACCGACACCGCCTTGTCGCGCCTCGCGGACTGGACGTTGGCGTTCCCGTACCTCATCCTGGCGATCTTGCTCATGGGCGTGCTTGGCCCCGGGATCCTCAACCTCGTGATCGTGCTGTCGATCGCGGGCTGGCCGCACTTCTTCCGCCTCCTCCGTGCCGAGGTCCTCGTCGAGCGGGAGAAGGCCTACGTCGAGGCCGCCCATGCTCTGGGAGCGGCGCGCTGGACGGTGATGTTCAAGCACATCGCGAGGAACGTCGCGCACACGTTCTTCGTTCTCGCCACGGTCCGCCTCGGCCTCGCCGTCCTCTCGGAGGCGGGCCTGAGCTACCTTGGCTTCGGCGTACCACCCAACGTCCCCGCGTGGGGCTCGATGATCGCTGGCGGCCAGAACTACGTCGAGACGGCGTGGTGGCTCTCGGCCGCACCGGGCCTCGCGATCCTCCTGCTCGTCCTGAGCGTCAATCTCCTGGGCGAGGGGCTGCGCGACGCCTTCGACCCGAGGATGCGTCTGTGACGGTGACCGCCGTCGGCGACCAAGCCCGCGGCGAAGGGGAGGAGACTTCACGGTGCCTCGATGAGCCGCCGGCGGATGGCCTCGATCTCGGCCTGACGACCCGCCGAACCCGCCAGCAGCTCGCCCGCGATCGTCGCGAGGGCGTGACCGACGCTGACCAGCGATGTGAACGACTCGAGTGTGCTGGTGCTGCCGATGTGGGCCTGGAGGGTCTCGATCCCCTCGGGCAGTTTGGCGAGGGGACTGGCGTCGGTGATCAGCGTGCACGGCACCGATTGCTCCGTGAGGACGCGGAGGACGCGCTGGACCTCGGGGGAGTGGCGGCGCAAGGAGACGACGACGGCGGCGTCCTCCGGGCCGAGGTCGAAGATGCTGTCCAGGCTCGAGCCACCCGCCTCGGGCGCCAGCCGCACCCCGGGTCGGAGCGAGCGCAACATGTTCGCGGTGTGCTGCGCGATCGCGTGGCTGAAGCGTCGTCCGAACACGAGCACGTGCCGCGCCTCGGCGATGCGGACGGCGGTCTCCTCGAGTACGGCCAGGTCGAGCTTGGCGTACGTCGCCCGCAGGTTGCGGAGCTCGCGCTCGTAGACCGCGCGGACCGCGGCGTGATGGTTGAGTCCCGGCTCGACCGCGGGGAGGTCGTCGTTGCCGGTGACAGACTGCAGGTACCAGATGCGGACCGTCTCCTGCAGGGCGGGGTAGCCATCGAATCCGAGTCGCTGGGCGAACCGCACGATCGTGGAGCGGTGCACGCGCAGTGTACGGGCGAGCTCGGTGGTGGGGCTGTAGCCCCAGACGTCGGGGTGTTCGACGAGGTGCGCGGCGAGCCGTGCCTCTGCCTCCGAGAGCTCGTGCGCTTTGATGCGCAGGGCCTCGTCGAGGTCGGGCAGGTCAGCCATCGCCCACCCCGGGGACCTCGAGCGCGAGCAGCGGGGCGTACTGCTGAGCGCCGAAGATGTCCCCATCGCCGGGGCTCCCGCTCGGGCGCGTGCGGGCGATCGTGAATTTGATCGCCAGCGCCGGCTCGAACACGACGAAGTCGGTAATGCGCGCCTCGGGGATCCGATAGAGCGCCGCGATGCGCTCGCGCGACATCACGCCGCTTTCGACGACGCGGTCGAACGCGGCGCGGGTGGGGAAGATGACGTCGAACGTGATCCTGTCGACGCCGGCGTTCTTGCTTCGAATCGTCTTGGCGAGCTCGTCGAGTCGGGCGGTGCTCACTGGGTGTTTCACGCGGGCGCGACCTCGTCGATGAACGTGGGAAAGAGATCCAGCAGCCCGTCCACCCGCATCGTGTGGTTGAGCGACCACCGATATGCCGGGCTGGCAGGCATCACCTCGTCGAGCAGGAACGCTGCGCCTCCCGCGGTCCCCTTCACATCGGGCAACCGGGCGTAGAACATCTGTCGGGTGGCGATCATCGCCACCTCCTCGGCCCTCGCGCACGTGGGTGCGATGCCCTGCACCACCACGCAGAGCTCGTGGGCCGGGCGGTCGCGGAGGGGCTCGAGGTCGCCCATCACACCGTCGCGCCCGAACACGTTGAAATGGACCTCGTACCCGTCTACCCCCAAGCGTTCCCGCAGTTGCGAGCGCGACCACTCGAGGACATCCTCGACGTGCGCGATCGTGTACGGGTCCCGGATCCCGACGACGCCGACGTAGCGCTCGCCGACCTTGGCGGCACCCTCGAGTTTGACGCGGAACTCGGTCGCGGGCTCGAACCGAGGCCCCGTGACGCGGGTGGTGCGCTCGTCGACCTGCTCGTATCGACACGTGCTCATGTCTAGCACGCCACCGGCGACGGTCTCGAAGTAGGGGTTCGAGCGCTCGTACATCGCGTGCCCGGCGACGGACGCGACGGTGCAGCGTTGCTCCGGGTGCATGGCGGTCACCTGAACGTCGTGATCGCTGATCGACCCGATCACCGTCTCCTTGGCTCCGTACGGCTCCGCGCAGAAGCTGGCGCACTCGAGCACCTTGCCGAGGTAGTAGCTGAGCGCCGCCGGAAAGCCGGCGCGGATGGCCGGGGCGGCGAAGATGACGGCGTCGCTGCTGCGGCCGCCGATGATGACGTCCGCGCCGCGGTCGAGCAGCTCGACGTAGGGGTGGATCCCGGCGACCGCGACGACGCGGGACGTTGCGCCGAGCTCCGCCTCGTCTAGGTCATCGCGGCCGTCGAGACCGCGGATCGCGTCGCCGCAGCGGATCGCGGCGCGCAGCCGCTCCCGATCGACCTCGGAGTGGAACCACCCGATTCTGAAGGGCGCGAGGCCGTGCCGCCGTGCGATGTCGCGGATCATGGACACGTAGAGGGCGACGCGGCTGTTGGTCCCGGTGTCGCCGGCCGACCCGATGATCATCGGCACGCCGAGCGAACGTGCCGCGAGCAGCATGTGTTCGAGGTCGTGCTCCTGCCACTCCCGCGGGCTAGCGGACACGTCGTGCCCGAGCGGTCCGGGACCGATGTCGTCACTGCCGGAGTCCGCGAGGATGAAGTCCGGCCGGTTCGCGACGCCGAGCTCGAAGCTCGGGACCTTGAGCGGCGCGAAGCCGAGATGGCCGTTGGGGCACAGGAACCGGAGCGTGCGCATCGATGGTGCCTCCGGACGTGGACTCGGACTGGGCGGGGGCTCCGTGCCCTCTCGTGTCGGTGCGGACCGTCCGCTGTTGCGAAGCGTACCATGGTGCAGCGGGTGTTGTCTGAATGTCGAACCTACTTGTGGCATTCCTCAGCGAGAGCCGTCCGCCCGATCAACCAAACGCCCTCGAGTCAGGTGCGTAGGGAAGGGTGGCCACGGTGCGGGCCCCCACTCGCGAACGACTCGACGATCCGAATACGCCCACCGGAACCGGTGCCAGCGACCCACATGGGTCGGACGGTGGCCGCCAGGGGCTGGTCTCGCAGCGCCCCGTCGCCGGGCCGATGGTGCTCAAGCAGTCGATCGAGCCTCACCAGACGATCTCGACCGCGTACCTCCCGATGGCTTCGTCGCGCGTGACGATGGCG
>JACCWH010000003.1 GCA_013697735.1 Trueperaceae bacterium | reverse complement strand
CGACTGGAAGAGCCCCATCTGGCGCAACGTCGACGGCACGGTCGCGGAGTGGTGAGCGGGTAGGATACGCGAGCGTGGAACCCACCAACCTCATCGTCATCCTGTCGGACGAGCACGGCCGCGATGCCCTCGGCTGCTACGGACATCCGGTCGTACAGACACCACACCTCGACCGGCTCGCGGCGCGGGGGACGCGGTTCACCAACGCTTACACCACCTGCCCGATCTGCGTACCGGCCCGCGCGTCACTGGCGACCGGGCGCTACGTCCACGAGATCGGCAACTGGGACAACGCGTTCCCCTACGACGGCAGCGTGCGCAGCTGGGCCCACGCCGTGCGCGAGGCGGGCCTCACGGTCGACTCGATCGGCAAGCTGCACTTCCGTTCGAGCGAGGACGACAACGGCTTCACGCGCGAAATCGATCCGCTGCATGTGGTGGACGGTGTCGGCGACCTGCTCGGGGCAGTGCGGGACGACCCGCCGCGGCGGCACAAGCGTCCCGGCATCATCGAGGCTGGGCCCGGCGACTCCGGGTACCTGCGCTACGACGAGCGCAACGCCGAGCGTGCCTGCCGGTGGATCGAGGAGCATGCCGACGACGCGCGCCCATGGGTGTTGTTCCTTTCGTTCGTTTGCCCGCACCCGCCCTACCTCGCGCCGCCGGAGCTGTTCGATCGATACTGGTCCGCCGCGCTCTCGATGCCACCGGAGTGGCACGCCGACGAGTGGCCCCGGCACCCCGCGATCGATCACTTTCGAAGGTTCTTCGACTTTTCCGAGCCGTTCGACGAGGAGGTCGTAAGGAGGGTCGTTGCCGCCTACCTCGGCGTCTGCACGCACCTCGACGCGCAGATCGGACGGGTGCTGCAGGCGCACGAAGAGGCCGGCCTACGGGAGACGACCCGGATCATCTATGCATCCGACCACGGCGAGTGCCTCGGGGCGCGAGGCCTCTTCGGCAAGTTCACGATGTACGAGGAATCCGCGGCCATCCCGCTGATCGTCGCTGGGCCCGGTATCGAAGCCGGCAAGGTGGTGCAGGCTCCGGCGTCGCTCGTCGACCTCTACCCGAGCGTGCTCGAGGCCGTTGGAGTCGCGGCGAGCGATTCGCATCGCAGCCTGCCGGGTCGATCACTGTGGCAGGCCGCTCGAGGCGACGACCGCGAGCGCACGGTCTTCAGCGAGTACCACGCGGTCGGAGCGCGCAACGCGATCTTCATGCTGCGCAGCGGGCGCTACAAGTACGTTCACTACGTCGGCGATCCTCCCCAGCTCTTCGATCTGGAGCGCGACCCGGAGGAGCGGCACGACCTGGCCGGCTCCAGCGAGCATCGCGGTGAGCTCGAGGCGCTCGAGGCAGAACTCCGTAGCCTGCTCGATCCCGAAGCGACGGACGCGCGGGCAAAAGAGGACCAACGGGCGAAAGTCGCTGCATTCGGAGGCCGCGAGGCCGTCATCGCCCGCGGCACGTTCGACAACTCGCCGGCCCCAGGTGAGGAGCCGTCATTCGGCTGATGGTGTGCCTCCGGGTGTGTACCTTGCGTCGCAGTCACGGAGCCGGTGCCGTGCAAGGTGCTATCCTCGGGCATTCGCGTACGATCGTTCAAGCCGGATCGGCCCTAGAGGTGCCGCTCCGGGTGGCTATCCAGGAGGTAGTGGCATGGGTTCACGCAGCTTCAGTGAGGGGCGGCGGACGGGAGTGATCATCGCTATGGCGATGTCGCTGCTGCTCGCGTCGTCGGTCGTCTCGTTCGCGGCGGATGAAGAGCGGTTCGGTGGCACCATGCGCGCCGCGATCGTCTACGAGCCGTCGGTGCTCGACCTCCAGTTCACCACCGACGCGCTGACGACGGTCGTGGCCGGGCACTGGATGGAGATGCCGCTGGCGTTCGATTCGAACTACCAGATCCAGCCGGCGCTCGTCCGCGAGTGGACCATCAGCGATGACGGCATGACCTACGAGTTCACCGTCGCCGAGGGCGTGGAGTTCCACAACGGTCAGCCGATGACCGCCGAGGATGTCGCGGCCTCGATAGAGCGCTGGAATCGCGTCTCGGTTCGCGGACGCACGGCCCCGATCGAACGCGTCACCGTACTCGATGATCAGCGCTTCGAGGTCCAGCTGTCGACGACGTTCGCACCGTTGCTCCCGCTCCTCGCTCACCCCAACGCGGCTGCAGCCGTCTACCCGCGGGAAATCATCGAGCGCTACCCCGACGTCGCCATCGAGGAGCACATCGGCACCGGCCCGTTCCGTTTCGTCGAGTTCCTGCCCGATCGTCACATCCGGGTCGAGCGCTACGAGAACTACACGTCGCTGGGAGAGGGGCTCGAGTTGTGGGCCGGCAGCAAGACGCCCTACTTCGACGAGGTGCTCTTCCTCCCGGTCTCCGAAGTATCGGCGCGCGAGGTGGGACTCCGCGCGGGCGACTACGACGTCGCGATGCGACTCTCCACCGATGCGTACCGGACGCTCGTCGACGATCCCGGCACGCGGCCGGTGCTGGTCGACCCGAGCGGGTTCATCATGCACAACTACAACAAGTCGTCTCTCTCTACCGAGCTGCGGCGTGCGATCCACACGGCCATGGACATGGAGGAGCAGCTCATCGCCGCCTACGGCGATGAGGAGTTCTGGGCGCTCAACCATAACGTCCTGCCAGGGAACCCGGCGTGGGCGACCGAGATCGGCCGCGACCAGTACAACATGGGGGATCCGGAGGAGGCGAGGCGGCTCGCAGAGGAGGCCGGTTACGACGGGCGACCGATCCGCTGGATCACGCGCCCCGGCAACGCCGATCACTTCGCCGCCACGCAGATCGCCGCCGCGCAGGTGCGCGCGGCCGGCTTCAACGTCGAGATCATCTCGCTCGAGTCGGCGGCCTTCTTCGAGTTCCGGGGAGACCCCGAGGTATGGGACATCAACACGACCGGCCACGACTTCTCCTCGGATCCGATCCTCGCGAACTACCTCACCGACAGCTGGGACGGGTGGTGGGTCTCCGACCGCCGAGAGGAGCTCGTGACGCGACTGCACGCCACCGTCGATCCGCAGGAGCGGATGCAGGTGTGGGACGAGGTCGTGGAGCTCTACTACGAGGAGATGCCCACGTCGATCATCGGACAGTTCATCTTCGTCGAGGGCGTCAGAGCCGACGTCCAAGACCACCAGGACGCGGGCTACTTCATGATCGTCTGGGATGCGTGGTTCGACAGGTAGACCACCGGATGATGGAGGGTGTGCCGAGGCTCTGCGGGGGCGATGAAGCTCCCGCAGAGCCGTATCGCGCACGTGCGGGACCCGGGTTGCCACGGCGATGACGCAATATCTCGTCCGGCGCCTGGTCGCCAGCGTCTTCACGCTCTTGATCGTGTCGTTGGTGATCTTCGGCATCGTGCACTTCACGCCGGGCGACCCGGCTCGGATCATGGCGGGCGACGTCGCGAGCGCCGCCGACGTGGAACGGATCCGGCAGCAGCTCGGTCTCGACCGGCCAATCATCGAGCAGTACGTCAGTTGGCTCGGGCAGTTGGTGCGCGGAGATCTGGGCCGCTCGCTCTTCTTGCAGCGACCCGTGGCACAGGCGATCTGGGAGCGGGCAGAGCCGACGTTCATCTTGACGGTCTTCGCGCTGGGCCTCGCCGTCCTCATCGGTGTGCCCGCAGGTATCGTCGCCGCAGTGCGGCGGGGCTCCATCGTCGATCAGGGCCTGGCCGTCGTCGCCCTTCTCGGCCTCTGTATCCCGAACTTCTGGCTCGGCATGATGCTGATCCTCGTCTTCGCCGTTGGCTTCGGCATACTGCCTTCGGGGGGCTATGTCCCGATCGCCGAAGGCAACCTGCTCAACACCCTCCGCTACCTTGCACTGCCGATCGTGACGCTCGGATTCTCGGAGTCGGCGCTGATCAGCCGGATCACCCGGGCGGCGATGCTCGACACGCTCGGCCAGGACTACGTTCGCTCGGCGCGAAGCAAAGGGCTCGGCGAAGCGGTCGTGGTCGGCAAGCATGCTTTGCGGAACGCCATGATTCCCATCTTGACGGTCGTGGGGCTGGCGCTCGGAGTCCTGCTCGGAGGGGCGGTGGTGACCGAAACCGTCTTCACGATCCCCGGCGTCGGACGCCTCGTCGTATCGTCGATCGCCCGCCGAGACTATCCGGTCATCCAGGGCGTGGTCCTCGTGATCGCCGTGATCTACGTCCTCGTGAACCTGCTGATCGACCTGCTCTATACGGTGGCCGATCCACGGATTCGGTACTGATGACCGCCAGGCTCCGGCGGTCGATCATGTTCAAGCGTCCCATCGTGCTGCTCGGTGTTGCTCTCGTGACGCTCATCGTGTTCGCCGGCGCGTTCGCGCCTTGGCTGGCTCAGCATGATCCGGCCGCTTTCGCCGTGCGCGACCGTCTGCAGGCCCCGTCCGAGCGCTACCTGCTCGGCACCGACCATCTTGGCCGCGATGTGTTCAGTCGCATCGTGCACGGTGCGCGCATCTCGCTCCTCGCGTCGTTCCTCGTGGTTCTGCTGTCGATGGCCATCGGCATCGTTCTCGGTCTCGCAGCCGGGTATTCCAGTGCCTTGGACCAGGTGGTCATGCGCTTCGTAGACGCGCTCCTGGCCTTCCCACCGATCCTCCTAGCCATCGCGCTCATGGCAGCACTCGGGCCGAGCCTCGCCAACATCGTCGTGGCGCTCGGCATCGTCTACGGCCCCCGCATGGCGAGACTGGTCCGCGGCAGCGTCCTGCAGATCAAGGAGCTCGAGTACGTGCATGCCGCCGGTGCGCTCGGTGCGTCCACCGTCAGGATCCTCGGCCTGCACGTGCTCCCGAATTCGATGTCTCCCCTCATCGTGCAAGGCACCTTCACCTTCGCCCACGCCGTGCTCGCCGAGGCGTCACTCACATTCTTGGGAGCCGGGCTGCCGCCCGACTTCGCCAGCTGGGGGATCATGCTCAGCGAAGCACGGCCGCACATGGAGCGCGCGCCTTGGACGGCGGTCCCGCCGGGCGTCGCCATCGCGGTCTTCGTGTTGGGCCTCAACCTCATCGGAGATGGACTCCGGGACTTCCTCGATCCGCGGCTCAAGAACCTGTGAACCACGTTGCCGCCTCGACGAGGACCCCCTCATGGTGATCGGTCATCATCGTGGGCCGGGCTTCCCGACGCTGCTCAACCTGCCCGAACTCGACGAGCGCGAGCGTGAACGACGGCTCGGTCGCTGCAGCGTCGAGTGTGCCCGTCCCCTGCACGTGGGCGAGTTCACCACCGTCTCCTTCACGTTCGAGGTCGGCGATTCCGGCGTGGCTACCGAGGGGCACCTCGGCATCTGCTGGCGCTGGCCCTACGACTGGCACGACCTGCAAAGCCACGACGCGGCAGGAGACGGGTACCTGGGCGTCGAGTTGGACGCTTGCACGAGTGGCGTTCGCGTCGCGCCTCGTTACGATCGGATGGGCGGCGTCGAGCCGTGGCACCACGTGGTGATCGTGCGCGTGGAGGCTGGATCGCTCGCTCCAGGCGACCGGGTGCGGATCGTGTGCGGTGATCGCCGCGGCGGCGGCCGCGGCTGGCGCGCGCCGAGCTGCGCCTCTTCGGCGGCGGGATTCGTTTTGATGGTCGATCCCGACGGGACGCGGGTCGACGGCGGCATCCGCTGGCTGCGGCTCGCCGACCCACCGACGGTGCCACTGGTGGCGGGGCCTGCGTCGCGCCTCGTGGCGATCGCTCCATCGCAGGCGGTGGCCGAAGCGCCGTTCGAACTGCTCCTGCGCGCCGAGGATCGCTGGGGCAATCCCACGCGACTTCCGCTCGGGTCGGCGGGTGCCGAGGGCGAGCGCGTTCGCGTCGCGGCGTTCGACCTCGGTTCCAGCGGTCTCGCGTCGGAGTCGACGTCCGGAGACGTCCGCCCCGGCCAGGCCCAGCCGGTACCGCTGGAAGCCTCGGCCTCGATTGCCGAGGACGGCACCTCGCTGTCTCTCGCGGTCACGCTCGCGCGCAAGGGGACGTACTCGCTGCGGGTCCAGGTACGTGATCCCTCGAGGGACGATGGGGGTTTCGTCGCGCAGAGCAACCCGGTGCTCGTGACCGAGGGAATGCCAATGGAGCGGCTCTTTTGGGGCGACCTCCACGCCGGCCAGAGCGCCATTGGTTGCGGGAGGGGGAGCGTGGCGGAACACTACACGTACGCTCGAGCGTCCGCCGCCCTGCAGTTCGCGAGCGAGCAGTCGAACGATCACTACGTCACCGAGGAGGACTGGAACCAGCTCCGCCGCGCAGCCGAGGAATTCGACGATCCCGGCACGTTCGTCACCTTCTTGGGCTGCGAATGGAGTCCGGAAACACCCGAAGGTGGTGACCGGAACGTCTTCTACCGACGCGATGAGTCGCGCTTGCGGCGCTCAGGAAGGTACTTCCTCGAAACCGACCCGGATCCCGAACCCGACATCCCGACGGCGGCGGAGTTTCACCGGGCGTTCCGCGAGGAGGACGTCTTGGTGAACATCCACGTCGGTGGACGCATGACGAATGTCGCCTGGCACGACGGCCGCATCGAACGTCTCGCGGAGATCCACTCCACGCACGGCACGATCGAGTGGTTCATCGCCGACGTGATCGAGCGCGGCTACCGCGTCGGGATCACGGCCGGGACCGACGGCGTGATGGGTCGGCCCGGCGCGGATCAGCCCGGTCACGGTCTGATCAGGAACGTGCCCAACGGCCTCACGGCCGTGTACGCTCCCGAGCTGACGCGGTCGGCGCTGTGGCAGGCCTTCCAGCAGCGCCGCTGCTACGCCACGAGTGGAGAGCGGATCGTCCTCGCGATGGACGTCGACGGTCATGCGATGGGCTCGGAGTACGAGACGGGCGGCCATCCCACCGTCACGCTGCAGGTGACCGGCACGGCCCCGCTCGCCGAGGTCGACGTGTTGCGAGGTACCGTGCCGATTCACCGTTGGCGGGCCTCTCACGCGCCGGCGCCGGCGCCGGGCGAGCGCTGCATCCAGGTCCTGTGGAGCGGCACGGGCGCGCGTGGCTCTGCCCAGGCCCAGCGGCTCTCGTGGAATGGCACCCTACGGATCGACGGAGGAGCGTTCCTCGAGACGCATCCGCTCGGCTACTTCGCGCCAGACGGCGGCCTCCGGCTCGAGGATGCGACCACGATTTCATGGCTGAGCACCACCGCCGGCAACGAGGTGGGAGCGATCATCAGGTGCCATGGTGGCGCCGACGCGAGGCTTCGCTTCTCGTCGGCGCCGTGCGAGTTCACGTTCCGGCTGGGCGAGGTGGAGACGGAACCGTTCGTCGTCGAAGCCGGTCCGGTCGACCGGCGGGTCACGATCGCCCCGGCGCCGAGCGCTGCCGCTCCGAGGAGCTTGACGTTGACGTACACCGACTCGGACGCGCCCCTGGGTGACCTCGCCTACTGGGTCCGGGTCGTGCAGCGGGACCGGGCGAAGGCGTGGAGCTCTCCGGTGTACGTGTCACGGCGGGAGGACGAATGACATCGCTTACTTGCCTGGACGCCGGCCATGCGCGAGCGCCATTCCTCAAGGTCGGCGATGCCACGCATGCGCTTGCAAGCGGCGGCGTAGCCGTGGTCGAGCGGCTAACGTAGAGGAGTGCCGCGGTCTTCTCCACTAGCTCTCGAGCTCAAGCGCGAGGGCGACACGAGAAAGCACGACGCGCCCGGTTTCGTCGTTCAGCCCATCGTGTCGATCGCGAGGCGCCCCGCATCGACGTCGGCGGTATCGACCGCGATGGCGGGTTTGCCGGAGATGAGCATCTCGACGAAGCTTCGTGCCGCTTGCGGATCTTCGAACTTCAGCCGCACGCGTGGGATCTCGTGCTCCGTTCGGTTCGCAACGACTCGGTCGCTACGCTGGCCGAGGGCGACCAGCTCGTCGGCGAGGAGGGTCTTAGCCGAGATGTCCTCGGGCCATTCCCCTTCCGCGAAGCGGCGGAGGGCGACGAGTGCGCCGACCACCTGCTCCTTGGCAACCTTGGCTGAGCGTCCGATCCCGTGGCGCCAGTGCTGCCGCGCGCACCAGCGCCCGACGACCGCACAGGAAGCCCGTGTTCTGGGGGCCGCCGATGGCCTTACCGCCGCTGAACACGACGAGGTCGGCGCCGGCCGCGACAAAGGAGCGAAGGTTCTCGCGCGGCGGCAACTGTCCTGCGGCGTCCACAAGCACCGGCAATTCGTGGCGACGCGCAATATCGACGAACATCGAGAGCTGAGGACGGTCATACACGTTTGCCACGTACGCGAGCGCCACCGTCCGCTCGCCGATGGCGGCCCCGAGTTCCCAGGGATCGAGGTCACGAACACCGCTGCCGGCCGTGCGATCGTCCAGGCCGACTTCCACAAGACGGGCGCCAGCCGCCCGCCAGGCATGATCGTAGGAATTGCGGTGCGAGCGGAAGATCACGATTTCGTTCGGAGCGCCGTCGGTTTCGGGCAGCCGGTCGATCGCCGCCGGGTTGTCGCCGGCTAGGCAGGCGGCGGCACCGAGAAGCAGGCCGGCCGCCGCCCCGGCTGTTACATAGCCGGCTTCACTACCGGTCACGTCAGCGATGATGCGACTCGCTGCTCCCTGGAGGTCGGCCGACGGAGGCCTTGGCCGCCTCCTGCATCGCGTGGAGGACGGCTTCGGCCATCCGACCGCCACCGAGGCGGGTCTTGGTGCCTGCGGCATTGATGAGTGGGCGGGCTCCGAGCTCCTCGTAAACCGCACCGAAACCGCGCCGGTCGCTCACTGATATACCTCAGTTCTTGGCCTCGGCCCCTGATGTGGTTGGTTGGGTTTCCAGCGTTCGCGCTGGGCCTGCGCATAGGGCCACCGCCGCTTGCCTCTCGACCCCCTCGATGAGACCCGGCTGTCCGCATGAGACCAACAGTCCTGACGGGCCACAGCGTGGTGCACCCACAGCCTCACGAGGTTGCCCGCCACGTACTATTGAGGGTGGCCGGCCGCCGAGATCTTCCCGCCTCAGGGCTCAAGCCCGTGACCGCCTCCCTCACACGTACACGACGGCGACGACCGAACATCATGTTGCCGGGCTCTCGCTCGGAGCGTGTCGGTAGCGGCGGACGTCCTGCCTCCGGTAGGCGCGAGCTAGCTCGACGAGTCGCTCCGAAGCCTTCGCGACGTACTTCGCCCCCATTTCCGCGCTGGCGACCGTCGGATCGCCCATCACGCCCTGCGCTGTCTCCCGCTGCCGTTCAGGGAAGACGGCGAAGGCCGCGAAGGCAGGATCGACCGACGGCACCCAGGTCTCGACGACCTGTCGGGAGCGGTCGACGAGGTGCGGGCGCAGGTGCAGCTGGATCGACGTCTCCCACTCGCCCGCGTGGCCGATAGACGTGTCGCGCTCGCTCCAAGTGCGCAGCTCGGGCACGAGATCCCAGTGGCTGAACGCGAGCGCGAACAGATCGTGCTCGGCGAGCTTGGCGGCGATCGACTTGAGGGGGTGGTGGTTGCCGCCGTGCCCGTTGAGGAGCACAACTCGCTCGAAGCCGTTGCGGTGGATCGAGAGCGCGACGTCGGACACCAAGTCAATGAACGTCTCGAGCTGGAGCGTGATCGTCCCCGGGAACCCCTGGTTGTAGTGCGTGAAGCCAAAGGGCACCTCCTGCGCGACCACAAGTGGGAAGTCCGTCGCGAGCTTCGAGGCCTCCATGGCGATCGCCAGCGGGCCGCTGAGATCGACGTCGACCGGGCAGTGGGGACCCCGTGCTGCTCGATGGAGCCGATGGGCATGACCACGACTGGCGCGTCGGCGCGAGCCGCCTCGAAGTGCTCACGCCGGAAGTTCGGCCAGTAGAGGGGCCGCTCGGGAAGTTCAGGCATGCCGCTCCGCCGTCGAAGTGCCGAGCAAGGTGAAGGGGTCGTCGTCGCCACGCCATTGCCTGTAGCGCTCCGACTCAGTCGTATTGAGCGGATAGACGTCGAACACGCTTGCGCCGTCGCGGACCCGTTCGTAGATGAACTGCTCGCGCACCTCCTGATCGACGGCGTCTCGCGCTACTTCCTCCACCAGGTGCTTTGGGATCACCACGACGCCTTCGGCGTCACCGACCACGGCATCGCCCGGTTCTACCATCACGCCGTCGCAGCCGATCACGACGTCGACGTCGGCGGGGTGGTAGAGGGTTAGGTTCGTGTTGGCATTTTGGCTCCGGGCATACGCGGGGATGTCGAGTTCAGCAATGCCGGGTGTGTCGCGGTACGAGCCGTCGGTGACAATGCCGGCTGCGCCGAGCACCTGTAGTCGCAGCGCGAGGATGCTCCTGAGCGACCCCGCGCCCGTAAGGCCCATCGCCTCGATCACGAACACGTCGCCGGCGCCGATGCTCTCGATGAGTACCGCTGAGCGTTCGTGCGTGCGCCGAGGGACGCCAGCGTGTCCAGGTCCTCGCGCATCGGCACGTAGCGAAGCGTGCGCGCCGGACCGACCATCCGTTGGCCCGGCCGCAAGGGCGCGACGTCGAGCATGAAGCGGGTACGGAAACCACGCTTCATGAGCTGTGTGGTGATGGTCGCGGTACTCACGTGGTCCAGGTTTGCCCGTGTCGCCGGGTCGGAGAACCATGCTGAAGTATTCATCGTGCCTCCAATGCGTGTCGTCGCTCCGCTCTTTAAGAGCGGATCATTAGGTCGATGACCACGGAGTGCGATCGCTGCAGGTGCCGCATCATGCCCTCCCTCGCAGCAACGGCGTCACGGAGCCGCAGTGCCTCGAGGACGGCCACGTGCTCGCCGAACGACACGGCCTCCACGTCGTGGTGGGTGCTCGTCATGCTCCGAACGAGTCGCGTCTGCTTGCGGAGGGTCGCATAGATGTCGAGGAGGAGCGCATTGCCGGACCACGCGGCATTGGCGTCGTGCAGTCGCTCACCCAGCTCCGTCATGGCGTCGGGTGTGGCCTCGTTGGGGTCGCCGAGTGCCGCGTAGGCCTGCATCAACTCGGTGATCTCATCGTTCGGTCGCCTCGTCGCCGCGAGGCCCGCGGCTAGGGGCTCGAGCGCTTCACGCAACTGGAACAGGTCGCGTACGTCGTTCGGAGTGAGGCGTCGCACGAACGCGCCTTGGTTTGGATAGAAGTCGACGAGGTACTCGCCTTGGAGACGCAGCAGGACCTCGCGGATCGGGGTGCGGCTCAGCCCGAACCGTTCCGCCAGCGCACGCTCCGCCAACGGAGCCCCGGGTAGAAGCCGGCGCGACAGGATGTCGTCGACGAGGGCATCGAACACGTCTCCCCGAATGGCATCGAGAGCAAGCGTTGCGACGACGTTACGCGGTGGCTCCGCCGCGACCAGCTTCTCGTAGCAGCCGGTTTGAGCTCTGCCAGGTGTCACTCTCCTCGTTGAGCATCGCCTGCTCGAGGATGCTGTTTCGTAGAACGGGGGCGAGGTGGTCCGGTGGCCGACCTGGCACCGAGATCAGCAAGGCTCATCGCCCGGCCTGGCCCTCACCACGCGACGTCGACCTGGTAGCGGTGGATCGCTTCATCACACGACACGAGTGTCAGCCGATCGCGAATCGCCTGCGCGATCAGCATCCGATCGAAGGGATCTTTGTGAAGGAGCGGTAGTTCGCCGAGTGTCAGCACGTGCGTGGCACGGATCTCCAGCATGCGGAAGCCTTTGGTCTGGCTGACTTCGCGAATCAGCGCTCGCGGGTCGACATCGATGCGGCCCAGACCGCGCTTGATCTCGATCTCCCAGAGCGAGACCACGCTCACCGCGACGTCGGCGGTGACGATGGCGTCACGCGCTGGGTCGCTGAGTCTTGGATCGTCTGTGACCCACCACAGCAGGGCGTGGGTGTCGAGGAGGACCTTCAATCGCCGCCGGTCCAGAACGAGTCCGGCAGTGGAGCCTCGAAGTCGTCCCCGATCTGAATGGCGTGCTTGAGGCGGCCCGATTCCCGTGGAAGTTTTGGACCGACCGCAACCAAGTACGCGACCGGTTCGCCGGCCCGTGTGATGACGACCTCCTCGCCAGCTTCCACCTGCTGGAGGAGGCGCGAAAGGTGCGTCTTGGCTTCGTGCACGCTGACCGTGCTCATGCGTCGATGATAGAGCCCCGAGTGCGCCTAGTCAAGCGGATGACTAATGTGCCTCCATGGAGGCTCGAATGCCTCGTCAGTGGCCTTGGTCGCCAGCCTTGCTACCGAAGTCGGATCTCGCCTTCTCTCGCGCCAACGTCACATCCTACGTGACGTTGCCTACGCGTCGGTCACATCGCGAGCATCGAGCTCGAGTCCAGGCTGAGACGCTCGGCGCGCTGCGGCGTCCGCAACCGCGAAGCCCTGCTTCAGCATCACGCGGTGCCGCTTGCGGTACATGCGCTCGAGCAGCGGGACGCGCACGTCTCGGTAGTCGTGCACGTGTGCAGGGGTGGACGTCTGGCGAGATGTGCGGGTGATGCGGCCGAGATTCTGGACCACCCGTCCTCGGAAGGAGATCGGTACCGCGAGGAAGAGCGTGTCGAGCCTCGGAAGATCGAGACCTTCGCCCGCGACGCGGTCGATGGCGACGAGCGTGAGTGGCGTCGTGCCGCCTGGGCGCGCGAGCTCGGCGCGCACGGCGCGGCGTACTTCGGGCCTGAGCCTGCCGTGCAGGACGAGCGCATCCACACCATCGGCACGAAGATGTTCGACGAGTCGCTCGACGTGGTCCACCCGGTTGGAGAGAATGAGGCTGTTTCTCCCCGCTTCGTGGGCTCGGGCGACGTCGCGGCAGATCTGGCGGTTGCGGGTCGCGTCGGACGCGATCTCGTTGTAGAGGGCTTGGATCGATGGGCCGTCGGTGCCGGGCTCGTCGGTCACGAAGGCGGTGTCGTGCACGATGAGTTCGCGGTCATGCGACTCGACGCGGTCCATCACGTGGCGGATCGGGCCGCACTGCATCGTGATGATGGCGTCCATGTGATCGGCGCGGTAGGGGGTTGCGGTCAGGCCCAGCCACTTCCGGACGGCGACCTGTCGGATGGCGGCTTCCGCAGCAGGCGCGCCCAAGGCGTGGCACTCGTCCGCGACGACGAACCCGTACTCGTTCAGCACGGCCGGATCGGCCGTTCGCCGGGCGACGCTCTGCAGCATGATGATGTCGATGATGCCGCGACGCTTTCGTTTGCCGCCGCCGAGTTGGCCGATTCGATCTGCTGGGATGTCGAGGAATTGGCAGAGGCGCTCGCGCCACTGGATGGCCAACTCCGAGCGGTTGACGATGATTGCGGTGGGGACTGCGCGCTCGGCGATCATGCGGCACGCCATGACGGTCTTGCCCGAGCCTGGCGGGGCCACCAGCACGCCCGTGTCGTGGGGCAGGAGCGATGATACTGCCTGCTCTTGCTTCTCTGTGAGCTCACCTCGGAAGGTGATCGCGATCCTCTTGCGATCGGGCAATCGATCCACCAATGTGACGCGGAGGCGTGCGTCGCGCATGATCCGTTCCACCGAGTCGAGGAGTCCTCGGGGCAGTGCCAGCTGCACTTCGTCGTGGTGGAAGCAGGAGACGAGCCGTGGCGTCCCGAACGTGCTGAATCGCTGCGCTTGGCGGCGGTAGAACTCCGGATTGGGCAGAGAAGCCGTGTGCTTGAGTTCCGCGATGACCCAACTGGGCAATCCGTGCGTCGCGATCTGGATGGTCGAGTCGAGTTCGATCGTGATCGAGTGCTCCGAGCGAGCGTGCGCCGTGTCGGCCGCTGGAGTGATCGCAGTTCGGGGTCTCTCATGACGCCAGTCCGTCGTCCCGGGAGCGATCGGCCCATGCCGGACTGGCGAAATTGCTTCCGGTGAACTCGCGGCCCTTCCGAGTGTCACGGGCTCGAGGGCGGCGAGGAACGCGAACTGGTCTTCGAACGGGGTCCACGTCTCGGGGTCTACGAACACCGTGGTTCCTCGGCGCCGGCAGGTGCCCTGGAGCGGCAGGGCGATCAAGTTGCCGAGTCGCAGGCGTCCGGGCGACTGGCGAGGCAGCAGATCCTGGGCCGGGAAGAAGCGGTCGTAACTGCTGAGGCTCATGGTGCCCCTGGCATTCATCGCCGTGCGGAGGAGGTGCATGCCGAAGGCACGCGCACGTTGGGCGGGTACGGCCTTGTCGAAGAAGAGCCAGACATGGGCGCCGTCGCCCGAGCGCGACACCTCCGTCGCCGCCGTGAAGCTCCGATCTCGACAGGCAGCGGCGTAGGCAGCGGCGTCGGCCCGCCACTCGTGACCGTCGAAGTCGCACACGAGCAAGCGGCAGCTGTCGTCCGTCAGCATGGGATAGATGCCGACGTGCACCTCACGGCCCTCATCGTCGACGCCGCGAAGGTGACGATCGATGACCTCGTCCGTGACCGGAAGCAGGTCTGCGTCGGACACGGCGTCGCTGTAGTAGCCGCTGTGGACGGCGGGCGACCATCCGCTCTTCCCGGTGCGAACACTGACCCATCTCGTCGCAAACACGTCGTCGCGCCCGACGAACAGGGAGCGGAAGAGCGCGATCTTGTCCTGGGGCTGCGACCACTTGTCGATGGCCGCGAACGGTCGCTCCGGCGCCGGCGGGACGCTGACGGTTCGCCCGGGTGCGTCGCGAATCGTGGCGACCGACCGCGCGTTCCGCGCCTCGGCGAGCTCGGCTCGGAGGTCGGATAGGCGTCGTTCCAGGCGCTCGATCTCTCCTTCGATCGCCTGTACCTCGTCGTCTGAATCCAGGGGATCCGGCACGCGAGCGGACATGCGTGCATCATCACCCGTCCCTCGGTGCGTGCCTGGTAGAGCAGGGCACGACGTAGCTGTCTGCGTGCCAGCGGTGATCGAGGTCGAGTGCTCGCCAGTGAAGCCTCTCTCGATTCAGAGATTCTGATAATCTGATTGTCGGTGGTCGTCATGGGTCGCTCCGAATCCGGTCGGGTGGGTAAGCGCGGCACGCTCGTGATCCCGTCGCGATTGCGCGGCTTGTTCGGTTTGGAGGAAGGAACCGAGGTGGTGATGGAGGCGACGCCGGAGGGTGTGCTCATTCGCCCCGCCATGACGGTGCCTCTCGAGATCTACGGGGCCCTCCGCCGCGCCGAGTTCCTGCTGACGAATGCCGTCGATGAGGTGGACTATCAGGCGGCGGTCGAGGAGGTCCGCCGGCTCGGATTGGACCCCGAGGAGGTTCCGCATCTCCGACCGGATGCGTGAGCCATGGACCGATCGTTTCTCGATGCGACCGTGTTGTTCTCCGCGGCCTATCGGGCGGACGCGGGCGTGGTGCGGCTCTGGCGGTTACCGGTGACCACGATCCACAGTTCGGAGTACGCCGTGGAGGAGGCTCGGCGCAACCTCGGTGAGACCGGCCAACTCGATCGGTTCGACGTGCTCATGGGGGACGTACAGCGGGTGCCGGCCGGCACCATGAACGTGGCCTCGAGGCAGGGCGTACCCCTACCCGAACAGGATTGGCCGATCGTGGCTGGGGCTCTGGCCGCTCGAGCCACCCATCTCATCACGGGTGACCTCCAGAATTTCGGGCCCCACTTCGGGAAGCAGTTGTTCGGCGTCATCGTGCTGTCACCGCCGATGTACTTCCGCTCCCGCCGTGACGGCACTTCCGATTCGTCGCCGGACGCGATCGGCCGCGCCACGGCGCAAGGCGGCAGCGAAAGTCTAGTGGCACGTTCTGCCAACGCAAGCGGGTATGCTCTATCGACGAGTTTCGCTCTTCCACGAGGTCGACTGATGCTACAGGCATACATCAAAGGCGCGCTCGGCCGCGCCCACTACGAGATCCTCGA
>JACCWH010000002.1 GCA_013697735.1 Trueperaceae bacterium | reverse complement strand
CTCAACGCAGTTGACCTCCGATACCCTTCCGCGTCGCGATGCGTGCGGACGGATCTCGATTGACCCGGCACGCCATCACGAAGTGCGCCACTCGCGCGAATCAGCTTCGCGCTCGGCAGGATGCTCTCCGGGACCCACCACGGAGCCACAGGCGCCGAAGCGCATCGGGCAGGTGAGCGACCTCATCGAGGGTGAACGGACACAACTCGAAGTAGCGGACCCGCCCGGCGAGCGACTCCGAGGATGGCCGCAGGAGATCCGGTGAAGCCGAGCCGAGGATGATGAAATGAAGCGGAGTCCTGCGGGCATCGACGAGAGTCCGCAACACCGGGAAGAGTTCCGGTACGCGCTGCACCTCGTCCAGGACGACCAGTGCGTCCTCATGCTGCTCCAGGTACAACTCTGGCTCGGCCAGCCGCGCCACGTTGGCGGGGCCCGACCAACGCGACGATCGGAAACCGTGCCCGTGCGTCGCGGACATCCAGACTCGTCGCCGCCGAATCAACCTTGCATATTCAAGGTCAGACTTTCATTTTGCAAGGTTAACGAGACGGTCCGACCGAAGGGTGCGACCGTACGTGCGAGGGCCCGTTCCACAACTCAAGCGCGTCCCTGCTCGCGTCTCGCCCCCGGAGCCCGAGCCCCACGCAGCAGGCCTTCCGTGCTCAGGTCCTCATCGATGTCGGGCCAGTGGATGCCGAAGCCGCCGCCGCTGATCTGCCAGTTCGCTCGCTCCTCCGGCGGCGCGGCCAAGAGCCGCGGGTACCAGGCGAGCGGGACGGAGATCCTTCGCCCATCCGAGAGGGTCACGGTGAACTCGTCATCCGCGAACCAGACGTCCTGCACGCGTTCGTCGGCGCTACCTGCCGCAGTGCTCATGCCATGCCTCCAAGAGCATGCTTTCACGCTCCGCGATGAGCCGCGCGATAGTCCGCAACTCCGCAGGCGCGAAGCCCGTGTTTCGCGCCATCCTCACAGGCCGCAGCCAGAGCTTCGCCGACTCGTCGTCGCGGTCCACATGAACGTGGGGCGGCTCGTTCGATTCGTGGCTGTGGCAGTAGACCCTGTAGGGCCCTTGTCGCAGGACCGTGGGCATGGTCCGCACAGCCTCCGCGCAACGCGGTTCCAGAGGTCTCAGCCATGGTTGCGGAGATCACGCACACTCACGCGATGCTCGCTCGAGGCGCCCGTGAAATACGGGGGAGCGGTGCCCCTCCCCCTTACCCCTCCACCAACCGCACGTGCGCATTCGCCAACCGCAACCCCTCCGGCGTGCCCGGCAGCGCGTCGAAGAGCGCCGGGCTCGCCAGTACCACCGCCCGCGCCTGCGCGCGCGACACCGCGACGTTGCAGCGGTGGAGGTCGAACAGGAACTCCACCCCGCGCGGCGCCAGGTCGAGCGTCGACACGCCCAGCGCGTACATCACGACCGGCGCCTCCCGACCCTGCATCCGGTCGACGGTGCCGACCTGCACGCCCTTCGGCAGACCCTGGGCCAAAGCGTCGACGTGCCGGTTGAACGGCGCGATCACCATCACGTCGGCGTGCGTCAAATCGTGCTCGCAGCCCTCCTTATCGATGAAGCGGGCGCCGGGACGCACGATCCGCTCGATCACGCGGCGCGCCTCCTCGACCTCCTCGGGGGCGACGCCATCTCGGCCCACGTGCGCGACCGGCAAGTAGGTGATGCCGGCGCCGTCGAAGCCGTCCGTGCCGGCGAGCGCGAGCCGCTCGTTGCCTGGGATCGCGCGCAGGCGCCCCTCGTAGAAGGACCGCGAGACGTAGCCCGCGATGGATGGGGGCAGGCGGTACGTCTCCTCCAGGAAGAGCCCTCGCCCGGGCAGCGTCGCGTGCCCGGCCAGCAGGTGCTGGAGCGCGGAGACCTCCGCACCGTCGGGGTGCGCCCCCTGGATCGGCTGCGTGAGCTGCTGCGGATCGCCGAGCAGGAGCATGCTGCGACCGGCCGTGGCGACGGAGAGCGCCGTCGCGAGGCTGAACTGCCCAGCTTCGTCGATCACCACGGTGTCGAACGCCTCACGGAACTCGGGGCGCGTCCACGCCCAAGCGGTGCCGCCGACCACGTCGACCGCTCCGCCGTCGAGGGCCGCTTTGACGTCGGCCGCCTTCGGAAAGACCTTCACGCCCGCCGCCGGCTCGCGGTCCTTCCCCACCTGCTGGCCCACGCGCACGGCGACGCCCGACTCCGCCGCCGCCTCGACGACCTTCTCGAGGAGGTTGCCGATGGCCTTGTGCGAGAGCGCGGTCACTGCGACGCGCTGGCCGGCGGCGACGAGCGCCAGGATCGTGCGCGCGGCCGTATAGGACTTCCCGGCACCGGGTGGGCCCTGCACGGGCAGGACGCCGCCGTCGAGCGCGAGGGCCAGCCGCTCGGCGGCCGCGAGCGGCCCCTCGCCGTCGAGCTGCGACGCATCGAAGCCCGATGCCGTGCGGCCGACGCGAGCGAGGAGCAGATCGCGGGCGGCGCGGTAGCGCCCGGGGGTCTCGAGTCCGTGCTCCACCACGTCACGCGCGACGTCGAGACGCGCCTCCGTGATGGTCGGAGCGTCGACGAAGTTCCAGAAGAACCCCTCCTCGACC
>JACCWH010000222.1 GCA_013697735.1 Trueperaceae bacterium | reverse complement strand
GACCTGAGCACGGGGTCGGCCGTGGAGCCGACGCTGCGCGGACACGCCGAGAGCGTCTCCGCAGCCGTGGCCGGCCCCAGCATCACCGTCACCCTCTCGATCGACGGTCGCGCCGTCGCGTGGGACGCCGAGCCCCGCCGCCCGATCGGCGTCCCGCTCGCCACGGTGGCTCCCGGCGCCCATGCCTTCGTGATCGACAGGGCAGGCGAGCACGTCATCGTGGGCGGCTACGACGGCATGCTGACCCGCCTCTCGCTCCACGACGGCAGTGTGACGGCGCGGGTCGCCGCCCACGGCGAGGCGGTCACGAGCGCCGTCGTCGGGCGGGGGGCCTGGCGACCGTCGGCCGCGATGGGAGACTCGTCGTCCGGAACGAGACGACGCTGGAGCCGAGCGGCGAGCCCTGGAGCCACACCGACGTGCTCTGGACGCTCGCCGAGGACCCACACGGGCGCGCCTGGCTCGCCGGCGGCGTCCACGGCATCGTCGCGAGCGTCCCGTGGGACGAGGGGGGATCGGTAGAGACGCTGAGGAACGCCACGCGCCTCTGGTCGCCCGGAGCGGTGGTCGGACTCTCGCCCGACGGCGACGTCATGATCGTGGCGCTCGAAAGCGACGTCGAGCTCTGGCAGGACGGCGCCGTGGCCGCCCGGACGCAGCACCCCACCGGGATCCCGATCATGTCGTTCGCGTTCGATCCGGGCGGCTCGCGCGTCGTTACGACCGGCACGGGCGTGACGCTCTGGCAGGTCCCGTCGCTCGAGGTCGTCGGCTTCTGGGCAGATGCAAAAGTGGCTGCCTTCTCGCCGGACGGCACCGTCCTCGCCCTCGGCGACCGCTCGGGAGCGATTCGACTCGTGCACGCGCCCTCCCTCGCGTTCATCGGACCACCACTGCGCGGGCACGACGACGCCGTCATCCGTCTCGCCTTCACGCCCGACGGTCGGCAGCTGGTGTCGATCGACGCCCATGGCGGCGTGTGGCGCTGGTCGACCGACCCGGACGACTGGCTCGCGCTCGCCTGCGCCCTCGCGTGGCGCGACCTGGAGGCGGCGGAGATCGGCCCCGTACTACCTTCCGACGCCTTCGAGCCCGTGTGCGGAGCGCCCGGTGCGTGACGCCCGCGCGGTCGCCGCCGTGCTGCTGCTGTCGCTCGGCCTCCTCGCCGCCACGGCACGCGCCGAGAGCGGTTGGGCCACGAGCCCCATCGTGACCATCCCCAGCCCCGACTACTCCGTCTACGGGCCTCAACCCGACTGCGAGGGCGCCGTCCTCGTCGATCACGGTATCCAACGCACACTCGGCCCATTCGGGACGGTGAGCGATGCAGACGGACTGGTGACGCACTCGCCGCTCGCGCGCGCCGTCGGCGACGTGCTCAACCGCGTCGGCATGGGGACGGTGTTGCAGTCGAACGCGGTCTGCGCCGAGATCTGCGCCGTGGTGCCGCACGACGCGACGCGCATCACGAGCCTCGTGGGCTACGTGGCCGACTTGGACGTGATGAGCTTCCGACCGGTCGTATTCGGACGCCGCGGCGAGTACTTCTACTGGGAGCCGGAGGTCGACACCACCCGGCTGACCGACGAGGGGCGCCTCGTGTGCACGCGCGTACGCAGCTGGGCGTTCGAGCGACGGGCGTTCCTGGTGGTGGGGTACGAGCGGTAGGGGTCCGACCCTTCGCCGGCGTCGGCGCTGCCGCATGTGCTACCTTGCGCCCCATGTCCAAGGTCGGCGTCCGGGAGCTCCGGCGTTACGCGAGCCGCTCCATCGAGCGCGTTCGTGCCGGCGAGACCATCGAGGTGACGATGCGGGGGTTGGTGGTGGCGACGCCGTGAGCGACGCGTCGCCGGGAGCCCGACCGGTCGTGCTCCTCCTGAAGGGCATCAACGTCGGCGGCCGGCGCAAGGTCCCGATGGTCGATCTCCGCACCATCGCCACGGAGCTCGGTCTCGAGGAACCGCAGACGTACATCGCGAGCGGCAGCCTGGTGGCACGCAGCGACCGAGCCGTCACCGAGGTCGGCGAAATGCTCGAACACGCGCTCGCGCAGCGCTTCGGATTCGACGTGCCCGTGATCGCTCGGAGTGGCGAGACATGGTCGCGCTACCTCACCTCGATGCCGTTCCCCGAGGCCGCTTCCACGGAGCCCAATCGGGTCATGCTCGCCCTCTCGCACGCGGCGCCCGCAGACGACTCGGTCGACGCCCTGCGTGGCCGGGCCTCTGCGAACGAGCGGATCGAGCGCGCCGGCGACGCGCTCTGGATTCACTTCGGCGACGGCGCCGGACGCTCGGCCATAGCGCCGGGAGGGCTCGACCGGACCTTCGGCGGTCCCACCACGACTCGGAATCTCACCACCGTTCAAGCCCTTGCGGGGATGGCCGAGGCGGCTGGTCGCGGGTAGAGGCCATCGGTGCTCCGCCCTCACACACAGCAGGCGCCCTATACACGACGACGCGGACGCATCATTATGCCCAGACCAATGATGCTATGATGCGCCCATGCGCAGCACGATCACCTTGGATCCCGACGTCACGGAACTCGTACGGCGTGAGATGCACGACCGTCGCGCCTCGTTCAAACAGGTCGTCAACGACGGCCTGAGAGCCGCCCTCCGCGACACCAGGCCGGCAGAGCCGTTCGAGACACCGACGTTCGACCTCGGAGCCCCTCGAACCGACCTCGACCGAGCGCTCGCGCTCGCCGGAGCGCTCGAAGACGAGGAGCGTCTGCAGCGCCTGGCGGGCGGACGGTGACGCTCGTCGACGCGAACGTACTGCTGTACGCGATCAACACGGCGTCACCCCAGCACGAGGCGGCACGGACGTGGCTCGACCACGCCCTCTCCAGCAGCGCGCGGGTCGGGCTCCCGTGGCTCTCTCTGCTGGCCTTCGTCCGCATCGCGACGCACCCGTCCGTCTTCCCGGCCCCACTCTCGACCCTTCAGGCACTGGAGGTGATCGAGGCGTGGTGCCGGCCGCCGAACGTCGTGCATCCCGAACCATCACGAACGTTCGCGACGACGTTCACGAAGACCCTCACGGCCGGCGGCGCACGCGGCAACCTCGTCAATGACGCCTACCTCGCGGCCCTCGCGATCGAGTATGGGGCCACCGTCGTCACCTTCGATCGCGACTTCGCGCGTTTCGACGGGGTCACGGTGTCGACGCCTGGAGCACCCCACGACCTATCACGCTGAATGTGCCCCGTCGCCAAGTCGTGGATCTCGTGGAAGGCGCGCCTCACGTCGACCCCGGGCCGGGTCCCGGGTCCGTGCGACGGGCCGGGTATGCTCGTGCCGTGAGCGGGCGCTCGCAGGAGCCACGAGGCGCTACGGCGTTTGACGCGTTCCCAACGCGCTCCCGCGGAGGTTTCGATGGGCAAGCAGCACACTTCGAGCGATGGTCCCGACGAGGCGCTGCGGCTCTTCCAAGCCGAGGCGGAGTACGCCCAGAGCATCTTCCTCCAGCAGCTCGGCGACATCGCTGGCTCCATCGAGGCCGCCGAGCGGTCGCTCGAGTGGAAGCCCGACTACCCGCCGGCGGTCCTAACCGTGGGATCGATCGAGTACCAGCGTGGCAACGAGGAGCTCGGGGCGCGGCTGCTCCAGTCCCTGCTCACCCTGCCGGACGACGACGGCGACCTCTGGCAGGTGATCGACAGCGCCGGTGACTTCCTCATCCAGGAGCGCCGGTACGCGGCGGGTCTCGAGGAAGCGTTCGACCGATCCCGACGATGCCTTGGCCGAGGAGAACCTACGGATCTGTCGCGCTCTGCGAGCCCAGGCCGCGCGTCCGTTGGCCGGCGAGCACGCAGACGAGGGTGCGGCGACGCGATGACGATCAGTGAGTGGTGGCGGACGCACGCATGAAGGTGATGCTCTACGACCGGCTCGACCCGGCGTCGATCCCGAACTTCGAGAAGACCAAGAGGGCGCTCGAGGCCGGTGACTTCCGATCCGCCGACGTCAAGAAGATCGGTCACAACCTCTACCGAGCGCGGCTCGACATCCGCGACCGCCTCCTGTTCTCGCTCTACCGACACCAGGACCAGACGTTCGTCCTCGTCCTCGAGCACATCGCCAACCACGCCTACGACAGGTCCCGCTTCCTTCGCCGCGTCGCCGCGGTGGACGAGAGCAAGCTGCCGGCCCTCGACAGCGTCGACGGCGTGGACACCGAGCCGCTCTCCTACCTCAACCCGCACCTGCCGACCTTCCAGGTGCTGAACAAGGTGATCTCGTTCGACGACGCGCAGCAGGAGGTGTTCACGACCCCGCCGCCCTTCGTCGTGATCGGCTCCGCCGGAAGCGGGAAGACGGCGCTCACCCTCGAGAAGGTGAAGCGGGCGACCGGCGACGTGCTCTACGTGACGCGGTCGCCGTACCTCGTGCGCAATTCGCGCGACGTCTACTACTCGCTCGGGTACCAGAACGACGATCAAGACGTGAGCTTCCTGTCGTTCACGGAGTACCTGTCGAGTCTCCGGGTGCCGGCCGGCCGCGAGTTGCAGTTCCGAGACTTCGCACGCTGGTTCACGGGACACCGCGTCGCAAGCAAGCTCGACGACGCGAACCAGGTGTTCGAGGAGTTCCAAGGTGTGCTGACGGTATCGACGGGCGATACGGCGTACCTGAGCCTCGACGAGTATCTCGCCCTCGGCGTCAAGCAGTCGATCTTCCTGCCCGAAGGGCGCGAGCGGGTCTACCGACTGTTCCTCAAGTACCTCGACTTCATGCGGGACCACGACCTGTACGACGCCAACCTCCTGAGCCACGAGTACCTGCCGCTCGTGGAGCCGCGCTACGACTTCATCGTCGTCGACGAGGTGCAGGACATGACCACGGTGCAGCTCGACATCATCCTCGGCTCGCTCACCGCGCCCGGGAACTTCATCCTCTGCGGCGACGCCAACCAGATCGTGCACCCGAACTTCTTCTCGTGGTCGAAGCTCAAGAGCTTCTTCTACGGCGACGGTAGCCGGGCGAGCCCTGCAGGCTGGATCAGGATCCTCAACAGCAACTACCGCAACTCCCTCCAGGTGACGGAACTGGCGAACCGCATCCTGAAGCTCAAGACGGCGCGCTTCGGATCGATCGACCGCGAGAGCCACTACCTCGTCCGCAGCACCACCGATCGACCGGGCATCGTCCTGCTCCTACACGACGATGTGGAGGTCACCGGGGAGCTCAACCGCAAGACGCGGCTCTCGACGCGCTTCGCAGTGATCGTCCTCGACCCGAACCAGAAGAGCGAAGCGAAGAAGCGCTTCGACACGCCGCTCATCTTCTCGGTACAGGAAGCCAAAGGGCTCGAGTACGACTCAATCATCCTCTACGACTTCGCATCCGCCGCCGAGGACCGCTTCCGCGAAATCTCCCGCGGCGTAGAACGCGAGGACGTGCTCGCGTCCGAGCTGCGCTACGGGCGCACGAAAGACAAGACCGACCGATCACTGGAGATCTACAAGTTCCACATCAACGCCCTCTACGTGGCGATCACACGCGCCGTCGACAACGTCTACCTCATCGAAACCGAGCCCGCCCAGCGGCTCTTCGACCTACTCGGCCTGGCACCTTCACGTGGCCCCCTCGAGCTCGCGGAGCAGGACTCGAGCCTCGAGACGTGGCGGCAAGAAGCGCGCCGTCTCGAGCTGCAGGGGAAGGAGGAGCAAGCCGAGCAGATCCGTAGCCAGATCCTGAAGCTGCAGAGCGTGCCCTGGCCCATCCTCCAAGGCGACGCCCTCGCCGAAATCGAGCGGCAAGCACTCGACGCCGACGACAAGCGAGCGAAACTGTTGCTGTTCGAGTACGCCCTCGTCTACCAGGACGGCAACCTGCTCAACGCCCTCGCTCGGAAAGGCTTCAAACCGGCACTCCGCCCCGAGAAGGGGATCAAGCTCCTCAACCAGAAGTACTTCTTCCCATACGACGTCAGGAACCCAGACCAGATGCTGCGCGAGGTCGATAGGTTCGGCGTCGACTTCCGCAACGTGTTCAACCAGACGCCACTGATGATCGCGGCCCGCTTCGGCGGCGCCCACCACGTACAACGCCTCGTCGAGATGGGCGCCGATACCGGTCCCCGCAACAACGCGGGCCTGAGCGCATTCCAGATCGCGCTCGAGCAGGCCTGCTCGAACCCCGAGTACGCCGCCTCGAAGCTTGCCGGCGTCTACGAGTGCCTCGAGCCACCCGACATGGTGATTCAGGCAGGGGGACGCCTCCACAAGCTGGACAACCGGTCGATGGAGTTCCTCATGCTCAACCTCATGATCGCCATGTTCTACACGCACCTTGGAGACCGCATCACTCGCGTGGGCGGCGCGTTCACCAGCGCGGACTTCGTCGACGCCCTCAGCCACTTCCCCGCCGGGCTCGTGCCGGAGCGGCGCAAGGCGCGCGCGTACGTCTCGAGCATCCTCGCGAAGAACGAGGTCGACCGCGACGACCGCTACAACCGCAAGCTCTTCTTCCGCGTGAAGCACGGCCACTACGTCGTCAATCCGAAGCTCGCGGTGCGGGTGGGTGAGGAGTGGCGCGCCATCTACGACCTGCTGTCGCTCGACGCGCTCGGGTACCGACGTCGGGAGCCCGACGACGCGTTCGCGCGCTACTCGGAGGACTACGCTCTGCTCAACCTGCAGCGCTTCAAGGCGCTGATCGAACGGGCACTGGCCGAGGCTCCCGCCGCGGAAGCTCCGGCGGACCG
>JACCWH010000185.1 GCA_013697735.1 Trueperaceae bacterium | reverse complement strand
CGCTACAGGAACGAACCAAGCAGCTCTCGCGCGACCGCCTCCGGGAACTCGGGGTGGTCCGGGTTGAGCAGGTAGTTGTAGCTGGCGGGCGCGGCAACGGACGGCACGCGCAGCGCAACACTCAGCTCCGCCCTCGACCCACGCGTCACCGAAGGCCCGCGTCGCCTCCTGATCCCTAGGGTCCAGACCCTGAGCCGCGAGGTCGGGCACGGCGTCGACAGTGCTGTCTGCATCGATCCGGCACAGATGGAGCGAGTATCCATTGAGGTCGCTGTAGCGTTTCCACGGAGGATCTCGAGAGCAGCCAGGGCGGGATTCTCGGCCGTATAGATGATCGCCACCCCCTCACTGTTCCATCGAGCTTCCCCTCCCCCGGGGCGAAACGCCCTGGTAGCGGAGTCCGTGACAGCGAGACGGTAGGCGAGGATCAGAGGAAGGCGCCGTCCTCTAGGGAGGTGACCATACTTGCAAGGCGCTGCCGACCGAGGCTCGACACGAGAAGGTCGAGGGGCCGCTTCCCCTCGAGATGCGGGTTGGATCGCTTGAACCAGTCGGCCGCATCCTCCTCATGATCGGCCCTAATATGCAAACTCCTAGACAGGTCCCTTGAATACACGCAAATGCGCCCCGGCTGAGTCCATGATCGTGAACGCGCGTAGATTTGCCGTCCTGAAGCGACATCCGACTTCGGCACAAGAATGCTCGAAATGCGCAACGCAATGCTGTCATCCATCTAGAATCCCAAACGATCGACTCACCGCGCCGGTGACTGTCCCTCTTCCTCCCACACGTAGCGAGCACCCCGCCCCAAGCCCGGGCTACGGATCTGCGCGTACTCAGCGCGCAACTCGCTCATTAATCGATAGGCCTGATTCCGGTCTAGGCGCGCGATGCCGCGAATGTCCTTGTTATTCAACCCCGCGCCCTCCCCCGAAGATCGACTCCGGAGAGCGCTCAAGACACGCGCCTTCGCAGACTCCCAATCGATCCTGCGGTCGCGATCGGGGTGCCCTGGAAGCTCGAGGCGCGCGTGGACGTCACGCCGCAAAGCCCAGTACGTACCGGAACCGGTTCCGCCACGGTCAAGCATGGCCATCGAGCGATCCATCGTCGAGAGGATCTCGCGGGCCACAGGCTCAGGCCGCTGGCAGATTCGTGCCGCAGTGGACGTGTCGATTTCCCCGTGCCGTACGACGTGTTGGAGGATCAGCAGATGGTCGACGGTTAGGTTGATGCCGCGTTCGACTTGCTCGTCGACAAACGCCCGAAACGGTAGCGAAACGTTCGAAGACCGCATGGTGAAACGCACGACTCCGCCGAGATCCTCGACAGTCGGCGGTTCCTTACCCTCCGCAAGAAGCATTCGGAAGATGCGCTGCACACCCAGATTGCTCCGATTGACGAGCCGGAGTCGAACCAGCGCCTCGACAAGTGCAGGATTCCTAGCGACGGGCGGGTGATGCAAAATGTTGTCCGCTGTGACCCCGCCAATGAACGACCCTGGATTGCTGACCTCGAGTCGATCACCGAACCGTTTCAGGAGTACGGGGCTCGCGATTTGGTAGTCAGCATGACCGAATGCGTTCAACAGAAGCTCACGGAGTGCGAGGTCCGGGTACGCCCTGTGCTCGAAGTGGAATAGCCCCTGCTTCACCGTCTGGATTGGGTTCTCACCTCGAAGTCGATCCTCAATCCGCGCGAGCGCTATCGGTAGGGCCTCGCGGCCATCGGTGCGGTAGACGTAGTCGTCCTCGGTGCGCATCTGCAGGTACGTCCAGGAGAAGCACGGCACCTCCCGCTGGATCACGCCGGGTTTCCCGGCAATCAGAACACCGGCACGCGTCAACCGCCCATCACGAACGACGCCGAGCGAAGCCAAGAGATCGAGGTCCGACTGCTCAAGAAGCTCTGTAGGAGCCTTCTCTTCCGACGCGGCGTCTCGCAGGCGTTCCATCGCCGCCGCCGAGATCAGGTCTTGCGGATCGCCGTCAACGACCTCCGCGGTGAAATCGCTCGTTCCCCTGGCCGCCAAGCGCGCCGCAATCTGGCTCCCTGTCAAGGGCATGCACTCGGTGCCGACTCGAACGGATCCGCGCCCGCTCGTATCCGTGTGCAGTGCACCCGTTCTTGGAACGTCGAGCAGAAGGAGGCGCCCCGTGCCGTCGGAAACACCCATCACGTGCACGTTAGGGGCCACGTGAGGGTCCGTTCGGTTGTGAATCGCAGCACGAAGCCTGTCGACCTCAACGGTCAGTGGCACGCCAAGGACCGCCCGCGCTCGTCCGACGATCTTGTCGGCAACGCCAACCACGACGGTACCGCCACCGCCGTTTGCAAGGCACACGACCGCCTCGACGATCTTGGCCACGGCATCACGGAAGCTGCCGCTCCACTCCTTGAAGTCGAGGTCCTGCGTTTCCAGCGAATCCGCGTTCTGGTAGTCGAGCCGCTCGAGCAACGTAGAGATTTCACGCTCGGTGCGCATGCCGTCAGCCTAAACGCTCGGCTGCGAACGCGGGTCGATCAATAGATGAGGTCCATCTCGATCAATTCCGGTAGAAGGGCGGCGCGCCACCACGAGGCATCGCCCGCTGGTACGCGCGCTACGAGCGCCGCCTGACACCCCCACAACGCGCGACTGGCTCACACGGCATCATCGGTTCCCTCCTGTTACCGAGAGCAAGGTCGTCAACGCGCCCGGACGCATCCGGCCTCCGGCTACCCCCGGGCGCCGTGGAGGGTAGCCGCAGCCGCGTAGAGGAGATCCACGTGCACCTTCTCGCTCGTGGCAAGCCCGGCGACGGACGGGGTGTCGTCGATCACGAGATACTCGTCGTCTCCCCCACTCCCACCGCCCGGGACGGCGCCGCGCAGGCACGGCACGCCCAACGCGTTGGGGACGACCGTCCAAGGTCCGCCGCCGGGCTGGATGGGCCAGACGACGCTCTCGAGCCCCCAGGCTGCGAGCGTGTCGCTCGCCGCCCGCACGATGGGGTGATCGGGGTCCGTCTGGTGGTGGTCGAAGGCCGCGAACGTCTCGATCGCGACGTCGTCGAAGCCATGCGCATCGAGGTGGCGCCGGATCGCTGCGATGATCTCCTCCGCGCTCAGGTCGACGACCGTGCGAATGTCGATCGTCGCCGTGGCGCTGCCGGGGACGATGAAGGGGATCGTGCCGGTGTTCGGCCCCAGGAACCCGGAGCGCAGTCCCGCCACGTTGAACGTCGGACCGTAGAGGAGGTCGACGAGGGGCGTGACGCCCTCGAGCCGGGTGAGCAGCCGGTCGACGTTCGCCACGCCGCCGACACCCAGCACGTCGCGCCAGTCCGTGCCCGCGGTGCGAGCGCCGATGGCGCGAAGCAGCTCCGTGCGGCCCGCGCTGAGCGGCTGACGCGCGTCCCACAACGCCGCGAGCTCCGGCACGCGGCAGCCGCTGCCGTCGCTTTCCGTGAGAGTCGCGAGGGCCTGCGCGAGGCGGAAGGGCGGCGAGTGCACGAGCGACGCAGCGGAGCTGTGAATCGTGCTCGCCGGTGCGCCGGACCAGCGTGCACCTTCGACGGTGAGTTCGAGCACCGCCATCCCCTTGAGGCCGAGCCCGACGCTCACCGCGCCCGGCCCCGCCTGCGCGCTCGACGGGCAGTAGCTCGCAGCGACGCGCCCCAGGCGGTCGCGGTGCCGCTCCACGTGCTGCGCGTACGTGGGGCTGCCGAGGATCTCCTCGCCCTCCGGGAGGAACATCACGTTCATCGGCAGCGTCCCCTCGACGGCCAGGATGGCGCGCAGCGCGTTCAGGAACGCGACGAACGGCCCCTTGGCGCCGAGCGCGCCGCGCCCGACGAGCACGCGACCGCCGTCCTTCGTCACGATCTCGCCGCCGAAGGGATCGTGCGACCAGCGCGCGGCGTCGACCGTGCGCGTGTCGAACATCGCGTAGGAGTGCACGGTCACGGGGGCGCCGACGTCGAGGAACGCCCACACGCCCGGCTGGTACCGGCCCTCGAGCACGGCGATGTCGCGACAGCCGAGCTCCTCGAACGACTCAGCGACCACGGTGGCCATCTCCGTCACGCCATGGTCGTGCCAGCTCACGCTCGGCTGCCGAACCCAGCGCTGCACGTGGGCGATGTCGTCGCCCACGTGCGCGTCGATGTGAGCGAAGATCGCGTCGCGGTTCATGGGTGGGGGCGGCCTACGACGATTGTGGCGGAGGGCTGCAAGGAGGGCGCGGGCATGGGCGATTGTCGGCGGGTCGGCCTCGGGGTGTCAAGGCGGCACCAGCGCCTCACCGGACCTCGACGTCGTACACGAACAGGTGTGACGTGTCGTCTTCCGGCACGAAGTAGACACGCAGGCCGGCGTCGCTCGTCTCGACGAAGAAGGGGTTCTGCGTCAGCACTCGGCGGTTCTCACCCTGCGTGTAGAGGCGGACCGGAACTTGGTGGATCGGCAGGCCGCTCCGCAGATCGACGAGCTCGAGGCCCCCGAGCGGGAAGACCGGGCTCTCGGCATCCATCCGGTAGTTGGTCAGGCCCGAGCAGAGCATGCGTGCGTCGCCGACGTATTGGCAGTCCTGATAGTCGATGTAGTGCTGGGTGTTGAGCGTGCGCAGGCTCTCTGGGTCAGCGTCCGCGTTCACGACGATATCTCCGTCCAGATCCCAGGTGTAGAGCCGCCTGGAGCCCCAGCTCACGCCATGGAGCGTGCCGTCGTCGGGGTTGTGGACGATGCCGCCGATGTGGTCGGGGAAGCGGAACACAGCGGTCGCCTCCATCGTGTCGGGATCGACGCGGTAGATGACGGAGGCGCTGTTCGGGCGGTACTCGGCAACGGGGACCCAGATGTACCGGTCGTCGTAATCGATGCCACCGGGGTGGTACATGTCACCTTCCGCGAGCGTTATCGACGCGAGGAGGTTTCCGTCGAGGTCGAACTTGAAGAGGTGCCCCATCCCCTCGCCGGCCGTCCGATCGAGCCCATCGCGCAGCTCTGGATACCGCTCGGTCCGGACGACGATCTCGACGGACGACATGAAGAACGCGTCTCCAACACGCGTCATACCTTGCGTGTGAAAGGTCTGGAAGTTGACGATCTCTGCGCTGACGAGCTGCCACGAGCTACCGCGGTCGATGCTGCGGAAACGCTCCACGAGATCGGCTTGTGCTCCTGCGCTCCCCGTGAAGAGCACGGCGAACGTGAGCAGGGTGGTGGCTAGGTGCTGGATGAGACGGTGCATGACGATCCTCCTCGGGTCGATCTGAGGCGACCGTACGAGGGTCGGGTCATCACTACGTCAATGACGAAGCCGTGCCCGGCCACCCTCAGCGCGTGCGCGGGACAGGTCGCAACGACCGGCACACGTACGGCGTCGACCTGCTCGACGATCGGCGCTCGTCGGTCCGGCGTCGACACGCTCACGCCCCTGACGGCGACCCCCGGGCCGCACCCCCGGGCGGCGTCAGGCGGCCGTCGACCGGCCTCTCCGGCTTCCGCTTCCCCTGCCGGCGTGCCTCTGGGTCGAACCGCAGCCGCTTCCCCGCCAGCACCGTGGCCACCACCGTCAACCGCTCGTGGTGCTCGAGCAATGCACCACAGCCATCGCCCAGGGTGAACGAGCCCTGTTCGAGCCGTACCACGGCGATGTCGGCGCGACCGCCGAGGGCGAGTCCGCCCCGCGCTCCGCCGAGGAGCCGCCCCGGCGCTGTGGTTACCAGGCGGATCGCATCGTCGAGCGGCACGCCGAGCGCGAGGAACTTGGTGAGCGTGGTCGGTAGGTCGAAGACGGGGCCGTCGACGTTGAAAGCGTGCAGGTCCGACGAGATGATGTCGGGCGCGAATCCCTGCTCGAGGGCTCGGCGGGCGACATCGAAGGAGAAGCTCAGCGACCCGTGCCCGACGTCGAAGAGCACGCCGCGCTCGCGCGCCCTCCACACGTCGTCGCGCACCCGACCGGCGCCGTCGAGGATCCCCATCGTCCCCGGCGTGAAGACGTGCGTGAGCAGGTCGCCCCGGCCGAGGGACGCCAAGGCGTCCTCGAGCGGCGGTGGTCCATCGGCGACGTGCACCATGAGCGGCAGCCCGCTGGCGTCTGCCACGGCGCGCGCGGAGCGGAGCGCTCGCGGCGCGTTCGGCCCAGTGGTCGTCGCGCCGAGGCGGATCTTCACCCCGAGCACGTGCGGCGCGAACGCCTCAATCGCCCGCAGGCAGGCGCGCTCGTCGCCGAGTCGAGGGTCGAAGAGCTCCCCGAACACCGTCTCGGTCAATCCGACGGGGACCAGCCCCACGTACGACAGGTGCACGAAGGCCTTGATGGTGAGCGGGGAGCGCTCGATCACGTGCCGCACGAGGCCCTCGAGGTTGCCGCCGCCGGCGGAGCCGGTATCGATCCAGGTGGTCACGCCACTCTCCGCCGCCAAGGCGTCCGGATCGACGCCGAGTGGCGTGCCGCCCCAGTAGACGTGCGTGTGGGCGTCGACGAACCCCGGTACCACCAGGCACTCCGAGGCGCTCACCACGTCGGTGGTCGGTCCGACGGGGAGATCGGGGTCGATGGCGCGAACCAGACCATCGGCGACGCCGATGTCCGCGCGCCGCCGGACGCCGCTCGCGGGGTCGAGGACCGTGCCGCCTCGCACCACGAGGTCGAAGTGCGGCGACGGACTCCCATCCCCCGGCGCTCGACGCCCGCCGTCGACCGAGGAGTCGTCGCTCACGCTCCGGCTTCGATCCGCTCGACCACCCGCTCCATGTCCGGGAACGCCGGAAGCCGCAGCCGGGAGGCGACCGCATGCCCCACGCGCAGCTGCTCGAACTCGCTCCCGCGCCGACCGACGAGCTGCATCCCGATGGGGATCCCTTCGCCACTGACGCCGGCCGGGAACGAGAGTGCGGGGTGCCCGCTGATGTTGAAGGGCGCTGTGTACGCCGCGTTCCCACCCTTGCGGTGGGTCTTGGGGTTGCGCGCGGTGGAGGTGCGGGTGACGGGCGATGTGGGGGTGAGGAGCATGTCGACGCCGCCGAGCACGGCGTCGATGGCGTCCTTCGC
>JACCWH010000176.1 GCA_013697735.1 Trueperaceae bacterium | reverse complement strand
TCCGACGTCGACGGCGCCCGTCGGCGCTGCCCCCGCCCTCGACCGCTCGGTGCGCCGCCACCACCAGGTGACGATCGACGGCCAGGTCGTCCGCTACACCTCCACCACCGGACGCATGGTGCTCAGGCGCGAGCGGCTCGGCACGGCCGAGCGGCTCGGCACGGCCGAGCGCGCCGGTGCGTGGCACGGCGAGGAGGATGTCGCCGAGATCTTCTACGTCGCGTACGTGCGCGATGGCGCCGGCGACGCGACAGCGCGCCCCGTCACCTACTCCTTCAACGGTGGCCCTGGCTCGTCGTCGGTCTGGCTCCACCTCGGCGTCCTCGGACCTCGGCGTGTGCCGCTCGCGCGCGATCCCGAGCCGAGCCCCCCGCCCTACGGCTTGGTCGACAACCCGTGGTCGCTCCTCGGCGAGAGCGACCTCGTGTTCATCGACCCGGTATCGACCGGCTACAGCCGCGCTGCGGTGGGAGAGAAGCCCGCGGATTTCCACGGCCTCCGCGCCGACGTCGAGTCCGTGGGCGACTTCATCAGGCTCTGGACCACCAGGAACGGGCGGTGGACGTCGCCGACGTTCCTCGTCGGTGAGAGTTACGGCACGACGCGCTGCGCCGGGCTCGCGGAGTACCTCCAGCGCCGTCACGGTCTCTACCTCAGCGGCGTGATGCTCATCTCGTCGATCCTCGACTTCGCCACCGCACGCTTCGAGCACGGCAACGATCTCCCGCCGCTACTCTTCCTGCCGACGTACGCCGCCACGGCCTGGTACCACGGACGGCTCGCGGACGATCTCCAAGGCCGGCCGCTACGCGACGTGCTCGACGAGGTCGAGGCGTGGGCGCTCGATCGCTACGCCACGTTCCTGCTGCTCGGAGACCGCGCCGACGATGCGCTGCGTGCCGACGTTGGCGCGCACCTTTCGCGCTACACCGGACTCGACGAGGCGTTCGTAGAGCGCTGCGACCATCGCATCGAGATCATGCGCTTCTGCAAGGAGCTGCTCCGAGCGGACGGGCGCACGATCGGTCGGCTCGACTCCCGGTATCGCGGCGCCGACCGCGACGGCGCGGGCGAACGCCCCGATCGCGACCCGTCGTACTCCGCCATCCTCGGCGCCTACGGTTCGACCCTCAACGACTACGTGCGACGCGAACTCGGCTTCGAATCCGACCTCCCCTACGAGGTGCTGACGTCGCTCTACGACTCGTGGCGCTACGACGATCACCAGAACCGCTACGTGAACGTCGCCGAGGCGCTGCGTATCGCCATGCACACGAATCCGCACCTCAAGGTGCACGTCGCCAATGGCTACTACGACCTCGCGACCCCCTACTTCGCGACGGAGCACACGTTTGCGCACATGGCTCTCGAGAGGGCGCTTCGCGAGAACGTCACGCAGTCGTTCTACGAGGCCGGTCACATGATGTACGTGCACGAGGGCGCGCTCGAGGCACTGTCGCTCGCGCTACGCAGCTTCGTGCGCTCGGCCGCCGCCGGTCGCTAGGAAGCCGTACCCTCCTCGAGCGCCCCCTCGACGACTCGGCGCACGGTCGCCGGATCGGCGCGGCCGCCGGTCGCACGCATCACCTGCCCCACGAAGAACCCGAGCAGCCCCACCTTGCCGCTCCGGTAGGCGTCGCGCTCGCTCGGGTGCGCGGCGACGGCCTCGGCCGCGTGGCGCGCCAGCACGCGTTCGTCGCCCTCCACGCGCAGGCCGCGCTCGGCGACGATCTCGCTCGGCGTCCCGCCCCCCGCCATCACGCCTTGGAGCACCTCGCGCGCGAGCGCCGTGGTCAGCGAGCCTTCGGCGACGAGCGCGGCGATCTCGGCGATGGCGGCTCCCGTCACGGTCGGCGGTACGCTGCCGAGCTCTTTCAGGGCGCGTTGGACGTCGTTGGCGATCCACGTTCCTGCCGCCGATGCGGTCGCGCCGGCGCGGAGCGCGCCGTGCAGGAGTTCGAGCAGGGTGGGTGTGGCCGCGATGAGCGCGGCGTCACCGCGCGCGAGTCCGTGGTCGCGGGTGAGCGCCTCGGCCACGGGGCGCGTATCGCGGTCGAGTCGCTCGATGGGGTCGGGATCGGACCCGGGCGCTTCGCCGGCGTGGGCGGTCACCCCGAGGATCGTGCCGTGTGCGGCAGCGTCGCGCGTCGCGCGTTCGCGCTTCGCGGCGCTACGAGCGCGGGCGTCCTTGAGAGGCACGATGCGGTCGAACACGAGCGCTTCGCCGCGGCCGTCGATGGGGTCGCGCCAGAAATAGCCGAGTCGCTCGAACTGGTAACGCGTGTCGGCTGGATCGTCCGCCACGCTCCCCTCGACCACTCCGTGCACAACGCGCAGCGAATCGGGAGCGAGGTGGTCGGTGAACTCCCCCTCGGCGTCGTCGACGTCGGCGACGGCGAAGAGCCGCCCGTAGAGCCGGAATTCGGCCGGCAGCGCCGTGGCAGCGTCCACCCAATGGATGGCGGCCCAGACACGGAGCCCGTCGGGAGCGGTGCCGAGCGAGTCGCGGTGAACGCGCGCCACCACCCGTTCGACGCGCCCCGCCTCGTCCTGCACGACCTCTTCGCACGTCACGACGAAGGCGTGCCTGAGGCGGACGCTCCGCCCGGGTGCGAGCCGCTTGAATCCGGGCGGCGGATCGAGTTCGAAATCGTCGCGCTCGATCAGGATGCGCGTGCCTAGGGCGACGCGGCGGCTCCCGGAGGCGTCGACGTCGTCGGGAAAGGACGGGGCGTCGAGGACGACCCCCACCTCTTCGAGGCCGCGCAGCTCGACCTCGAGCGGATCGAGCACTGCCATCACCCGTGGAGCGACGGGGTTGAGGGCGTCGCGGACGCTGGCGTCGAGCAGCGCCGGATCGGTCCGGCTGTTGGTGCGCGTGACGCCGATGCGCAAGGCGAAATCGCGCACCGCCTCCGCGGGTATGCCGCCGCGCCGGAGGCCGGCGATCGTCGGCATGCGCGGGTCGTCCCAGCCGGCGACGTGTCCACCGTGCACCAGCGCGATCAGCTTGCGCTTCGACAGGACGGTGTAGTCGAGGAAGAGGCGGGCGAATTCGTATTGCCGCGGCCGCGGTCTAGGGAAGAGCGCCTCGACGAGCCAATCGTAGATGGCGCGATTGTTCTCGAATTCCAGGGAGCACAGCGAGTGCGTCACGCCCTCGATGGCGTCCGAGAGGGGGTGCGCGAAGTCGTAGAGGGGATAGATGGGCCAGGCGTCACCGGTGCGGTAATGGTGGGCGTGCTTGATCCGGTAGAGGACCGGATCTCGCATCACCATGTTGGGTGAGGCCATGTCGATGCGCGCGCGTAGGACGTGCGCACCGTCGGGGAACTCACCGGTGCGCATGCGTTCGAAGAGGTCGAGGTTCTCGTCGACGCCGCGGTCGCGATGCGGGCTCGGCCGGCCGGCCTCCGTTATGGTGCCGCGCCTGGCCCGGATCTCGGCCTCGGACTGCGAGTCGACGTACGCCCGCTCGTCGCCGATCAACCGTCTCGCGAGTGCGTAGAGGTGATCGAAGTAGTCCGAGGCGTAGCGGAGTTCGTCCCACTCGAAACCGAGCCAACGGACGTCCTCCTGGATGGCCTCGACGAACTCCGGGTCTTCGGTGGTCGGGTTCGTGTCGTCCATGCGCAGATTGACGCGCCCGCCGTAGTCGCGCGCGAGGCCGAAATCGAGCGTGATGGCCTTGGCGTGCCCGATGTGGAGGTACCCGTTCGGTTCGGGCGGGAAGCGCGTCGTGACATTGGTGACGCGGCTCGTACGGAGGTCGGCGTCGACCACGTCGGTGACGAAGTTGCGGGGGACGATCCGCTCACCGCCGAGGTCGGGCGGGGCGGCTCGATCTGAATGGGGCACGTCGACGGGCTCCTTCGGGGCGGCTCGTGCGCGCCCGGCGACCCCGAGGCTAGCATCCCGGGCGGGGGCGGCGTCGCGACGCTCCCTACCCCCCCAGGACCAGCGTCACGAGGAAGTACGTCACGGGCATGGCGATCAGCTGACTGTCGATCCGATCGAGCACGCCCCCCTGCCCGGGCAGGAAGACGCCCGTGTCCTTCACGCCTACCCAACGCTTCACGAGCGATTCGAAGAGGTCGCCGAGGAGCGCGGCGGCGGGGACGACGAGACAGAAGACGATCACGTGTCCGGCGCCGAAGCGGAAGCCGGTCCAGATCGGCATGAGCGCCAGCGTCGCGAAGACCACGGCGGCGGCGAGCACGAAGCCGCCGATCGCCCCCTCCACGGTCTTGTTCGGGCTGATCCGCGGTGCGAGTGGGCGTTTGCCGAAGAGCGAGCCGAACACGTACCCGCCGACGTCGGTGCCGATGATCGCCAGGACCGGCAAGGTGAGGTACCAGAGGCCGATCACGCCGTCGGGGGTGTAGCGGAGGGTGATCACGAGCCCGAAGAGCCAGCTGATCCAGATGTAGCCGAAGACCGTGAATGCGAGCGAGTGGAGCGAGTGCCGGTTCGACGTCATGACTTCGCGCACGAGCAGGTAGGCGACGTACCCGAGCAGCAGCAGCTCGCGCCATGGAGTGTCGCCGTAGGGCGCCATCCAGGGGTGGGAGGGGGGGAGGGAGGCCGGCAGCGTGAGCACGCTCACGACCCAGAGGCTGCGGCGGCGGATGGGGATCCCGCGCAGCCGCATCATCGTGGTGTACTCCTGCACCGCGATGAGCGTGAGTGCGATGTAGACCGGGCCGAGCAGGGGGAGTCCCACCCAGAGCACGAAGAGTGCCGCGAGGAACGCGATGAAGGCTGAGACGAACCGGGTAGCGGTCGAGTTCACGCCGGCGTCAGACCGCCATGATGTCGTCTTCTTTGGCACGCAGCCGAGCGTCGACGGCCGCGATGAACTCGTCCGTGAGCTTCTGGACGTCTTGCTCGCCGCTCCGTGCCTCGTCCTCGGAGAGGAGCGACTCCTTGTGGAGTTCGCGGAGCTCCTCGTTGGCGTCGCGACGGATGTTACGGACCGCCACGCGCGCCTCTTCGGCCATCCCCTTCGTGTGCTTCACCAGCGTTCGGCGACGCTCATCGTTCAATGGCGGCACGGTGATGAACACGGTGTCGCCCTGGTTGTTGGGATTGAAGCCGAGATCACTCTCTCTGATCGCTTTCTCGACCGCACCGATGGCGGACTTGTCGTAGGGCGACACCACCAGCGTGCGGGGATCGGGACTCGAGATGGTGGCGAGCTGGTTGAGCGGCGTGGTCGCACCGTAGTAGTCGACCTGGATCCTGTTCAGGACGGCCGGATTGGCGCGTCCGGTGCGAACGACGCCGATATTGAGTTCGAACGCCTCGAGGGTCTTCGCCATCCTCTCGCGCGTCTCCTTGAGCACGGTGTTCATCGCTTCCTCCAGGTGATACCCCTATTTGGGGCAGTCTACCGCGTCCAGCGCGCATCCGATGGCGACGCGCGGCGCCGACCCGCGGCGGGCGCCCTGCCGCGCGAGCGCGCGATCAGTCGGCGAAGCGCGTCACGGCGTCCGCGGCGACGCGGGTGCCGACGCGCTCCCCGGCCAGCAGGCGCAGCAGGTTCCCTTCGGCGAAGATGTCGAACACCGTCATCGGCAGGTCGCGTCCCATGCAGAGGCTGATCGCCGTCGCGTCCATGACCGTGAGCCCCTGCGACAGCACGTCCATGTAGGAGAGCTCGAGGTACTTGCGTGCCATCGGGTTGCGCCTCGGATCGTCGTCGTAGACACCATCGACCTTGTTCTTCGCCATCAGCACCATGTCGGCGTCGATCTCGAGGGCGCGGAGCGCGGCAGCGGTGTCTGTGGTGAAGAAGGGGTTGCCCGTTCCGCCCGCGAAGATCACCACGCGCCCCTTCTCGAGGTGACGGAGTGCACGGCGCCGGATGTACGGCTCCGCCACGGCCTGCATGCCGATGGCGGTCTGTACGCGCGTGACCACCCCGGCACGCTCGAGCGCGTCCTGGAGCGCGATGGCGTTCATGACGGTGCCGAGCATACCGACGTAATCGGCCGTGGCGGGATCCATGTCGCCACCGTTCCGGGCGCCGCGCCAGAAGTTGCCGCCTCCGACCACGAGGGCGAGTTGCGCCGCCGCACCGTCGTCGAGGGCGGCGCGGATCTCGCGCGCGAGTGACGCCGTCGACTCTGGCGCCACGCCGAACCCGTTCTCTCCAGCGAGGAACTCGCCGGAGAGCTTCAGCAGGAGACGCCGCACGGCGTCACTCTCCGATGGCGATCCGAGAGAAAGCGCCGATCTGCACGTTCTCGCCCAGGGTCGCGGCGACCTCCTTGACGAGGTGCTCGATCGTCTTCTTGTCGTCCTTGATGTAGGGCTGCTCGAGCAGTACCGACTCGGCGTAGAACTTGCCGATGCGCCCTTCGACCATCTTGTCGACGATCGCCTCGGGCTTCCCCTCCTCGAGCGCTTCGGCTCGCAGCGCGGCGCGTTCGGCTTCGACGGCCTCGGCCGGCACCTCTTCGCGACGTAGGTACTGCGGCGCCGCCATCGCCACGTGCAGGGCGAGGTTCTTGGCGAGCTCCTTGAAGGCGTCGTTGCGGGCCACGAAGTCGGTCTCGCAGTTCAACTCCACGAGTACGCCGATCTTGCCGTTGTGGTGGACGTAGTGCCCCACGAGCCCTTCGCGCGCCTCGCGATCGGCCTTCTTGCCTGCCTTCGCGATACCCCGCTCGCGCAGCAGCGCGACCGCGCGGTCGATGTCGCCGCCCGTCTCGTCGAGGGCCTTCTTGACGTCCAGCATGCCGGCGCCGGTCATGGCGCGGAGTTTCTTGATCTGGTCGGTCGTGGTCATCTCTCGCTCCTACGCGCTCGCGCTGGACTTCTCGTCGGGGGTGGTCTCGCCGTCGGTG
>JACCWH010000173.1 GCA_013697735.1 Trueperaceae bacterium | reverse complement strand
AGGTCGAAGTCGGCGGCGCGCTCGCCGCGCCTCGTCTGCACGCGAGCGTCGGCGGCGACGTGGCCGTGGCGCCCGCCGTCCCCGGCGTCGATCTCGACGTCGACATGCGCGGGAGCGTCGTCGCTCGCGTCGTCGAGGGGGGCGTCGAGATCGACGGCGAGCTCGGACCGGTGTCGCTCCAGGGCGCCTGGGGCGACGGCAGGACGCTCGAGGCGGTGGCCGAGCGCCTCGTGGTGGCGGCGGCACCGGCTACGGCCGTGCTCGGCGACGTCCGCGCGACGCTCGCGCCCGCCGATCTCGGCTGGCGACTCGCGGGCGGCGCCGAGGTGGTCTCCCTCGACGCGCAGCTCCCCGGCACGATGCTTGCGATCGACACCGTGGGGCGGCTCCGATTCGAAGCGGTTCCAGGTCTCCTGGAGCTCCGCGACGAGCTCGGACGCTTCGAGGTACGACTCGCCGACGACGAGGGGCGGGTCAGGGTCGCTGCACTCCCGCTCACACTCGCCGGTCTCGCGCTCACCGCCGACGGCAGCCTCGAACGTGCCGACGACGGTCGCTGGGCCGGAAACGCACGCGTCGCCGGAGAGGGTGTCGAGCTGGCGGTCGCGAGCGACGGAGGCTGGGAGGGGACCTTCGACGTCGCGATCGATGCCGGCACCGTGATCGGCCCCTGGACCGCCGGGGTCGACGTCCGCGCCGAGGGCGAGATCGGCGCGGAGACGTTCTCGGCGAGCGGGAGCGCCGGCGCGCTCCACTTCGACGGCGAGGGACGCCTGGGCGCGGACGGCGGTTCGTGGCGGGCGGGCGCACGTCACGGCGACGATGCGCTCGCAGCGTCGGGCGAGGCGGGGGCGTGGCGTGCGAGTGGTCACCTCCCGATCGGCCCCCTGCTCGCCCTGGCCGCTCCCGAGTTGGCGTCGTCGGTGGCGGGGGTGCTGGAGGTCGACCTGGCCGCGCCTGCAGGGGGTGAGGTCGATGGCCGAATCGGGGCGACGACGACCGCACCGGCAGCGCTCACGGCCGAGGTGCGCGTCGACGGCTCGCGCGCCGACATCGTGCTCGCAGGAACGCTCCTCGGCGAGGAGCTTCGAGCCGACGGGGCCCTGTGGCCGACGCTCGACGCCACGCTCTCCTGGGGCGCGTTCGGACCCGTGCGGGCGTCGGCCGACGCCGCGAGCGGCAGCGGCACACTGCCGGCCATCACGACCCTGGGTGTGCACGTCTCCGCGCAGCCGTGGTCGCTCTCGGTCGACGGCCCGAACGCCGCCGCCACGCTCAGCGTCGGCGCCTCGTCGCTCGAGGCGACGTGGGCCAGCGGCGTGGAGGTGCGCGCACGCGTCGAGCAACCCCTCGAGCTGGGTGGATCGCCGGCACTCGTTCTGGGGACGGCGCAGTGGTCGGCCGACCGCCCCGAGGGCGAGGTGGCGCTCACGTTGAGCGCACCGGAACTCCACCTGGAGGCGTCGTTGACGGGTGATCTCGAGCGCGCGTCGGTCGCTGCGACCGCGCCCGCGGCCGCACTCTCGACGATCGTCGCGCCCGGCGTCGATCTCACCGGCGACCTCGCGCTCGCGGGCGATCTCTTCGCGAACGACGCTGCCAGCGACCTCCTCGTGACGTGGCGAACGAACGACGTCGCCGCCGACGCCCTCGAGGCGAGCGTTCGGATCGACGGCGCCGACTGGACGGTGCGCGGGTCCGGGCCCGGCATCGAGGTGCACGCCTCGCGCGAGGCGTGGTCCGTCGCTGCGGACGGCTTCGACCCCACCCGCCTGCTCGCAATCCCCGAGCTCGACGGCCAGCTCGCCGGCCAGCTCGACGTCCGGCTCGACGGCGCGCTCGCTCGCGACGACCGCGGCTGGACGGGTGCGCTCGTCGGCACGCTCGCCGGCGTGGTGCCGGGGAACGTGCGCCTCGTTGGAGCGGGCGACACGATCGACGTGTTCGCGCACTCGGAGGGTGCGTACCACGAGGCGTTCGTCGACGGGACGTGGGGGGCGGAGCCGCGCTTCGACGTACGCGCGTCGCTCGTCGACGCCACCGCTACGATCGCGGGCAGCGTCGATCTGGACGGCAGCGTCCAACGACGCCAAGGCGCGTGGGAGGGCCGCGGGAGCGTCACCACCACCGCGGGCGACGTCGGTCCACTCGCGTGGCCGGCGCTCGCCGCGAACTGGGCCTTCGAGGCGGGAGCGCTTCGTGCCGGCGGCGCCTCGGGCCTCGTCGGCCTCATCACCGCCGACGCGAACGGTGTCGCGGGAGCCTGGCAGGTTCCGGTCACCGTAGGGGGTATCGACCACACGCTCCGGCTCGAAGCGGGCGAGGACGTCCGGGCGTCGATCGACGGCCCGGTGCTCCGCCTCCTCGCGCGCGAAGAGGGTGGCGACTGGCACGTCGAGGGCGTCGTGGAGCGCGTCGGAGTGCTCCTCGACGGCGGCGAGGATGCCGGCTGGAGCGAGCCTCTCGGCGCGGTGTCGCTCGCGGTGTCCGTCACGCCGCCGGGCGCCGGTGACGACGTCGGTCGTGCGTCGCCCTGGCGCTGGCAGGTGCGGGCGGCCGCCCTCGCCAGCGTGGGCCCGACGACCGAGCGGGAGGCCGAGGTCGTTCTCGCAGCCGCAGGCACCTCCCTCGACGGGGCCGGCACACTGTCGGTCGGACCCGACGGGGCGCCGCACCTCGTGGTCGGAGTCACGCTGACGGACGGCGTCGTGACGGCCGCCATCGACGGCGACGACGTCGACGTCGAGGCGCTCGCTCGGCTGTGGGACGCCCCGCTCACGGGCAGCGTCTCCGGTCGCCTGGGTGTCGCCCTCGACGTCGCCCGCAGCCCGACGCTCGAGGTGCGCGGCGACGTGCACGCCGACCTCGACTACGGCGGCACTGCCTTCGCCCTCGACGTCGCGAGCACGGCCTCGGGTGCGTGGAGCGTGCGCGGCAGCACGGCGGACGGCGTCTGGTCCGGCGCGGTCACGGCTCCGGAGCGCGCCGCACTCGCGACCGGCGGCGCCATGGTGGTGCTCGACGGTCCCGAGGCGTCGCTCCGCGGCCGGGTGTCGCTCGAGCACGGCGAGGCGCAACTCCGTCTCGCTGGCGCCGCCGCCGGACGCAACCTCGCACTGGCGCTGGCGCTCGACGGCGGCTCCGCGACCGGGAACGCGACGTGGGGCGCCAGCCGACTCGAGGTCGAGATCGGCGCCGAGGCTGCGGCCGCGCGCGCGCATCTGGCGCGCAGCGACGTCCCCGGTGGCCCCTGGACGTTCGTGCTCGACGTCGATCGGACCGCCGGCACTCGCATCGAGCGGCTGTCGCTGCATGCGCCGGGTGAGGGCGTCCGCCTCGATCTCGCCGGTGACGCGCTCCCGACCGACCTGCAGGGTCGCGTCACGTGGCGAGACCTCGAGCGGCCGCTCCGCGTCCGCAGGCTCGGCGACGCCACGTGGCGTGTCGACAGCGACGCGCTCGCGCTCTACCTCGCGCCCGATGGAACGATCGGTGGAGGGGGCTCGGCTTCGATCGCGATCGCGGGCGCCGAAGTCTCCGTCGACCTCGACGCACTCGCCTGGCACACGGCGCGTGGGTGGACCGGTGGGGCGTCGGCCGTCGTTCGCAGCGGCGCGTTCGCCGCCCATGGGGCCGCGACGGCGACCGATGCCGGGAGCCTGTCGCTCCTGGTGACGGCGGACGCCGATGGCACCTCCTTGGGGGGTGCCACCATCGAGGTACCGGCCGCCCTCGCCGAGCCGCTCCGCGGCGACGTCGACCTGCACGTCGACGGACTCGCCGGCGGCGCCACGGGCGCCTGGGGCGCCCGAATCTCCGGTACGATCGACGGGACGCTCGGCGATCCACGCCTCGATGCCGACCTCACGCTGCGCGGACCCGCGCCGGCTCGCGGTCGCCTCCACGCCGGATCGGGTAGCCTCCGCGCCGATCTCGTGGGTGAGGATCTCGTTGCGAGCGCGCGCCTCGACGGCGGCGTCTGGCGTGCACGGCTCCACGTCGACGGAGCGGACGTGTCGACCTTCGTCCCCTGGGTGGCGTCGCCGCGCCTCCATCTCAGCGCCGAGGCGCGCCTGGACGGGAGCGGCATCGAGGTCAACGTCGACGAGGTCCGACTCTCCAACCCGACGAGCAGCGTGACCGGCGGTGGACGCCTCGGACCCGACGGCGAGCTCCGCGTCACGCTCCGTACCGACGTCGATCTGGCCGACCTCCGCCTCGGTACCGACCTCGCCGGGCGCCTGGTCGGACCCCTCACCATCCGCTACGGTCTCGGCGCCGCGCTCACGAGCGCGGACGTCACCGGCATGCTGCAGGTGCGCGACGCGACCGTGGCGGGCGTCCCCGGCACGTTCTCGGGTGACGTGCAGATCGCCGGACCGACCGCGGACCCGCGCCTGCTGGCCACGCTCGAGGCGAGCGGCGACGCGCGCGGCAGCGTCCGCGCCGATCTCCGGCCGCGGCGCCCATCGGGACGGATCGACGCCGACCTGAACGTGGGACCGCTCGAAGCGCGGATCCGCGCAGCGCTCGACGGTTCGGCGCTCGAGGCAGACGGCCGCATCTCGTTCGACGGCTTCGCGCTCACGCTCGCGAGCGACGGCGCGGGCGGCGTCGCGCTGCAGGGATCGGGCGGACTCGACGGTTGGTCTGGGCGGCTCGCGGCCGAACCGTGGGCGCTCGAGGTGGCCGGCGACCTCCGCGCACTCGATCCCGTTCGCGGGACGATCGGGCTCGCCGTTCGCTGGGACGAGGGCGGCGGGCCCCGGCCCCGCATCGAGGGGACGTGGGAGGGGCTGGCGATCGGGCCGCTGTCGCTCCCGGACGCCGAGGTGACCAGCGACGCCGATGGCACGTGGCGCGCTCGTGGCGACGGTGTCGACGTGCGAGTGCATCTCGCCACCGGTGCCTGGTCGATCGACCTCGACGAGGCGTCGCTCGCGCTCGGTGACGCGGTCGACGCGCTCGAGCTCCGACTCACGGCAGCCGGCACGGGCGCCCGCGGACGCGGCGACGCCACGATCGCCGGCGTCACGCCGCAGGGAGTCGTCGACCTGCACGCGAGCCTCGCCTTCGACGACGCCCTCGACGTCACCGCCGGCGGCGTGGTGCTCGGCGGTGTCGCCGACGTGGCGATCGCCCGGACGGCGGCGGGCACGTGGACGGGCGGCGGCACCCTCGCGGGCGTTGCCCTCGGTGACGAAGCGCTCGACGTCGCACTCTCCGTTTCCGGCGACGCCGCCCTGCCCGCCGTGCGTGCGGAGGGCGCCTGGGGCGGTGATCGGGTCGCCGCCGCCCTGACATTCGAGGCGGGCCGGCTCGGCGCCGACGTGCGCCTCACGCTCCCCGACGCCGACCTCGTCGCCGCGGGCGAGCTCTGGCCGTCGCTCGACGTCACACTCGGCTCGGGCGCGCCGGGCACGGCCGCGGGCGGAGCCGAGGCGGGCACGGCGCGCATCTTCGAAGCTGACGACGGCGTTCGGATCGAGGGGTCGTTCGACGTCGTCGTCGCCGGCGTGCGCGCGCGTCTCGACGGCGCGGCCGACGGCGCCCCTCGGCTCGCACTGACGTCGGACTGGACCGACGACACCGCGCTGGTGGCCGTGCTCCCCATCGCTCCCCCCGCGGACCACGTCGAGCGGCTCCTCGACCACGGCCTCACCTTCGACGTCACCGGAGACGGCTCGGGGCGTGTCTCGCTCACCCGGGTGGCGGGCACGTGGGGCATCGGCTTCGACGCCGTGCTGGTGCGCGCGGCGGGGACGGCCGTGCGCGCCGGCGGCCGTCTCGAACCGGGCCGCGGGCGCCTCGACGTCTCCGTCGACGTCCCGGACGCGCTCGGCGACGTGCTGATTCGCGGTCTCCCGCAGGGTGGGACGATCGACGCGACGGTGGTCCTCGAGGGCGACACCGTGGTGGTCACGACGGCAGCCCCCTGGACCACGCGCAGCGAGATCGACCTCGCGGCGCGACGCTTCGCGCTCGACGCCGACGTCGCCTGGACCGGTCCCGACGCGCCGGGGCGCGTCCGGGGCCGCCTGGAGCTCGACGCCGAAACCGGGGTGCGTGGGGCGATCGAGCTCGGCGCGATCGACGTCGGCCATCCCGACCTCCCTGGCAGCCTCCGGTTCGACGGATCGGTGCGCGGGGTCGGTGGCGCGCTCCAGGTGCAGGCGTCGGCGAGAGCACGGCGCTCGTCGCTCTCGTTCACGGGCACGCTCCCGCTCGACGCGCTCGCGCGCGCCGGCTGGGGTGTCGACGACGCTCGGGTCCTGCAGGCGACCGCGCGCCTCTCCGCGCTCGACCTCGAGGAGCTCCCGTGGCTCCAGGAGGTCGCACCCTTCGCTCGGGGCGTGGTCTCCGGAGCGGTGGTGGCGCAGGCGGGTCAGGTGGTCGGCCAGCTCGTCGCCGAGGAACTCGATCTCGCCGGAACGGCGCTGCCGAGCACGCTGACGCTCGCCGGCGACGCTACGGGCGTCGACCTCCGGCTCGAGGTCGGCACCCGCCGGGAAGCGATCCTGACCGGTTCGTGGCGCGACGGGTCTGCCGACGTACTGGCGCGCCTCGAGCGCTTTCCCGTCCACACGCTGGTGGAGGCGATCGTCGGTCCGAGTGACGTCAGCGCGCTCGTGACGGGCGTCGCACGCGCCGGCTGGGATCCGTCGCGTCCCGATGCGCTCGACCTCCGGCTGGCGACGGAAGACGTGCGGCTCGAACGCGCCGGCGTCGTCACCACCGGCACCGTCACCTTCGAGCTCGCCGACGGTGCGCTCGTCATCCGCGAGGCGAGCTTCGTGGGGAGCGGAGCCTGGAGCGCCCGGGGCGAGATCAGGCCCGACCGTCTCGACGTGGAGCTCCTCGCCGAGAACGCCGACTTCGGACCACTGCTCGGTCTCGTGCCCGCCCTCGCTCGCTACGGTATCGCGGCGGATGGTGACCTCGAACTCGTCGGCCGAGGCACCCTCGCCGACCCGACCCTCCGCGTGCGCTCCGACGGGCTCCGCCTGGAGGTGGCGGGGACGCGGTACGAGCTCGCCCAGGCGTCGCTCGATCTCGTCGGTACCTCGCTCACCGTCGATGGCGTGGTGCGCGGCCTCGCGCCGCTCGGTGGGGAGGTGCGCGTGACCGGCGACGGCGTCGTGCGGCTGCAACCGTTCGAGCTCGTCCGCGCCGATCTCCGCGCCATCGGCGACATCGACGTGCCGGTGCTCGGGCGCGTGTCGGACGTCGACGGCGTGGTGCGCGCCCGTTCGGGCGAGGCGCCGACGATCGCCGTGGACGCGCTCGTCGGCGAGCCCGTGCGGGTGGAGGGGACGCTCGCTCCGTTCGACGTGCGGGCGGTCGGCCGCGGGATCGAGGTCGCCGTGCCGGACGTCTTCGTCGCGAACGCCACCGTCGATGCCGATCTGCGCGCGCGCATCGACGGCGGCGTGGTCGTGAGCGGCCGCCTCGACGTGGCGCAGGCGCGCCTCGACCTCGCCTCGCGCGCGGCGGCGCGCGAGGGACTCGACCCTGGGGACGCCGATGCGATGCGCGACACGGCCGGTCGGCGCGCGGCGCTGCAGCTCGTGCGATTCGACGGTGTACGGATCGTCGCCCCGCAGCGCGTCACCCTCTCGGAGACGATCGGGACCGCCGAGGCGGCCATCGATCTCACGCTGACGGGCGACGCGGCCGATCCGCAGCTCGAGGGGAGCGTCTCCTCCGTGCGCGGTACCTTCCGCTTTTCGAGCGTCGAGTTCGCCCTCGCCCGGGCGGTCGCGCGCTTCGAGCCGGCGCGCGGCATCCTCCCCGTGATCGAGGTCCTAGCGACGACGAGTTTCGACAAGACGCGCGTCGCCTCCGGGAGCGACGTCCGCTTCGCGGCGCCCCCGGGTCCCCGCTTCGACGTCACGCTCCGTTTCGACGCCGAGGTCTCGACCGCGGGCCCCGACGGCGGCGTGGGCGTCGACCTGATCCCGCGGCTCACGAGCGACGCGCTCATCGAGGTCTCCAGCGGATCCGACGGGCTCTCGGCGGGCACCCGTTCGCTCTCGGAGCTCGAGCTCCTCTCGCTGATCGCCCTCGGACGCCTCGACGTCGGCGCGGGCACGGAGGGGATCGCCTCGACCTTCGCGGGCCGTGCCATCGACACGGCCGTAGACCTGCTGGTCGTGGCCGAGCTGCAAGCCGCGCTCTCCGAGGCGCTCGGCCTCGACGTGGTGGAGATCCGGACCACGGCGCTCTCCGACCTCTTCGGCGGGCGCTCCGACCCGTTCAGCGTCTCGCTCCGGTTCGGCGGCTACCTCTCCGACGAGCTCTTTGCCTCCTATCGCGTCGGCACGTTCGACGACGCCGAACGGGCCTTCGCCGTCACGAACGAGCTCGCGTTCACGTACGAACTCGGTCCGGTCGCCTTCGATCTCGCCGGGCGCATCAACTTCCCCTCCGCCGCTGCGAGCGCGCCCGTACCGTCGCTCACGGGGTCGGTCCGCTACGACGTGACCCGGTCGTTCGCGTTCGAGGCCGGGCTCGACGTCGGCTCGGCGAGCCAGACGGCCCGTTTCGGCGTGACCATCCGCTGGTGAGCGTCCGTTGTCGGTGTCGGGCGTCCGTCCCTGAAGCGGGTATGGGGGCGTTGGTATAACCGAGGGAGGAACGCGGAAGGCTCCGCGCTACGGAAAGCGAGGAATCGTGGCCGACTTCACGGGCGACTCCGAACCCACACTCCGGCTACCGCTCGTCAACGCCATCGTCAATGCGACGCCGGCGGTCCTCTACGAGCACGCCATCCGCCGCGACGAGGCGACGGTCGCGCACGGCGGTCCGCTCGTCGCAGACACGGGCAAGTTCACCGGCCGGTCGCCGAAAGACAAGTACGTCGTCCGCGACGATTTCACAGAAGACGTCGTCGACTGGGGTCCGATCAACCAGGCGATGACGCCCGAGCACTTCGGTCGACTCCAAGAAGACATGTTCGACGCCGCCGCCGAGCGACAGCTGTTCGTCCAGGAGCTCTTCGCGGGTACCGATCCGGCCGTGCAGATCCCGGTGCGGATCGTCACGGAGCGCGCCTGGCACAGCCTCTTCGTGCGCAACCTCTTCGTTCGGTCGGGCGACCCGGCCGCTGGCGACCGCCTCGGCTGGACGGTCCTCGATCTCCCGTCGTTCAAGGCCGACAGCGCGCGCCACGGCTGCCGCAGCAGCACCTGCATCGCGGTCGATTTCGGCAAACGCCTCGTGCTCATCGCCAACAGCGAGTACGCGGGCGAGATGAAGAAGTCGATCTTCGGGGCACTCAACTTCGCGCTGCCGCACGCCGGGATCCTACCCATGCACTGCTCCGCCAACGTCGGAGCGGGGGGAGACGTCGCGCTCTTCTTCGGGCTCTCCGGCACCGGCAAGACGACCCTCTCCGCCGACGCCAAGCGCACGCTCATCGGCGACGACGAACACGGCTGGTCCGACGACGGCATCTTCAACTTCGAAGGTGGTTGCTACGCCAAGGCGATCAAGCTCTCGCGTGACGCCGAGCCCGAGATCTACGAGGCCAGCACGCGCTTCGGCGCCGTGCTGGAGAACGTGGTCATCGACGACGACACGCGCGTGATCGACTTCGACGACGCGCGGAAGACCGAGAACACGCGCTCCGCCTACCCGCTCGACTTCATCCCGAACGCCAGCGACACCGGGCGCGCCGGGCATCCCGACACCGTCGTCTTCCTCACCGCGGACGCCTTCGGCGTGCTACCGCCCATCAGCCGACTCGACACCAATCAGGCGATGTACCACTTCCTCTCCGGCTACACCGCCAAGGTCGCCGGCACGGAGCGCGGCGTCACGGAGCCGCAGGCGACGTTCTCCGCCTGCTTCGGATCACCGTTCATGCCCCTCCCGCCGGCGCGCTACGCCGAGATGCTCGGTGAGCGTCTCGCGCAGCACGGCTCGCGCGTCTGGCTGGTGAACACCGGTTGGACGGGTGGCCCGTATGGCAAAGGATCGCGCATCAAGCTCGCGCACACCCGAGCACTCATCGACGCGGCGCTCGCCGGCGATCTCGACGACATCGAGACGCGGATCGATCCGATCTTCGCCGTAGCGGTTCCGGTACGGGTTCCGAACGTGCCCGACGACCTACTCGATCCACGCCGCACCTGGGGCGACGCGGCGGCCTACGACGCCCAAGCGAAGCGCCTCGCAGGGATGTTCGCCGAGAACTTCGCTCGCTTCTCCGCAGACGTGGCGCGCCCCGTCGTCGACGCCGGCCCGCGCACCTGAGCGGCCCCTTCAGTCGTTGCCGAGCTCGAGTCGGTGGAGCCGCGCCGTGCCGAGGGTGAGCGCGAGTGCGGAGACGCTCAGCGTGATCAGGAGCGCGAGCGCCAGGACGAGCCGCCCCTCGTCGCTCGCCCAGACGGCGGCGTTCGGATCGACGAGGGCCCGCCACGACGGATAGGCGAGTACGACCGTGAGGGTGCCGGCGTAGAGCAGAGCCGTGGTCATGTAGAGCAATCCCCCCGGCGACATCGGCACCTCGACCGGGTTCGTGGCGTCGAATCGAGGGAAGGCGGCGCCGATGCCGACCCCGAGGGCGGTGATCGCCACACCCGCACACGCGCCGGCGACGAGCGACGAGGTCGCCAGCGTGGCCGAGACGTCGAGCAGCACCCCCTGCGCCAGGCCGAGGCCGAGTCCGAGGAGCAGCATGGTCGGGAGCACGTGGAGGAACTTCGCGAGCACCACCTGCGCCGTTCCGAGCGGCGCGGTCCGCACCAACCACCACCCCTCCCCCTCCAGTGAGACGGCGGGGAACGCGAGGCGGACCCCCACCCCCGCGAGCATGAAACCGAGGAAGGCGACGTTGAGGGTTCCGAGCGCGTCGCGGAAGCGCTGGCCATCGACCTCGATGCTCGCCGTGGAGACGAGGTAGACGCCCGCGAGCGCCGCGAGCACGAGGAGCTGTGACCATTGGGCGGGATCGCGAAGGAGGAGCCGGACGTCCTTCACCACCAGGCCGCCGAGCGGCCCCAAGCGCATGAACGGTGCCTCCCAGAAGGCCGCCGCGCGCGGCTCCGGGTCGTAGCGAAGGTACGTCGTGTCGACGCTCCGGACCCACCCCTCGCGGTACGCGATCGCCGCCACGCGCCCGACGCCCCAGAGGCTGAGGAGCGCCACGGCGCACAGGAGCAGCCCCGCCGGTGCGATCGCGCCGTCGAGCCCGCTCCAGAGGGCGCTCCCCGCCCAGCCGGGCGGCGACCAGCCCAGGCCGAAACTCGCGAACGTCACCAGGAACGCCTCGAACTCGTCGGGCGTGAGGTCGGTGAGGCGCTCCGGGCGCAGCGCGCGGAGTCCGACCACGAGGCCCGCCGCGAGCACGACCGAGAGCGCGGTGGCTGCCTCCTTCACGCGGCCGGCAGGCGCAACGCGCATGAGTACGAGCGCGAGCAACGATCCTGCCGCCACCGGAACGGCGAAGAGCGCGAGCACCACCGCCACGCCCCAGGGGTAGTAGCTCCACGGCGCGTCGCGGGCGACGCCGAGCCCGGCCAGGACCGGCAGCGTGAACAGCGCCGGCATGATGGCCGACGACAGGTACGTTTCCAGGACCTTCTGCGCGAAGACGCGCTCGGGGGCGAGCGGCAAGCTCAGCAGGAACGGAAGGTCGTCGGCGGCGTAGAGCGTGGTGATCGCGCTCGTGAGCACCGAGAACGCCACCGCGAGCATGAGCAGCGTGACGAGCGCCTCGACGCCGCGCTGGAGCGCCGCGTCGGCGATGGTGCCGATGGCGGGGAAAGCGTCGACGAAGCCTATCCCTCGCAGGCTCGCCTCGAAGAGTCCCCACGACAGCAGCGCCAGGAACGCGAGACCGACCACGTAGCGGCCGGGCGTACGCCGCGCGGCGTTGCGCAGCGCCCGCGCGCGCAGCGCAAGGAGGCTCACGACACCGCGTCGCGCTCGCGGAGCGGGTCGCCGAACGCGTCGGGCAGCCGCTCGGCCTCGTCCGTCAGGCGCAGGAAGATGGCTTCGAGATCGGCGTCGTGCTGGCCGGTGGTGCGCCGCAGTTCGGCCATCGTGCCGGACGCGACCACGCGCGCAGCGTGCATCACGAGGACGCGGTCGGCGACGGCCTCTGCCACCTCCATCGAGTGCGTGGTCAGCAGCACGGCGCGACCGCGGTCGGCGTGGTCACGCATGATGGCACGTACCTGGCGCGCCGCGCGGGGATCGAGGCCCACCATCGGTTCGTCGATGACGAGTGCCGCGGGATCGTGCATGAGGGCGGCGACGAAGGTGAGCTTCTGTCGCATGCCGTGGGAGTACGTCTCGATGAGGGCGTTCGCGGCGCCGAGGAGGCCGAACGTCTCGAGCCACGTGTCGGCGACTCGCTCGGCGTCGCGCACGCTCCGCAGCCGCCCCACGAAGCGCAGGAGTTCTCGACCGGTGAGTTTCGGATAGAGGTAGGGGCGGTCGGGGACGTAGCCGAGCGACGCCTTCGCGCGCGTTCCGGCCCGCACGACGTCGTGCCCGTCCACGCGCACGCGTCCCGACGTCGGGCGCACGAGACCGGTGACACTCTTGATGGTGGTGGACTTCCCCGCCCCGTTGGGGCCGAGCAGCGCGACGACCTCGCCGCGCTCGACCGTGAAGGTCACGCCATCCACGGCCAGCACCGCACCGTAGCGCTTGACGAGCCCGTCGATCTCGATCACGGCGTCGACCCTAACGCGACGTCGCTGACGGCGCTATGACGCGGTGCCAGCACACCGGGGGACGCGACGTTCGCGTCCCCCGGGCATCGTCGTGCTCAGGTCGTCGTGCTCAGGTCGTGGTGCTCAGTTCGTCGCGTTCGCCACGGCCCGCAGCGTATCGAGTCCTTGGCGCAAGATCGCATCGCTCTCGAGGTCGATCAGAGCCTCGCCCTGCACCTCGGACATCGCCGGACGCGGCCCGACGGTGAGGAACGAGAACGTACCGTCGTCCTCGACGACGGTCTCGCCGACGGAGATCCCATCGATCAGGATCTCCACGGTCTGGCCCGGATCGGGTCCCCGACCGTCGAGCGTGATGGTCTGCGGGAAGCGCGTGTCGCGGACCTCGACGTCGGGCACGATCCCCTCGGCGTTGATGCTGCGGCGGTCCGGCGTGAGCCACTCGAACGACATGTAGGCGAGCTGACCACCGTCGGCGAGCGAGATCACGCTCTGGGCCACGCCCTTGCCGAACGTCCGCTCCCCGACCACCGTGGCGCGGCCATTCTCCTGCAGGGCACCGGCCACGATCTCGGAGGCAGACGCCGACTGATTGTTGACGAGCACGACCATGGGGGCGTCGACCAACCCACCGGGGTCGGCTTGCGCGAGCCGCTGCGTCACGCCGCGCGCGCGCTGGAAGACGATGTCGCCGCTGCCGAGGAATTCGTCCGCAACGAGGATCCCTTGGGTGAGCAGACCGCCGCCGTTGTCGCGGAGATCGAGCACGTACGACGTCGCGCCGTCGAGCTGCAGCCGTGCGAGCGCTTCGACGAGCTGCTCGTGGACGCGCTGGTTGCCGAACGACCGGAGCGCCACGTAGCCGACGTCGCCGTCGATCATCGTGGTGGAGACCTCGATGAGTTCGATCGTCCCGCGGACGATCTCGAGCTCCACCGGCTCGCTCGCGCCTGGACGCTGGAACGTGATGGTCACCGGAGTCGCGCGCGGACCGCGAACGAGATCGACGATGTCGGTGGTGGTGTAGTCGCTCACGTCGACGCCGTCGACGTCGAGGAATATGTCGCCGCGCTGCACGCCCGCGTCGTGGGCCGGCCCGCCGCGGAAGACGTTGAGCACTTCGACGCCGCGACCGGTATTCCGGTTGTACGTCGTGAGCGAGACGCCGATCCCTTCGAACGAGCCCGTTCGATCCTGGGCGTCGATGGAGGCGGAGCGGGGCTCGCGGTAGTAGGTGTAGGGATCGTCGAGTGCCTCGAGCATCCCGGCGATCGCGCCGCGGATGATGGCGTCGTCGTCGACGTCGGTCAGATAGCCCGACTTGAGCGCCCCGTACGTCTGGATGAGCGCTCGGCCGGCGGAGGTGTTGAGGAACTCGGTCGTGAAGTCGCGCGACAACTGGGCGTTGACGACCACGGCCATCCCGAGCAACACGGCCACGACCGTGACGAGGAAGGCGCGTCGTCTCATGCGGATCCGATCCGAAGAGTAAGCATGGAGCGAGTATACGGAGGGTGGGCGATGAGAACCGTAACGGGGCAGCGAACGTTGACGGTATCGTGGCGCATGCGCGTTCTCCACGTCAGCGCCGAGGTGGCGCCCTACTCGAAGACCGGCGGTCTCGGCGACGTCGCCGCCGCGCTCCCCGCAGCGCTCGTTCGGCTCGGCGTCGAGGTCGTGGTGGTGAGCCCGTGGTACCACGGTCTCGGCGGCGACGTGGAGCCCCTCTGGATCGGCGACATCGACGTCGTGACCGGCGAGGAAACCGTCACGGTCGGCGTCGGCACGCTCGAAGAGAACGGCGTCCGCTACGTCTTCGTCGGCCACCCCGACTTCCGGCGTGGCGCCCTCTACGGGTACGCCGACGACGTCGAACGCTTCGTCCGCTTCGCGCGCGTGGTACCGGCGGTGGCCAAGCGCGTCGACTTCGTACCCGACCTCGTGCACGCCCACGATTGGCACGCCGCGCTCCTGCCGGCGATCCTGGAGCACGCGCCGCTCCTACCGCTCGGCTTCGCGGGCCTCGCCAGCGTTCTGACCATCCACAACGTCCAGTTCCAGGGCATCGGCGAACTCGACGACGTCCTGCGCCTCGCGGGGCTGCCGCAGGGTCTGTCCCGCTCCTATCTCGCCCACGACGGGCGCGCCAACCTCCTGCGCGCCGGTGTCGGCTTCGCCGATCTCGTCACCACGGTGTCGCCCACCTACGCGCGGGAACTGACCGACGGCGCGCACGGATTCGGGCTCGACGACACCTTTCGCCACGTCGGACCGAAGCTCGTCGGCATCCTCAACGGCATCGACACCGAGGTGTGGAATCCGGCGACCGATCCCTTCCTCGCCGCGCCCTACGACGTCGGTGATCCGAGTGGGAAGGAGGCCTGCCGTCGCGCCGTGCGCGACGAACTCGGCCTCGACCATCACGGTCCGCTCCTCGGCGTGGTGTCGCGCTTCGCCGACCAGAAGGGGATCGACATCGTACTTGCCGCCATCCCGGCGCTGCTGGAGATGGGGTGGCGCGTCGCGCTCCTCGGCACGGGCGACGCCGGACTCGAGGCCGCCGCCGCCGCGGCCGCCAGCGCCGATCCAGAGCGTGTCGCAGCGCACCTCGCGCACGACGAGGGGCTCGCCCACCGCCTCTACGCCGGGAGCGATGCGCTGGCGGTGCCGAGCCGCTTCGAACCGTGCGGCCTGTCGCAGATGATCGCCCAGCGCTACGGCACGCTCCCCATCGCACGCGAGACGGGCGGACTTCGCGACACCATCGTCCACGCCGAGGACGGCTACCTCTTCGGGCCCGCCGACACGGGCGCCTTCGTGCAGGCGTGTGCACTGGCGTACTCGGCCTTCGCGACGCCACGCTGGACGTCGCTGCGTCACGCCGCCATGGTGCTCGACCGCGGTTGGCAGACGTCGGCCCAGGCGTACCTCGCGCGGTACCGTGGCCTCATGGGAGTCTCGTCATGACCGACCGACCAACGATCGAAGGGACCGAGACCGCGGCCCCTGCCGGGGACTGGCGCACGATGCTGATTCGCGGGCGCTACGACCTCGCAGCCCAGACGTATCGCCTCACCGGGGGCGACGACGACGTCTTGCGCTCGAATCTCGAAGCGCTCTCCGACGCGCAGCTCGCCGCCCGCGACAAGGGCTGGCGGACGGTCGCGAAGGCGCTCGAGCGGGTCGACGAGCGGCACTCGACGCTCCCGTGGGCGGCGATCGACGCCGACGTCGAGGCGCTGCGCGAAGCGAGCCTGGCGCTCGACGCGCGCGAGCCCGAGCAGGCGCGTGAACACCTGCAGCGCGTCGACGGCTCCGGCTTCCCGGCCGAAACCGCCACCCTCATGGGAACGCTGGCGATCTTCGAGGGCGAGCCGGCGCAGGCGCGCGAACGGTTCGAGGCGGCGCTCGAGCTCGATCCGAACCACTATCGCGCCCTCACGAACCTCGGCAACCTCAAGCTCGAGGAGGGCGACGTCGATGGTGCGATCGAGGCCTACGAGCGCGCCATTCGGTTGAACGACGGCTTCGCGAACGCGCACCACAACCTCGGCGTCGCCTACCGTCGCAAGGGGCAGGTCGCCAAGAGCGTGAGCGCCCTTCGTCGCGCCCAGCGCGAAGGCAACCGGCGAGACGCCGAGGATGCGCGTTCGCGCTTCGGGTCGAAGGGCGGACGCCGTGCCGGGAATCCGCAGCTCGTCCGGTGGATCGTGATCGCCGCCGCGATCGCCGTGGCGTACTGGTACTTCGCCGTCCGCACGCCCTGACACAGCACGTCAACCGGCGAGCAGCGTGGTCCCTCCATCGACCCAGACCTCGGTGCCGGTGACGGCGTTGGCGGCGGGCGACGCCAGGAAGGCGATCACTTCGGCCACTTCGTCGGGCGTCATCGACCGGTCCAACAGCGGGATCTTCCCATTCGGAAACTCGACGCGCGGCGCGATCGATTCGAGGTTGCGCTCTTCGGTCTTGTCGTCGATGTCGGTCTCCGTCGCCCCTGGGCAGACGGCGTTCACGCGCACGCCGTGCGGTGCGAGCTCGAGCGCCAGCTTCTTCATCAGCACGATCTGCGCCCCCTTCGAGCAGGCGTAGGCGGTCGTGCCCGGGGACGAGAAGAGTCGCGTCCCCTGGATCGATGAGACGATGACGACCGAGCCGCCCCGCACCTTGAGGTGGGGAACGGCGTACTTGAGGGTCAGGAACGTCCCCTTCAGGTTGATGGTGAGCGTCGTGTCCCACTCGTCCGGTTCGATCTCTTCGATCGGTGCCCAGACGCCGTTCACGCCGGCGTTCGCGACCACGACGTCGAGCCGGCCCCAGCGCTGCGCGAGTTCGTCGATCGCGCGCTGCATCGCCGGGGGGTCGGTGAGGTCGGCCACGAGCGGCATGGCCTCGCCGCCGGCCTCCTCGATCTCCGCCGCGGTGCGGAGGATCTCCTCTTCGTTGCGGCCGTGCACGCCGATGCGCGCGCCCCGACGAGCGAGCAGCATGGCGCTCGCGTGTCCGATCCCCGAGTTCGCGCCCGTGACGAGTGCGACGTGGTCGTCCATGGTGGTCATGCGGTACCGCCTCTCGAGCGCCGATCGTAGGCGTTCGAGGGAGCGGGCGGCCGACCGTCGTCACGCCGACCGCACACCGCCACGCATGGGGGCTTGACAGTTCGGCGACGCCATGCCAATGATTAGTGCACTAAACGAATGAATAGGAGGCGCCATGGGTAGGGTCGCGTCGAACGCGCTCGGGCGGGAGCACATCCGCTTCGTCAATCAGCGTGCCGTGATCGACGCCATCCATCGAAACGGCCAGATCTCGCGGAGCGAACTCGCGATCGAGCTCCGACTCAGCGCCTCCGCGATCACCGCCATCACCGCGCCCTTCGTCGACGAAGGGCTCGTCTTCGAGGCCGAGCTCGGCACCACCACGACCGTCGGCCGCAAGCCGATCCTGCTCGAGATCAACTACGACCACGCCTACGTCTTCGGCGCCAAAGTCACCAGTCACTCCGTGATCACGGCCCTCACCAACCTCAGGGCCGAGGGTGGGGCCACGCGCATCGATCCCCTCCCCGACCTCGAGGTCGACACCGTCACCCGCACGATCGCGTCCGCCGCACAGGCGCTGCGCACGGAGGTGGGCCTGCCGCCGCACAAGGTGATCGGCATCGGCGTCAACCTCCCCGGCATCGTCGATCACGCCACCGGCACGGTCCGTCACTCCCCCCTGCTCGGGTGGTACGGCGTCCCCTTCGGCGACCACCTCCACGAACGTCTCGGCCTCCCCGTCTTGGTGGAGAACGACGTCAACGCGCTCGCCGCCGCGCAAGCCTGGTTCGGCCACGGCCACGCGCACCGCGCCTTCTTGGTGGTGACGCTCGGTCGCGGCGTCGGGCTCGGCATCGTCATCGACGGCGCCCTCTACCGGGGGCCGCGCGGCGGCGCCGGGGAGTTCGGCCACAGCGTCGTCACGCAGGGTGGCGATACGCTCGAGTCGCAGCTGAGCGACTCGGCATTGCTCGAGCGCGTGCGCGCACGCACCCATGCACTCACCGCCGATGCGGACGCGGAGGCGCTCACGCGCCTCGCCGCGGCGGGCGATCCGGTCGCCCTCGGCGTATTGCACGACGCAGGGGAGCTCCTCGGAGTTGCCCTCGCCAACCTCGTCAACATCTTCGCGCCCTCGCTCATCGTGCTCGGCGGCGAGGGCATGCGCAATGCGCCGTACCTCATGGAGCGCGCCCTCCGCACCCTCGGCACCTACGCCTTCGGCGACCTCGCGGAGCACCTCGAGGTCGTCGTCGACGCCTGGGGAGACGACGCCTGGGCTCGCGGGGCAGCCGGCCTCGCCGCCGCCCGCTTCCTCCAGGAAGCCGCCATTCCGCTCACCGCGGCAACCATGCACCCACCGAACGCCCAGAGGAGGAGGGACTGACGCCGAACCGCCTCGCCCCGCAGTCGCACGCTACGCCCGCTCATCCAAGGAGGATGCGATGCCCGATCGACCGATCCCGATCCGAACGCTCTCGACACTGCGCAAGGCCCTGCTCCCGACACTGCTCGTCGCTGCGTGCTGGGGTGGACTCGCCGTCGCGCAGACGACGGTCAACTACCTCTCGTTCACGACGAACGCCGACAACATCGACGCTCTCGAGGCACTCATCGAGATCTTCGAGGCGGAGAACCCCGACGTCACCATCGCCTACAACACCGCCGACTACGGCTCCTACTTCACCAAAGTCCAGACCGACTTCGCCGCCGGCAATGCGCCCGACGTCTTCGAGCTCAACTACGAGAACTTCGTGACCTTCGCCTCGCGCGGAACGCTCCTCCCCCTGAGCGAGTACCTCGACGGCAGTGACCAGATCGGCGCCGCCACGTTCTATCCCGCCGCCCTCGAGGCCTTCTCGCGCGACGGCGTCCAGTACGGCCTGCCGATCACCTTCTCCACGGTCGTCCTGTACTACAACGAGGACCTCTTCGACGCCGCCGGCGTCTCCTACCCCGACGACTCGTGGACGTGGGACGACGTGATCGCCGCGGCGAGCGCCATCACGCGGGCCGAGGATCGCGTCTGGGGCATCTCACAACCAGTGCAGTTCTGGGAGTTCTACAAGACCGCCGCCCAGGCCGGCGGCGGGCTCTCCGTCTCCCCGACCGTCAGCATCGACACCCCCGAGAACCGCGAGGCGCTGCACTACCTCGTCGACAAGATCCAGGTCCACGGCGTCATGCCGAGCGACGAGGAGATGAGCGGGGTCGGCGACACCGACCTCTTCGCGAACGGCCAACTCGGCATGCTCGTCACCGGCATCTGGATGTTCGACTTCTTCATCACCAACATGGACGACGCCTGGAACGTCGCCGTCGAGCCGGGCGGCGCGGAGAAGGGGACCCACTTCTTCTCCAACGCCGCGGTGGTCGCGAGCTCGACGACCGTGCCCGACGCCGCCTGGCGCTGGGTCGAGTTCCTCGCCGCGCACCCGGCCGTGGTCGAGACCCGCATCGAGCGGTCGTGGGAGCTCTCCGCCCTCTCGCTCGACGACGCCGACGCGCTCGAGGGCTACCTCTCACAGCCGCAGCCCGCGAACCGGGCGGCCGTCTTCGAGTCGCTGCGCTACGCCGTCACGCCACCCGTCGTCGAGAACCAGCCGGAGCTCGAGGACATCATCAACCGTCACCTCGAGGCCGCGCGCCTCGGCCTGAAGAGCGTCGAACAGGCCCTCATGGACGCCCAGCGCGAAGTCGAAGCGCTCGTCGCCCGCTGACCCGACCCGACCGAACCTTGCACCGAGAGGACGCCGCATGATCGTCCACGAGCCCTACGGCATCGACGACCCCTACAAGCGTGCCGCCACGGAGCGCTTCCCCCGCGACCCGCAGCCCGGCGACGACGTCGCCATCGGCTTCACGGCGGCAGGCGCGAGCGAGGCGTGGCTCGTGCTCCGCGAGGGGACGTCACCGGCGGGACCGAGCCGCCGCGTCGCCGCGAGCGCGCTGGGCGACGGCCTCTGGCGCGTCGACCTCGGCGTGCTGGGTAGCGGCGCCTACGCCTACACCCTGCACGCCCGCAGCGACCGGGGGGAGGAGGCTTCCGCCTCCTCCCCTTTCGCCTTCGAGATCGGCTCGTGGCACGAGATCGACGCCGTCGACGGCGTCACCCTCGACGACACGCACGTACTCGTCGCACTCCGCGCCGGCTCCATGGCGGCGCGGCTCCACCTCTCGTTCCCCGCGTACGGCACCTGCAAGGCCGAACTCTCGATCGGAGCGGCGAGCACTACGAACGCCGCACGGGGCCTCGCCTGCACGCTCTCCGCCGACGCTCACCTCGCCATCGTCACCGCGCCGGGCACCGAGGTGGTGATCGACACCCGCTCGCTCGACATGACGGTGCGACGACCCGGCCGCGACGGGGGCGCCTACCGGGGCACCCTGCGGAGCCGCTGGCTCGCCACCGCCGCCGGTGAGATCGACACGATCGAGACCAGCTTCACCGTCGGCCCGAGCGAATGGCTCTACGGCCTGGGCGAACGCTTCCTCGACGCGAACCGCCGCGGTCGCGTCTGGGACGTGCGCGTCTACGAGGAGTACAAGGAGCAAGGAGCGCGCACCTACCTCCCCGTCCCCTTCCTCGTCTCGAACGAGTCGTACGGCCTGTGGCTCGCCGTCGACGAACCGAGCCACTTCGACCTCACCAGCGAGCGCTGCTCCGTCGTCACGCGGCGCCTCCCGAGCGCCGCCGTCTCACTCCCGCTCCACGTCATCGTGGGCGAGCGTCCCTACGACGTCACCCGCGCCTTCGTGGCGCTCACCGGCGAGATCGCCGTGCCCCCACCCTGGGCGTTCGAGCCCTGGATGTCGGCGAACACCTGGAACGACCAGGCGACGGCGATCGAGGCCGTGCGCCGGACGGTTGCGGAGGACGTCCCGGCGGGCGTCATCGTGATCGAAGCCTGGAGCGACGAATCGACCTTCTATATCTTCAACGACGCGGAGTATTCCCCGAGGCCGGGCGACGAGGCGCTGCGCGCGGACGACTTCCGCTTCGGCGGCCGCTGGCCCGACCCGAAGGCGTTCGTCGACGAGTGCCACGCCGTGGGCGTGCGCGTGCTGCTCTGGCAGATCCCCGTCCACAAACTCCTAGACGCCCCGCACGCGCAGCACGATCTCGACGAGCAGGTCATGATCGACCGCGGCTACTGCATCCTGAACGACGACGGCACGCCCTATCGCAACGCCGGCTGGTGGTTCACCGATTCGCTCGTGCTCGACGTCACGAACCCGGCGGCGCGGGCGTGGTGGTTCGCGAAGCGCCGCTACCTCTTCGACGATCTCCATATCGACGGCATGAAGACCGACGGCGGCGAGCACCTCTGGGGCCGCCACCTCCGCGCCTTCGACGGCAGCCGCGGGAGCACGCTCGTGAACACCTACGCGCTTCGGTACGCCGAGGCCTATCACCACTTCGTGCAGGAGGCCACGCAGGGCGACGGGATCATCTTCTCGCGCGCCGGATACACCGGGGCGCAGCGCTTCCCCGCACATTGGGCGGGCGACGAGGACAGCACCTGGAACGCCTACCGCGCCTCGGTGCGCGCCGGTCTCTCCGCCGGCGTGAGCGGCATCAGCATGTGGTCGTGGG
>JACCWH010000157.1 GCA_013697735.1 Trueperaceae bacterium | reverse complement strand
GAGGAGTTCGATCAGGAAGGGTCTGGAGACGTTGAGGACGGCGGCTGCCTGGACGGTGGTGAGCTCGGCGTTCTCGGGAAGGAGCGTGAGTCCTCGGCCGGTCGCCATGGTCTCGAGAATGTCCATGCGGAGCCTGACTGCCCCGGCGGGCAGTTCGATTGCCTCTTCCTCGCCTGCGTGACGGATGTGCAGACTGAGTGAACGCTCCGCATCCAGGTATCGCGCGAGCCTCGGCCCCGAGGAGCGCGCGAGAGCGGCGTCTCGTGGAGTCGGTGGTTGCTCGCGGTGCGGGGGCTTCGTCATCGTGAATCCTTCCTCCAACCAAGGCCACCACAAATGCAACGAATGCAATAGATGACGCAGATGCACCGGCTCTGCGGAGTGGCAGAGCCGAGGTGCGGTCACCGCTGAGTCTTGAAGGCCAACTCGTCCTCCGACTCTTGACACTTATCCTACAAGTAGATAGATTAGGGGCAATCGACAGGGGGATCCATGGCTTCGCTCAAGCGGCTCGAGCGCGCGCCACTTCTGCACAAGTCCGTGCAGGACGCGCTGAAGGACTTCATCGTCAGCCGTGACCTCGAGGCCGGTGACGCGCTCCCGTCAGAGGGAGAGCTCGCGCGGCAACTCGGTGTCAGCCGAACGAGCGTGCGGGAGGCCGTGAAGGCCCTCGAGACCATCGGGCTGCTCGAGAGCCGACGCGGCAGCGGCGTGTACGTTGCGACGTTCTCTTTCGACCCGCTGCTCGAGTCGCTGCCGTACGGCCTGATGAAGGACTCGAAGGCGATCGAGGAGCTGCTCGACGTGCGCTGTACGCTCGAGGTCGCGCTCGCCGACAACATGATCGCGCGTCGCAGCCCCGAACAGCTCGCGGATCTGACGGTCAATCTCGAGGCGTTCCGAGCCGCCGCCGAGGCGGGGCAACCGCTGCACGGCCCCGATCGCGAGTTCCACAAGTTGCTCGCCCGCAACCTCGACAACCGCGTGTTCATCGGCCTCATCGACGTCTTCTGGCGCACGTACCATCGTGCCGCGATGAGCATCGACCTCGTGAACGTCGACCCGGTCGCCACCTACCGAGACCACGTCGGAATCTACGACGCCTTCGCACGGGGCGACGCCCCTGCCATGAGGGCCATGATCGATACCCACTTCCACGGCATCCGCACGCTGCTCGCGCAACAGAGAGGAGGCGAACGGAGCACCACCCCGGATTGACGGCTCGTCGTGTCCCTCACCCTCGTCCCCCCCAAAGGAGTCTCATGCGTCGCACCCTTCGCTCTCTGCCCGCCGCTCTCGCCGCGGCGATCCTCTCCAGCGCCCTCGCCGGCGGCACCCTCATCGGAGCCTTCGATGTCGGTCCCGGCGGGAGTCCGGTCCCCGCCGGTCCGTGGTACAACACCGCCGGCAACACCTGGATCTCGAAGATCTGGACACCTCTCGTGAGCCTCAACGAGGACGCATCAGGCCTCGCTCCTCAGCTCGCGACCGACTGGAGCGCGAACGACGACTTCACCGAATGGACCTTCAACCTCCGCGACGGCGTGACGTGGCACGATGGCGAGCCCTTCACGGCCGGAGACGTCAAGTTCACCTGGGAGTGGGCGTATTCGCCCGGGACCGCAGCCGCTCCGAACATCCAGCCCGCCGCCCTCCTGGGGCAGGCCGCCTACGGCGAGGGGACGGCCGACGAGATCGTCGGCATCACCGTCGTCGACGAGCTGACCGTGCTCTTCACGACGGCGGAGCCAGCTCCGCGCTTCCCGGACACGCTCGTCCACGCCTACATCCTGCCGGCCCACGCGCTCGACGTCGAAGCGGCCAACATGCGCACCACGAACTGGTGGTTCACGCGAGGCATCGGCACCGGCCCGTTCATGAACGACGAGTACGTGCCGGACGAGTTCTGGGCGCTCAGAGCGAACCCCGACTACTGGCGTGGCGCGCCCGTGCTCGATCGCCTCATCAACCGCTACTTCGCAGACGAGACGTCGGCGATCCTCGCCCTCGAGGCCGGCGCCATCCAGTTCACGTACGTCAGCGGCGACGTCGCCGTCGGACTCGGTGCCAGAGCGGACTTCGACCTGTTCCAGGGGCCCTCCGGCGTCACCAACTACCTCATGTTCAACTTCCGCGAGCCTGCGCTCCAGGACGTGCGCGTTCGCCAGGCCTTCTTGCACGCCATCGACCGCGAGACGATCGCCGAGGTGGTGCTCAACGGTACGGCGGAAGTGGTGCCGTGCATCACTCCGTTCGCCCCGTTCTGGCCCGCCGAGTACGACACCTACCCGTACGACCCCGAGCGCGCGCGGGAGCTCCTCGCCGAAGCGGGTTGGGACAGCAGCCGCAAACTCGAGTTCGAGATCGTCACCTACTACGACAGCCAGTTCCACGCGGACGCCATGGCCGCCATGCAGCAGTTCTTGCGTGAGGTCGGCATCAACGCCACGTTCCTCCTCGATGGCGCTGGCTACAACTCCTACTTCTACACGGGGCAGAACTGGGACGTCTCGTACCGAGGCCTCGGCGTGAGCATGGCCGCGTTCCCCTTCCGCTTCTACGAGGAAGAGGGCTGGCCCGAGGTGATCGGCGAGGAGCGCACCCTCATCGGGGCGCGCGTCCCCGAGCTCGAGACGCTGTTCGCCCAGGCGCGCATCGAGAGCGATCCGGACGTCTACCGGAGCCTGATGCAGGACGTCTGTGCGGTCCAGAACGAGATGGCGCTCGAGGGCTACCTCTGGACGGCCGTCCGCTTCGGCGTCGCCTCGTCCGAGCTCGAGGACTTCTACTGGTACCCCGCGCCCGCCGGCGGGCCCTACGAGGACCACTCCGAGCGCTGGTCCGTCGGGAACTGAACTCCGTCCTCCGACCCCACGCGTGTGCTCCCGGGCCGACCGCCCGGGGGCACACGCCCGGCACCCGAACAAGGAGGCTCCTCTCACGTGCTCGTCTTCGCGGCCCGACGGATCCTGATCAGCATCCCCGTGCTCCTCGCCGTGACGCTCCTGGTCTTCCTCTTGGTGGAGTTGGCACCGGGTGACGTGAGCGACTTCTTCATCAACCCGGAGGTGACCTCGAGCCCCGAAGCCATGCAGGCGATGCGGCGGAGCTTCGGGCTGGACCAGCCCGCGCCCGTCCGGTACGGGCTCTGGCTCGCTCAGGTCGCCCGGGGCGATCTCGGCTACTCCTTCGTCTCCGGTGAGCCCGTGATCGACATGGTGCTCCGCCGCTTCCGCAACACCGCGACCCTCGTCGGCGTGGCGCTGACGCTGTCGATCGTCGCCGGCGTGTCGCTCGGCGTCTTCGTCGCCGTGCGTCAGTACTCCTTCTGGGATCACCTGCTCAGCGGCCTATCTTTCCTCGCCGTCTCGATGCCCGCCTTCGTCACCGGCATCCTGGCGCTCTATCTGTTCGCGGTCGTCTTTCCGATCTTCCCGTCCGGCGGCATGCGCCCGGTGGGGGAGGTGGCGACGTTCTGGAACCGTCTCCCGTACCTGGTGCTCCCCAGCCTCGTGCTGGCGCTCGGGCAGACGGCTACGTTCATGCGCTACACCCGATTCAGCCTGCTGGAGGTGCTGCGGGCCGACTACGTGCGCACCGCCCGCGGCAAGGGCATGCACGAGCGTCAGGTCACCCGACGTCACGCACTGCCGAACGCGCTCATCCCGGTCATCACCGTGATCGGTCTGAGCCTGCCGGTGCTCGTCGTCGGCGCCGTGTTCACCGAGACGATCTTCAGCTGGCCGGGGATGGGCACGCTCTACCTCGCCGCCGTCAGCTCTCGTGACGTGCCGCTCGTGATGGGCCTGAACCTCTTCATCGCCGTGGTGGTGTTGGTGGCCAACATCCTGACCGATCTCGCCTACGGTCTCGTCGACCC
>JACCWH010000153.1 GCA_013697735.1 Trueperaceae bacterium | reverse complement strand
TACGTCGTGCTCGCGATCGATCTCCCCGAATGGGTGACGCTCCGCGGCGGCGACCTGCGCACGGAGGTGTTCGTCACCCCGTTCGAGGCGGCGCGCGGGCTGGTCGCGAACGTCCTCGGTGTGCGCGTTCCGGTCGCGGCGGGGGCGTCCGACGGTCAGGAGGTCCGGGTGGCGGGCGGCGGTGTGGGTGGCGACCTCATCGTCACGCTCCGCACCGACACCTGGCGCGGCCTCGGGCGCGCCGCCGTGGACCTCGTTCGGTCCGTCGCCCGGAGGAGGAACGCATGAGCGAGCCGCGCGACGACGAAACGAGGCGTGAGCGCGAGCGCGACGCGCGCGCGGAGCCGATGCCCGACAAGGACAAGCCGCTCTACGTCATCAGCGTGGCGGCGGAGCTCGTCGACATGCACCCGCAGACGCTCAGGCTCTACGAACGCAAGGGCCTCATCGAGCCGTCACGCTCGGCAGGGAAGACCCGCCTGTACTCGCAACGCAACATCGAACAGCTCCGCGACATCCGGCGTCTGACGCAGGAACTCGGCGTGAACCTCGCCGGCGTGGAGGAGATCATTCGACTCCGCCGTACCCTCGACGACCTGCAGGAGCGGATGGAGCGGCGTATCGGCACGCTACAGGACCGCATACAGAGCGAGATGGCGAACATGCGCCACGCGCTCCCGGCGCCACGAGACGAGGCCGAGGGCGGCGCCGAGGGCAGCAGCGACGGTTCCGACGATGTGGAGGCAGCAGCCGACGCCGCCGTCATCGCAGCGCTGCTCGAGCGACGACGGCGGGACTGAGAAGCAGCACACTCGTAGCGTACCGGCGCCTCGGCGCAGGTGCCGCGGGCGCCCGCCGCGACGCCCCGCGCCCGTGGCCGACGTCGGCAGCGGGTGGTAGCGTGCCGTATGACCGTCGACCAATACGTGAACGAAGCGCGCGAGCGGCTCCTCGAGGAGCTCTTCGACTTCCTTCGAATCCCGTCCGTCTCGACCGACCCTGCTCGCAACGACGACACCCGCCGCGCCGCCGATTTCGTCGCGGCAGCACTCGAACGTGCCGGCCTCGAGGCGACCGTGCACCCCACGGCGAAGCATCCGGTGGTCACCGCCGTGGGACCGCGCGTTCCGGGCGCCCCGACGGTGTTGATCTACGGGCACTACGACGTCCAACCCGCCGATCCGATCGACCTCTGGACGGGTGATCCCTTCGAACCCACCATCGAGGACGGCGTGATCGTCGCGCGTGGCGCATCGGACGACAAGGGCCAGGTCTACTGTCACGTGAAGGGCGTCGAGGCGCTCATGGCGGTCGACGGTGCGCTGCCGGTCAATCTGAAGTTCCTGATCGAAGGGGAAGAGGAGATCGGGAGCCCCCACCTACCCGCCTTCCTGGAGGCGAACCGAGAGGACCTCGCGGCCGACGTGGTCGTCATTTCCGACGGTGCGATGGTCGCGCACGGCACTCCGACGATCACCTACGGATTGAAGGGGCTCGCCTACGTGAGCGTCCGCGTGAGCGGCGCCGGGCGCGACCTGCACTCGGGCGCCTACGGCGGCGGCGTGCCGAACGTGCTCAACGCGCTCGCGGAGATGATCGCCAGCCTCCACGATGGGCAGGGACGGGTCACGGTTCCAGGCTTCTACGACGACGTGCTCGATCTCGACGACGACGAGCGAGCGCAGATCGCGAAGGCGCCGTTCTCCGAAGCGGAGTTCCGGCGCGACGCCGGTGTTCGCGCCACACCCGGCGAGGCCGGCTACACGCTGCTCGAGCGGCTCTGGGCGAGACCCACGCTCGACGTCAACGGCGTCTCCGGCGGGTTCCAGGGTGCGGGCTCGAAGACCGTGATCGCCGCGCACGGCATGGCGAAGCTCAGTTCCCGCCTCGTGCCGAATCAGGACCCCCACGACATCGCGGAAAAGCTCGAAGCGCACCTCCGCGCCGTTGCCCCCGCCGGAATCGAGGTCTCCGTCCACGTCGAGGCTCTGGGGCACCCGGCGATGACACCGCTCGACAGCCCTCCCATGCGCGCCGCCGCCGAGGCGCTCCGCATGGTGTGGGAGCGCGACCCGGTCTTCGCCCGGAGCGGTGGATCGATCCCGGTGGTGGCCGACTTCCAGCGCATCCTGGGCGCCGATCCCGTCATGGTCGGCCTGGGCCTCGAGAACGACCGCATCCATTCGCCGAACGAGAAGTTCGACGTGGTGAACTACCTCAACGGCGTGCGCGTGAGCGCCGAGTTGCTGCGCTCTCTCGCGCGCGCTTGAGGCATACCGTGGACGGGGGGGAGCGCGCGTGCGCCTGAGCAGCGTCACCATCCAAGGCTTCAAGAGCTTCGGGAACCGCGTCACGATCGAATTCTCGCCGAGCGTGACGGCGGTGGTCGGCCCCAACGGTTCGGGGAAATCGAACGTGCTCGACGCCATCAAGTGGGCGACCGGCGGTGGACGTGCGCGTCAGTTCCGCGCCGAGGACAAGACCGACCTGATCTTCCACGGCGCCGCTGGGAAGCGGAGCCTCGGATTCGCCGAAGTCGAGGTGGAGCTGAGCGATGGCCGTCGCAACCTCACCATCCGCCGCGATCTCGATCGCGATGGCACCAGCCGACTCCGGCTCAACGGCAAGATCGCACGCTTCATCGACGTCGACGAGGCGCTCGCGGGCTCCGGACTCGGTACGGCCGGCGTCGCCATCATCGGCCAGGGGGAGGTCTCGGGGGTGCTCATGGCCGACCCCGTGGATCTCCTCCAGTACGTCGCCGAGGCCGCTGGTGTCTCGCGCCTGAGCGGGCGGCGTGAGCAGACCATGGCGCGTCTCCAAAGCGCGCGCGGTCACCTCGAGAGGCTCGAGGACGTCCTCGCCACCATGCGCGACCAAGTCGAACAGCTCGCCGACGAAGCCGCGGACGCGCAGCGGCATCAGGCGCTCTCGCGCGAGGCGCTCCGGCTGCGCGTCACCGCGGCGGATGCACGCGTCGCGGGCCTCACCGCCGAGGTGGCGGGTCTGCGGTCGCGCGAGGTGGACGGCGATCACGCGCTCGTTGCCGGCGCGACGTCGATCGACGCCGCGCGCGCGGCGGTGGCACGGGCCCGCTCCTCATTGGGCGAGGCCGAAGTCAGGTATCGCGAGGCGACCGCCCTCGTCGAGGCGCGACGCGGCGCCGCCAACCTCGCGGAGGCCGAACGTGACCGCGCGCACGAGCGTGCGACCACGCTCGAAGCTCGCGTGGACGAGATCGCGGACGAGGTCGCGCGGCTCGCCGCCATCGAACCGCCCGTCGCTCCCGAGGGCGATGGCGAGACGTTGGCGCGACTGCTTCACGACGCCGAAGCGGCCGCATTCGAGCGACGGGCCGAGTCTGCCGAATACGAGCGCGCCGCCGCTGAGCGCGCTCGTGGGCTCCAGGAAGCCCGCACCCTCGCCAGCGCAGCGGAGCGAGCATGGGCCGCGTACGCCAGTCGCGCCTCCTCGCTCGAGGAGCAGCTCGAGGCGGCGGAGTCCCACCTCCGCGCGCTCGAAGCGGCCGAGCCCGAGGATCCTGCTCAACTCGAACGGATCGCGCTCGACGCGGAGCGCGCCTCCGAATGCGCGGCGGACGCGCTCGAGGTTGCGCGTTCGATACTCGCGGAGCACCACCGCGACCATGCGGAGGCGAGCGCCGAAGCGCAGGCCCGCTCGCGTGCGGCCGAGCGGCTCCGAGCGGCGCTCGCGTCGCGCCAGGGGTATGCCCACGGGCCGAAACAGGCACTCACCTCGAGGATCCCCGGCGTCATCGGTTCGGTGGCCGACCTCGTCACGGTGGAGCAACGCTTCGCCGCCGCGATCGGTGGCGCGCTCGGTCGCCGCTCCGAATACGTGGTCGTCGACACCGCCACCACCGGCGAGCGTGTGCTCGCGCACGTGCGCACGGCAGGCGGCTGGGTGACGGTGCTTCCGCTCGACCTCGTCCGCGGCGGCCGGAGCGCCTCTTGGCCGGCCGGAGACGGCGCTCCTGGAGTGGTGGCTGCCGCCATCGACCTTATCGACGTCGGCGACGCCTACCGGGGCGTGTTCGAAAGTCTGCTCGGCGACAGCGTGGTGGTCGAGACCATGCACCACGCCGCCGCGCTCGCGCGCGGTCATCGCCGTCGTCCCCGGCTCGTCACGCTCGACGGCGACACGGTCGATCCAGGAGGTGCGATGAGCGGCGGGCGTCGCGGCGGCGTGGGGGTGCTCGGCGCGGCCAAAGAACTCGAGGACGCCGTCGCTGTCACGGCCGCGGCGACGCAGCGCGCCGAAGACGCCCTCGCGCGCGTGCAGAGTGCGCAGGACGACGTGCGCGAGGCTACGGCGATCGCAGCGGACGCGAAGACCGCGCACGCGGCGGCGGCGGATGCGTATGGTCGCGCCCGCGCGGAGGCCCTGGGGGATCGACGCATGCGCGAGGACGGGGCGGAGCGCGTGGAGCGGCTCCGGGCCGCCATGGCGTCGACGGAGGCGCCGACCGACGTGCCGGACGTCGACGACGCACGCGAGCGCGTGAGCGCGTCCGAGGCCGCCTGGGTCGCAGCCGAGGAGACGCGTCGCACGGCAGACGTCGCGCGCTTCGAGGTCGAAGGGACGGTGGCTCGCGCCCGCGAGGCGCACGCCGTGCACGCCGAGCGGCGTCGCGCCTACGACGCCGACCGCGAGCGCTACGACGCCGGGCTACTTCGCCTCGCCACGCTCCGGGAGGAGATCGCTGCGCAGCGCGAGCGTCTGGCGCTGGTGCGTGAGGAGGTGGCCCTGGCTGGGCGGGCGGCCGAAACCGCCCTGGCGGCGATCCCCGACCTCGGCGACGTGATCCGGACCTTCGAGGAGGCGCGCGAGTCGACCGCCCGCGCCGACTCCAGACTCGATGCGCTCACCACCGCACAGGCGGATCTCGGTCGCGACCTCGAGGAGGTGCGCATCACGTTGGCGAGGCGCGAGGCGGCTCTCGAACTCGCGCAGGAGGAGCGGGCCGCACTCCCCGCCGGCGTCGAGGTGCTCGATCTCGCCGAGCGCCCCGCTCGCGCTCGGCTACGGGAGGTCGAGGAGGCACTCGAGGCGATCGGGCCCGTCAACCACCGCGCCGCCGACGATCTTGCCGCTCGGCGCGACCGGTTAGAAACACTCGAGGTCGAGGCAGTGCAGGCGATCCTCGCGACGACCGACCTCGAGGCGACCCTCGAACGGATCGATCGCGAGACCACCGCCCGTCTCGCCGTTGCCATCGAAGGCCTCAAGACCGGCTTCCGTCACCACGTTCGCTCGCTCTTCGGTGCCGAGGCGGTCGGCGAGGTCGACGTGGATCTCGACGGTGCTCGGCACATCGGGCTCCGCATCCGGCTTCAGCCGCCGGGCAAGCAGACCCAATCGCTTGGGCTCCTGTCGGTCGGCGAGCGGACGATGGGAGCGCTCGCGTTCCTCTTCGCGCTCATGGCCGACGAGGGGCGCGGCCTCCCAATAGCAGTGCTCGACGAGGTCGATGCCCCGCTCGACGAGGCCAACATTCGTCGCTTCGGCGAGTTCCTCGAGACGCTCTCGCAGCGTGGTACCCAGTTCGTGCTCATCACGCACCAGAAGGCGACCTTCGAGGTCGCGGACACGCTCTGGGGCGTGACCACCGAGGCGGGGGTGAGCCGTGTCTTTTCGATGCGACGCGAAGGGCGGAGCGATCCCCTCATCCCGATCGACGAGGCCGCGCTCCCGGAGGCGGAGGGCGCGAGCGCCCCATGAGCGCCCGCGCCGCGCTCGAGTGGCGCGTGGCGCATCTCGAGAGCGTCGTCTCGACGCAAGACCTCGCCCGTGATCGGGTCGAGGGGGGTGCGGGCGAGGGCCTCGTGATCGTCGCACGCGAGCAACGCGGCGGGCGTGGTCGCCGCCGTCGGGACTGGTCGAGCCCGCCCGGTGGCCTCTGGCTCACCGCCGTTCTCGCCGTCGAGCGCTTGTCGGCGCTCGCGGCGACGGCGTGGCCCGCCGCGACCACCGTCGCCGTGGCGCGGCGACTCCGCGCGCTCGGTTGCAGGGTCGACGTGAAGTGGCCCAACGATCTGGTCGTCGGTGGAGCGACCAGCGGCAAGCTCGCGGGCGTGCTCGTCGAACGGCGTGGCGCCCACGCGCTCGTGGGCGTCGGGCTCAACGTCACGAACGACGTTCCGGAGGGTGCCGTCGCGCTACGGGCGTTGCTCCCGAACGTCGGCTCCCGGGAGCTCTGGCAGAGCGCTCGACGAGCCGTGTTGGACGGCCTCCAAGAGGCAGTCACCACGAGTCCGGACCAACTCGTCGCGCGCTGGGACCAACTCGACGCCTACCGAGGCGCCGAAGTCACCATCGTCGACGGCGAATCGACGACCGTCGGCACGGTCCTCGGTCTCGCGAGCGATGGTCGACTCCGACTCCTGGTCGGGACCGATGAGCTGGCCGTGGGCCGCGGCAAGGTGCACGTGCGCCCGGCGTAGGGCTCGCTACGTCAGTCGGTCTTCCGCCGTCTATTCGGCGATCGCTCCGACGCCCACCTCGCCGCACGCGAGCGCCGGCGCGTCGAGCCCGGGTTCGTTCGGCCGATCGATGTCGTCGCCGGCGAAGATGTAGATGAAGTGGTCGCCTTCCGTGATCGTCTCGAACTCGAGGTCGGTCTCGGTGATGCTGACGTAGGGATCGTTCTCCCTGCCGATCGGTTCGAGTTCGAGCACCACCTGGCGATCTGGACCGCAATCACCGGCATAGAGCGCGGCCGTGTACTGGCCCCCTTCCTCGATACCCTCGACGGTGAGGATCAGCATGCTCCCACCCTCGGTTCGCGACACGACTTGGAGTTGGGCGTGCACCTTGCTGTCGTCGATCGGAAAGAGCGGGTAGGAGGCCGTGGAAATCGTATCGAACGACTCCGGCGCTGGCGCTTGGGCGCCGACGGTCACGCTCACGAGGATCGCGAGCGTCGTGAGCAGCGCCGTGAGCACCGGCCGAAGCGTGCGGCGGTCGTGGGGGCAGGCTCTGGTCATGTGACGTCCTTTCGGGGCGTGCGGGTCGCGCGGAACGAGGGGGTGCGAGACGCTCGCACGGCCGAGTCGCCGTCCCCCACGCGTCCATGCAAGCTAGCACCGGATGCGCGTCGGTCGCGCGCGTCGCGCACACCGGAGGGCGTTGGGCTACCATCGTGCCGCCACCCCCGAGCGTACGGTGGTGCCAGGAGGTCACGATGCCCGAAGTAGGAGAGGGGGCGCCGGCGTTCGAGGCGCACGACGCAGAGGGGCAGGTCCATTCGCTGGAGCGCTACGCGGGCAGCTGGGTGGTGCTGTACTTCTATCCAACCGACGACACCCCAGGCTGTACGACACAAGCCTGCGGCTTCCGCGATTCGCTGGCGTCGTTGCAGGGTGTCGGAGCCGTGGTGCTCGGCGCCTCCGGCGACGACGCCGACGCCCATCGCGCGTTCGCCACCAAGTACGATCTCGACTTCCCCCTGCTGGTCGATCCCGAAAAGTCCCTCCTCGAGGCCTACGAGGTCTGGGGCGAGAAGAAGAATTTCGGGCGCACGTACATGGGCGTCATACGGACGACGTTCCTCATCGATCCGTCGGGCGTGATCGCGCACGTCTGGCACACTGTGAACGTGGAGGGCCACGCCGAAGACGTGCACGCCGTGATCGCGGAGCTGGCCGACCGAGCGGCCTGAGGCCGACTGCGTCACCCGCGGATACGTCGACGCATCCGTACGCACGGTGGTACGATCGCGGCAGCAACGGCCGGGTCGCTCGACCCACGCTGCGGCGCGACGAGGGCACATCCTCCTGCTTGGCGGCGGTACTGGGGTGTGCCTTCGTTCCGTGGTCGCCGTGTGTGGGTGGTGTCGTCAGCGCTCCTGCACGGCACGTCGAGCCGCGGCGCTGTGTGCTGCGCTCGATACGCTCGGCTCGAGGGGCACCGCAGCAGTCGACGCCGCGATCGGGACCGTGTCGCCGACGCGGACGAGGCAATCGGGACCCGTCTGCACGATCAGGCGAACCGCGTCGGGGCCCGTGAGCTGGCACGTGTAGGTGAGGTCGTGGCCCTTGAACTCACGCTGCAGCACGCGCACATCGACACCGCCGCCGTGGGGGCTGAAGTGCAGTGACTCCGGACGTACCGAGAGCATCACCTGGCCCGTCGCGGGGCGCGCCAGCGCCAGGTCACCGATCGGCGTCTTCGCAACGGTCCCGAGTCCCTCGCCGCGCAGGAGGTTGGTGCGGCCGAGGAAGCTCGCGACGAATGCTGTTCGCGGCCGGGAGTAGACCGACTCCGCGCTCCCCGCCTGCTCGAGCCTCCCGGCGCGCATAACGGCGAGGCGGTCCCCGAACGTCATCGCCTCCTCCTGATCGTGGGTCACGAGGATCGCCGTGGTGTTCGTTCGCTTGAGTATCTGCCGCACCTCGTCGCGCGTGCTGCCGCGAAGTGCGGCATCGAGGTTGCTGAACGGCTCGTCGAGCAGCAGCACCGCCGGGGCGGGGGCGAGCGCTCGCGCGAGCGCGACCCGCTGCTGCTGACCACCGGAGAGCTGGTGTGGGTAGCGGCTCGCGAAGATGGTGAGACCAACGAGGTCCATGACCGCCTTCGCCTGCTGCATGCGTTGCGTGCGGCTCCCGCGCCGTAAACCGAAGGCGACGTTCTGGAGCACGCTCAGGTGCGGGAAGAGCGCGTAGTCCTGGAAGACGAAGCCGATTCGTCGCCGGTCGGGCTGGACCCAGCAGTCCGGGCCCGCCACGAGGTCGCCCGCGATCGACACGGTGCCGGTGTCGGGGACTTCGAAGCCGGCGACGAGCCGCAGCAGCGTGGTCTTTCCGCACCCGGAGGGTCCGAGCAGGCACAGGACCTCTCCGGAGCCGACTTCGAGATCGAGGTCCTCCACGGCCACGTGGTCGGGGCGGGGGTAGGCCTTCGAGAGCCCGCGAAGCTCGACGACGGGCCGTGGGGTGTGCGGGAGGTGGGGGGTGTCGGCCATGTCGCTGGCGGCAGTCTATCGTGGATACCCGACCATTTTGGTAGGCGATAGCGCGATGTCGGGCGTCGGCGCCGAATCACGTGGTGAACCACATGCTCGGGTGGATCGGAGACGCGGTCTGACGACTTCAGCGTCGCCCTTCGTACGAGATCAGCAACCCCACGAAGAGGCTCGAGAAGAGCACGATCGCCGCGGCGAAGGGAGCGGCCGCGGCCATCATCGCTTCGGAGGTGCGACTGAAGACACTCACTGCGAGGGTCGTGAAGCCGGTCGGCCCGAGCAGGAACGTGATCGGCAGTTCCTTCATCGTCACCATCAAGACGAGCGCCGTCGCCGCGATGACCGGGCGGCGGATGATCGGGAAGATCACTTGCCAGAAGGCCGTGAAGCGTTGACGTCCGAGTGACGTGGCGGCCTCTTCTATCCTGGCAGGAACCTGCAGGACGGCGCTCCGTATCGGTCCGATCGCGAGCGCGAGGAAGCTCACCACATAGGCGGCGATCAGGAGCGGGATCGTCTGGTAGAGCCAGGGGGCGGAGCGGAGTGCGAAGAAGACCAGCGCCAACGCGAGCGATACTGGCGGAATCGCATAGCCGAGGTAAGCGAGGCGCTCGATCACGCGGCCGCCGCGCATCCGCACCCGCGCACTCATGTAGGCGACCGGCATCGCCACTGCGGCCGCGAGGAGGGCGGTGGGGATGGCGACGCTCGCCGTCCGCAGGAATGCGGTACCGACGGCCGACCACGCCGCCGCGTCGGGCGGCGCGAGGAGCAGCCAGTAGGCGAGGACGACGATCGGGAGGCCCAACGACGCGAGCAGGACCACGGCGACGTACGCGTGGGCGAGCGGGGCCCAGCGGCCGAGTCGGGTGACCACGACGGCGCGTTGCGTCCCGGCGCCGATTCGGGCATAGCGGCGTGTTCCCAGGAGACGCGCCTCGGCGGCGACGATGCCGAGCGTGAGCGCCAACAGCATGAGGGAGAGCCAGGCGGCGTAGATCCGATCGAAGGCCGCCGAGTACTGGAGATAGATTGCGTAACTGAAGGCTTCGAAGCGCATGAGTGCCACCACCCCGAAGTCACCGAGCACGTAGAGCGCGATCACGAGCCAGCCCGCCAGGAGTGCCGGCCGCAGCTGCGGAATCACCACGCGCCTGACGATCTCGCGACCGCCGAGGCCGAGGCTACGCGCGCTCTCCTCGAGGCTCGGATCGAGCCCCATGAGTGCGGCGCGGACGTTCAGGAAGAGATACGGGAAGGTGTACATGCTGAGCGCGATGGTCGCGCCCCAGTAGCCGCGTGGCCGCGCCACGGTGAGGTCGAAGATCTGCGCGAGGAGACCGTTGTGCCCGCCGAGCCCGATGAGCGCGTAGGCGACGACGTACCCGGGGATCGCCAACGGAATCACGGCCAGCCACGTGACGACGCGACGAAACCGAAGGTCGGAGCGGACCGCGAGCCATGCGAGCGGGACGGCCATGATCGTGGTGATCACGAGCACGCCAGCCGTGAGGGACAGGGTGTTGACGAGGAGATGGAGGGTCCGTTCGCGCAGGACGAGACGCGCCACGGTGTCGAGGTCCGCGTCGAAGGCTCGCAGCACGAGGTAGGCGATCGGTACCACCGTCCCGATCCCGGCCGCGAGGGCCGGGATGAGGACGAACCATGGCACGTGGCGGAGTCGCCGCCGTGCGCCGCGGAGGACGGGGGTCAGAGGAGGCCGACCTCCCGAAGCAGGTCGAGGGTTCCCTCGAGGTCTTCGAGGACGTCGAGGTCGACTTCGGGGCTCGTCTCGAGCAACTCGTCGTAGTCGACGAGTCGCTCGTTCGGCGCGACGGCGCGCGTGACCGGGTATTCGTAGACGACGTTCGTGAAGTAGGACTGCGATTCGTCGCTGAGGAGGAATTCGAGGAACCGTTCGGCCATCTCGACGTCGTCGGAGGACGCGAGGATGCCAGCGCCGGCCACGTTCACGAGGTTGCCGATGTCACCGTCGGCGAAGAAGTCCTGGGCTACGGGAAAGGCCGGATCGTCGGCGAGGAACCGCAGGAGGTAGTAGTTGTTCACCAAGGCGTAGTCGACCTCGCCGGCGGCGACGGCCTCGACTTGCGTGGTGTTGTTCCCGTAGGACTGCACGTCGTTCGCCATCATGCCCCGGAGCCAGTCCCGGGTGGCGTCTTCGCCGTGCAAGACGCGCATGGCGGTCACGAAGGACTGGAACGAACCGTTCGTCGGCGCCCAGGCGACACGGCCACGGTAGCTGGGATCGGTGAGATCGAAGACGCTTTCGGGCCACGGCTGACCCGCGGTCCGTCCAGGCGAATAGGCAAGTACGCGCGCGCGGCCGCTCGTCGCGACCCAGAGTCCGCCAGCGCTGGTGTAGATGCCGGGGAGGTCGGCGGCGAGTGACGCCGGCAGCTCCCGGAACCGTCCGCCGAGCGAGAGCGCGCCGAGGGCGCCGGCGTCTTGCCCCCAGAAGACGTCGGCGGGGCTCGCTGGGCCCTCTTCGAGCAGGAGCACGGCGAGCTGCGCCGTATCGCCGTAGCGAACGTTCACGATGATGCCCGTTTCAGCGGTGAAGCGCTCGATCAGGGGTTGGACGAGCCCCTCGCCACGGCCGGAGTAGAGCGTGAGGCTCTGCGCGAGGCCATGACCGAGGAGTGCGAGGGTGAGGGAGAGCAGGAGTGTGGTGCGGACCATGTGGTCGTCCTTCCGAGCCACTCGGTGGGACTCGTGGAGTCGGGAGCGAATCCCGAGTGTTCAAGTCGGGATTACGTGGTGATGCTATGCGAACCACGCCGCGGGCGTCAAGACGCACCGGCAGGACCGCAGGCGTGCGCCTATACTGCCGCATGCATCGACTCAGCGTGGAGGCGTTCTCGCACGCTCACGCCTTCCTCGCCCAGTACGCCCGGCCCCTCGAACTCGCAATCTTCGAGCGGACATTCGTCGACGGACCGACCTGGCGTGTGATCGACGAACTGCAGCGATACCAGAACCCCGATGGCGGCTTCGGTCACGGACTCGAACCCGATGCGCTCACCGGGGCATCCGGCGCGCTCGCGACGAGTATCGCCCTCCGCCGCCTCGCCGAAGTCGAGGCTCCGGGTGACCATCCGGTCGTGGCGTCGGCAGCCGCGTACGTTCGTGCCTCGATCGCGCCGTACGAGCGCGTCTGGCCGATCGTGCCCCCCGAGACCGAGGATGCGCCCCATGCACCGTGGTGGGACACCGAGGGGCTCGAGAATCGCTTCAATGGCTTCCGCGTCAATCCCAAGGCCGACCTCCTCGCGCAGCTCTACACCTTGCGCGCCGACGAGGATGGCTGGCTCGACGCGCTGGCCGAGGACGTGGTGCGCGATGTCGAAGCCTGGGCGGCGGCCGACACACCCCTCGAGGTGCACGATGTCACCGCCGCCGTTGCGCTGCTCGACTCCCCCGACCTTCCCGTGCCCGTGCGCCTCCGGCTCCACGAGGTGCTCGTGAGCGCGGTCGATGCGCTCGTGGCGCGAGATCGCGACGCGTGGAGCGGGTACGCCCTCAGGCCCCTGGCCGTCGCCCCTCGCCCAGGGAGCGCCTTCGCCGGGCGGCTCTCAGACGCGATCGATGCCAATCTCGATTACCTCGTCGAGGAGCAGGCCGACGATGGTGCGTGGTGGCCGACCTGGTCGTGGGGGCGTAATGAGGACGTGTGGGAGCGGCAGCGTGTCGCGTGGGCCGGCATGCTCACGCTCGATGCGCTGCTGCGTCTGCGGGCCTACGATCGGATCGACCGAAGCGACTGAGGACGGATCGGGACGCTGTGCGCCCCTCAGAGATGCCGGAGGAATGCTTCTCGAGATCGTCGGACGGCTTGCCGCTGCCGTTCTCACCGACGAAGATCGTGACGGGCGTCACCACCCGTCACGATCCGCCTGCTCGCACGATGGTCACCACCGTCCGCCACGGCACGACGTGGTCGGCGAAGCGCGTGCGGTAGCGGCGCTCGACCTCGGCGAGCTCGGCGCCCTCGAGCCGCTTGGCGAGCGCAGCTGCGTACGGTCCCGGCGTTTCGGCGGTGCCGAACCAGCGCTCGACGGCGCGCGCCGAGATGCGCTGATCGGCTCGCACCACCACCTCGTGGTGGCTCGCGTCGGCGAGCCCGGCATCGTGCGCGAGCGCGACGAGCCTCGCCGCCGTCCACGCCGGGGCTTCGCCGTAGAGCGTCGCCTCGGCCTCGGCGACCGCCGTTCCGAGCGCCTCGCGTCCCGACCAATCGACGAGCGTCGAGAGGCGCTGCGCGCGCGACGCGTCGACCTCGGCGAGGAAGACGCTGCCGTCGTGCGTGAGCCAAGAGGCGATGGCGCGGAGCCACGCGGTGGGTTCCGCGATGTGCTGGAGGACGTCGCGCGCGAAGACGCGGTCGAAGCGAATCGGCTCGTGCGACCCGGCGGCGAGCGCCGCCGGGACCCCCTCGGGCGCCGACTCGAGCACCACGGGGCGAGCGAGCTCGTCGAGGCGCGCGGCCCCCTCGCGCAGCGTCGTCGCGTGCGCCGACTCGTGCACGGCCGCCCAGACCTGCCCTTCCGGTGTGCGCCGCACTGCCTCCCAGGTGAGGAGCCCCGTGCCCGCGGCGACGTCGAGCACGACGAAGTGCCGCTGGACCCGGGCGAGGTCGAAGAGCACGTCGCGCACGCGTCCGAGGCGCTCGCCGGCGCTGGAGACGGTCCGTTCGAGCCAACGATCGCGTGCCCGGTCGGCGGGGCCGTGCGTCAGGATCTCGACGGGTGCGTGCGTCCCCTCCTCCAGCATGGCAGCGAGCTGCGCTTCGCGCCGACGATCGACGTCGTCGCGGATTCGGCCTTCGCTGCCGCGATCGGAGGGTCGGTAGAAGACCTTGCCCTGGAGCGCGGCGGGGAGGTACTGCTGCGCGACCCAGTGCTCGCGGTAGGCGTGGGGATAGGCGTAGCCGGCGCCATGCCCGAAGCCTTCAGCGTCGCGGTTGCCGTCGCGCAGGTGATTCGGGACCTCGGCTTCGCGCTCCTTCCGGACCGCTTCGAGCGCGTCGAAGAAGCCCATGGTGCTGTTCGATTTCGGCGCGGTCGCGAGGTAGAGGGTCGCCTGCGCGAGGTGGTAGCGCCCTTCCGGGAGACCGACGTAGTCGTAGGCCTGGGCCGCGCTCGTCACCACGCCCAGCGCCTGGGGGTCGGCGAGTCCGACGTCTTCGCTCGCCAGGATGATGAGACGGCGCAGGATGAAGCGCGGGTCCTCGCCGGCGTAGACCATCTTCGCGAGCCAGTAGAGGGCGGCGTCGGCGTCCGAGCCGCGAACGCTCTTGATGAACGCGCTGATGGTGTCGAAGTGGGCGTCGCCCTCCTTGTCGTAGAGCACTGCGCGCTGCTGGATCGACTCCTCGGCCACCTCGCGCGTGATCGTCACGCGGCCGGCTTCGTCTGGCGGCGTGGTGGTCGCGGCCAGCTCCAGAGCGTTCAGCAGCGCTCGTGCGTCGCCGTTGGCGACGTTCACGAGGTGGTCGAGAGCATCGGCTGCTAGGTCCACCGGAACGGATCCCAGACCGCGGCGCTCGTCGGCCAACACGAGTGCGACCACGCGCCGCAGATCGCTCTCGTCGTGCGGCTTGAGTTGGAAGATGCGGCTGCGCGACACGAGGGCCTTGTTGACTTCGAAATACGGGTTCTCGGTGGTGGCCCCGATGAGCACCACGGTGCCGCTCTCGACCCAGGGGAGGAGCGCGTCCTGCTGTGCCTTGTTGAAGCGGTGTACCTCGTCGACGAAGAGGATCGTGCGATGTCCCGCGCGTTGCCGCTCCTGCGCCTCGGCGACGGCCTCACGGATGTCCTTGACGCCCGAGAGCACCGCGTTGAGGGCGGTGAAGTGCGCGCGCGTGGAGTTCGCGATGACCCGCGCCAGGGTCGTCTTGCCGGTACCCGGGGGGCCATAGAAGATCAGCGACGTGAGCTGATCGGCCTGTATGGCGCGGCGCAGCAGGCGCCCCGGTCCGAGGATGTGATCCTGCCCGACGAATTCGTCGAGCGTACGGGGCCGCATCCGCGCCGCCAGGGGTTCGTCCTCCGGACGGTGGAAGAGGCTCGGGGATCGCGTCATGCCGCTTCGCAGCGTACCGCTCTCACCCCGCGGCGCCGTCGCCATCGAAGAGCCCGCCTTGGCGCGTCGTGCCCGGCACACGGAAGTGGCGGGTTTCGAGCGGCGGCCACGGCGCGGCGAGCCCGACACGCGCGCAACCGAGGCGAAAGAGCTGCGCCGTGCTGTCGGCGTATGGTCCGGAGCCGTGCATTCGGTGGCCGAAGCGGGCGTCGTTCAGGCGGCCACCGCGAGCGTCGCGGATGCGTGCGAGTACCCGATCGGCCCGTTCGGGCCGGTGGCGCCGCAACCACTCCGTGAAGATCTCGGCCACGGCGCCCGGGAGGCGCAAGAGGGTGTAGGAGGCTCGCGTCGCGCCGGCCGCGGCGGCGGCCTCCAGGATCGCCGGGACCTCGTGGTCGTTGAGCCCGGGGATGATCGGTGCCACGTTGACGCCGACGCTCACGCCGGCCTGCGCCAACGTCCGCACCCCTGCGAGCCGCCGCGCAGCGGTGGAGGTGCGTGGCTCGAGCACGCGCCGCAACTCCTCGTCGAGCGTGGTGATCGAGAGCGTGACGCTCGCGGCGCCGAACGCGGCGAGCTCCTGCAAAACGTCGACGTCGCGCGTCACGAGCGCGTTCTTGGTGATCACGGCCACCGGGTTCCTGTGCGCAGCGAGGACCTGCAGGCACCGCCGCGTGATCTCGAGGCGACGCTCGACCGGTTGGTAGGGGTCGGTGACGCCCGAGAGGGCGAGCGTCCTCGGTCGCCACGACGCCTTGGCGAGCTCGGCGGCGAGCAGCTCGGGCGCGTCTTCCTTCACCATGATGACGCGCTCGAAGTCGAGACCGGCGGAGAGGCCGAGGTACTCGTGCGTGGGACGCGCGTAGCAGTAGCTGCACCCGTGTTCGCAGCCGCGGTACGGGTTCAGGCTCGCGTCGAAGCCGATGTCTGGGGAGTCGTTGGTGCTGATGATGCGACGGCTGGTGTCGCGAAGGTAGCGCGTCGGCGCGTCGTTTTCGTCGTCGCCGGCGCGAAACGCGTGGTCGAGTTCGTCGCCGTCGGGTGCGATCTCGATGTGCGTGAAGCGGTTGGCCGGATCGAGGCCGGCGCCGCGCCCGCGGCGCTGGGGCGTTGTCATACCTTAGATACTACGGCATACGCGACGGGTGGTGGTTGCGTCGCCAGCCAGACGGACGTAGCATCCAGCCAGTCGGTGCGAGCGCTGCGCCGAACGTCGAGAGGATCCTCGTGCCAGATGCGTCGTCATGGACCGTCTTCGTCGTTGCGGCGATCGTCCTGCTCGTCACGCCGGGGCCCTCCGTGCTCTACATCATCGGTCGGAGCCTCGACGAAGGACCGCGCTCCGGACTCGTATCGGTAGCGGGAATCGGTCTCGGTACGCTCGGCCATGTGCTCGCCGCGACTCTTGGCATCTCCGCGCTGCTCTCCTCGTCGGCACTCGCCTTCTCGATCGTGAAGTACGCCGGCGCTGCCTACCTCCTCTGGATTGGGATTCGCAGACTGCTGTCGCCCGACGCCCCCGGGCCTCGTACGGCGCTCGTCCCCCAGAACGCATGGGCCACGTTCCGCCAGGGGGCGATGGTCAATCTGCTGAATCCGAAGACGGCGCTCTTCTTCCTCGCCTTCCTCCCACAGTTCGTCGACCCCGAGCGCGCGGTGGCGCCGCAGATGTTGGCGCTCGGGCTGACCTTCACGGCGTTGGGGGTGAGTTCCGATTCCTGCTTCGCCCTCTTGGCCGGGAGCGCGCGGCGCGTGCTGCTGCGCGGGCGTGGCCGTCGGGTGCTAGCGGCGCAGCGATGGGTGACGGGGGGCGTCTTCGTGGCGCTCGGGGTCACCGCGGCGCTCACACGGCGCACGTCGTGAACCGCGTGGCGTGAGGGCCGTAGCGCACTCGCATAGACGCTCATCGATACATCGAGTAGGATCGATGGATGGACGACCTCGCGCTCCCGCTCAAGGCGATCGCCGACCCGGTCCGGCTCCAGATACTCGAGTTCCTCCACGCGCCCGTGGCGAGCTGCTGCAGCCGCGGTGACGGCGTCTGCGGCTGTGATTTCGAGCAACTCCTCGGCCTCAGCCAACCGACCGTCTCGCACCACATGAAGCTGCTCGTCGATGCCGGCCTCGTGCGCGCCGAGAAGCGAGGCCGCTGGGTCTACTACGATCTCGAGCCCGCCGCTTTCGCGGCCATCGCCGACCGGCTCGCGCGATTCGCCCACGCTCCCCGCAGGGTGGCGACGTGAGCGCTCAGGAGCGAGGGGCGTGCTCGACACGGGTGTTGGTGCTCTGTACCCACAATTCCGCGCGCAGCCAGATGGCAGAGGGCTGGATCCGACACCACGCCCACCAGACGGGACTCGAGATCGAGGTCCACTCCGCCGGTACCGAGCGCACCCGCGTCAAATCTGAAGCACTGACGGTGATGGCCGAGGTCGGCATCGACCTCGGGACGCACACCAGCAAGCGTCTCGACGAGATCGACGATCCCTGGACCTTCGACGTCGTGCTCACCGTCTGCGACGACGCCCACGAGGCGTGCCCCGTCTATCCGGCCGCGACGGCGCGCCGCCACGTGTCGTTCCCCGACCCGAGCGGCGCGCCGCTCGGAGCGTGGCGCGACGTGCGCGACGCCATCGGCGCCATGAGCCGCGCGGTCGTCGACGGCCTCGGGCGCGGCGCCGTGCCGCCCGACGACGAACTCACCGGAGCTGCCGCGATGCGGGTGCGCACATGATCGCGCGCCGCCTCTCGCCCCTGGATCGCTACCTCACCGTGTGGATCTTCGTGGCCATGGGTATCGGCGTGGCGTTGGGCGCGTGGGTGCCCGCCTTCGGCGACCTCGTGCACGGCTGGAGCGTGGGCGCCACGAACGTGCCGATCGCGATAGGTCTCATCCTCATGATGATCCCGCCGCTCGCGAAGGTGCGCTACGGCGAACTGCCGCGCGTCTTCTCCGACGTGCGCGTGCTGACGCTGTCGCTCCTCCAGAACTGGGTGATCGGGCCGGTGCTCATGTTCGCGCTGGCGGTGATCTTCCTCCGCGATCACCCCGAGTACATGGTCGGCGTGATCCTCATCGGGCTGGCGCGCTGCATCGCCATGGTGCTCGTCTGGAACCAACTCGCCGACGGCGACAACGACTACGCCGCCGGGCTCGTGGCCTTCAACAGCATCTTCCAGATCCTCTTCTTCAGCGCCTATGCGTTCGCGTTCGTGACCGTATTCCCTGCCTGGCTCGGGCTCGAAGGTGCCGTCGTCGACATCTCGATCCTCGATGTCGCCCTGGCCGTACTCCTCTACCTCGGTCTGCCGTTCGGGGTGGGGGTGCTGCTGCGCGTCGCGCTCATCCCTACGATGGGGCGCACGTGGTACGACCGCACCTTCCTGCCGCGGATCAGCCCGGTCACGCTCGGCGCGCTGCTCTTCACGATCGTCGTGATGTTCGGGCTCGAGGGGGCGGCGATCCTCACGAACCCGTTCGACGTCGTGCTCATCGCGGTGCCGCTGCTCATCTACTTCGTGGTGATGTTCCTGGTGAGCTTCGCCATGGGGCGCGCCATCGGGGCCGACTACGCGAAGACGGCGACGCTGTCGTTCACGGCGGCGAGCAACAACTTCGAACTGTCGCTCGCCGTCGCGATCGGCGTCTTCGGCATCGGCTCCGGGGTCGCCTTCGCGGCCATCATCGGTCCATTGGTCGAGGTGCCCGTGCTGATCGGCCTCGTGAGCGTGTCGCTGTGGCTGAAACGGCGGTTCTTCACGACCGACGGGCGCTCGCGAGCGCCCGTCGGTGAGGCCGCGCACGACGAGATCGCGCCCCGGAGTCGGCGGGAGGCATGACACAAGCCGCGCGCGGCTTCGCTAGGCTACGGCCGGTGCGACCCGGCTCCCCCCGGGGGTGGCGCTGTCGCGTGAGGCGGAACCTCACTCACCGCGGGCGTGGCGAACCCGCACGCACCCTTTCCCACCCTCGGAGTCGTGTTCAGCGTCCGACCGACAGCGGCACCGAGACCTGACGCGTCACCGCGTCTGGATACGTCACGTCGACGCTCAATATCCAATCACCCGCCATCGTGAATGCGAACGACTCCGTCCGGTAGCGGCCGTCGCCGAGATCGACGGCGTCGCTCACGACCGGAATCATGCCGGCATGCGTCATGTCGCCCGTCACCCGGACGCTCGCTCCCGCGACGCGCTCGCCGTCGCGCAGCACCTCGACCTCGATGGTGGCCGGGCCCGTTCGAGGCGAATCGTCGATCACGCGCGCCGACACGGTTCGTGATGCGTCGCCCCCGCCGGCTTCGGGCGGACGGCAGGCGACCACGGACGTCGCCAGGAGGATGCTCAGGAGCCACCGCGACACCCTGCGCAGGGCGACGGTGCCGGGTACGGGCGACGAGACCTTCACGTCGGCAGTCTAGCAACCGCCTCGCGCGCGGTAGTCTGAACGGGTGCGCACCTTCTACCTGATCGACGGCTACGCGCAGCTCTTCCGCGCCTACTACGCGCCGTTCCGCCCACTGTCGAGCCCTTCGGGCGAGAGCGTCAAGGCCGTCTACGTATTCACGCAGATGCTGCTCGCGATCGTGCTCAAGGAGCGCCCCGACTACCTGGCCGTCGCCTTCGACGTCTCCGACGAGACGACGGAGCGCAAGGCGTTCTATCCGCAGTACAAGGCGCACCGCGAAGCGGCGCCGGACGACCTGCACACCCAGTTCGCCCGCGCCGTGCAGGTGATCGAGGCGATGCGCGTCCCCATCTACCGCGTGGACGGGCAGGAGGCCGACGACCTCATCGCCACGATCGCCGAGCGCCTGAAAGGGAGCGACGTCGAGCTCCGCATCGCCAGCAAGGACAAGGATCTCCACCAGATCCTCAGTCATCAGGTCGCGCTGTGGGACCCCTCGACGGGCGAGGTCCTCGACGCCGAGCGCCTCTGGGAGACGAAGGGCTACACGCCCGAGCAGGCGGTCGAGATCCAGACCCTCGTCGGCGACTCGACCGACAACGTACCGGGCGTCCACGGAGTGGGCCAGAAGACCGCGTTGAAGCTCATCGACCGCTATGGCACGGCAGACGCGGTGCTGGAGCACGCCGACGAGCAGACGCCGAAGCTCCGCGAACGCCTGCTCGAGGCACGCGACCTCCTCCCCGTCACCCGCCAGCTGGTGACCCTGCGACGAGACCTCGACTTCGAGTTCGACCTCGAGCGCTGCCGCACGCCGAGCGTGACGAAAGACGACGTCCGGGAGGTCTTCGCCGAGCTCGGCTTCCGCTCCTTCCTCGATGGGCTCCCCGACGGCGCGCTCGCGGCAGAGCCCGCCCCCGCCGACGCCGTGCCGCTCGACTATCGCCTCGTCGACACGAAGGAGGCGCTGGCGGAGCTCGTCGCCCTCATGCGCTCCGAGCGCGCCATCGCGGTCGATACGGAGACGACCGGGCTCCGGCCGATGGACTGCGACCTGTGCGGCCTCTCGTTCTCGTGGCGCGCGGGATCCGCCTGGTACGTCCCCGTGCGCAGCCACGTGGCGACGTCGCTCGACCCCGTCGACACGCTCGAGGCGCTCCGGCCCGTCCTGGAGGATCCCGCGATCCGCAAGGTGGGGCAGAACCTGAAGTACGACATGTCGGTGCTCTCGTGCGCCGGCATCACGCTCGCCGGCGAGCTCTTCGACACGATGATCGCCGCGTCGCTGCTGAACCCCGAGCGGCGCGGGGTGGGGATGGACGATCTCGCGCGCGACCTCCTCGGGATCACGACCACGCCCATCAGCGCGATCATCGGCAAGGGGAAGAGCCAGCGCTCGATGCTCGACGTGCCCATGGACGAGCTCCTCGCCTACGCCGCCGAGGACGCCGACGTCACCTGGCGGCTCTACGAGCGGCTCGAAGGGGAGATCGCCGACGCCGGCGACGCGCTCGCGCGCCTCTTCACCGAGGTCGAGATGCCGCTCGTGCGGGTGCTGGCGTCGATGGAAGGCGCCGGCGTTTCGCTCGACGTCGACCTCCTCCACGCCTACCGCGAGACGCTGCTGATCCGGATCGACGACCTCCGCAGCCGCGTGGGCGAGGCGGCCGGGTTCGAGTTCAACCTCGACAGCCCGAAGCAGCTCTCCGAGGTGCTCTTCACGAAGCTCGGGCTGCCGGTCGTCAAGAAGACGAAGACCGGCTTCTCGACCGACGCCGAGGTGCTCGAGACGCTGGCGAGCGAGACCGCGCATCCGCTGCCGCCGCTGGTACTCGAGTACCGCGAGCTCACCAAGCTCCTGGGCACCTACGTCGATCCCTTGCCGAGCTACGTCTCGCCCCGCACCGGGCGCCTGCACGCGAGCTTCAATCAGACGGGCGCCGCCACGGGACGCTTGTCGTCGTCGGATCCGAACATCCAGAACATCCCCATCCGCTCCGAAGCGGGGCGCGAGATCCGCCGCGCCTTCGTGGCGCGCGACGCCGACCACCTCCTCCTCGCAGCCGACTACTCCCAGATCGAGCTCCGTTTCCTGGCGCACTTCTCGGAAGACGACGAGCTCCTGCGGGCCTTCCGCGAGGGGCTCGACATCCACACCTACGTCGCGTCGCAGATCTTCGAGATGCCACTCGACGCGGTCGGCGACGAGCAGCGGCGAGTGGCGAAGACCGTCAACTTCGGGATCGTCTACGGCCAGACCGCCTACGGCCTCGCCCGCACGCTGCGGATCCCCGCGAGCGACGCCCAGGCCTTCATCGACGCCTACAAGGCGCGCTACACCGGCCTGGAGCGATTCCTACGCGCCTGCGTCGAGGAGGCGAAGACGCACGGGTCCGTCACCACGATCCTCGGGCGGCGCCGCCCCATCCCGCAAGTCCACAGCCGCAACTTCAACGAGCGCGCGCTGGGTGAGCGACTGGCGATCAACACCGTGATCCAGGGCTCGGCGGCCGACATGATCAAGCTGGCGATGGTCCGCCTGCACGAACGACTCGAGCGCGAAGCGCCCGAGAGCCGCCTGCTCATCCAGGTGCACGACGAGCTCGTGCTCGAGACGCCGCGCCGCGACGCAGAGCGCGTCCGCGACCTCACGATCGAGGAGATGGCCGGCGCCATGACGCTGCGGGTGCCGATGAAGGTCGACGCGGTGCTCGCTCGGACCTGGCTCGCTGGGGACGGCTGACCGGGCGACGAGGTGCACGCTCACATCGCTCCCCTTCCGGTGCACCGGCTATGATCGACGTTGATGCGAATCCTCGTGAGCAACGACGACGGGGTCTACAGCCCCGGTATTCACGCCCTAGCACGCGTCGCGCAGGGCTATGGCGACGTTCGGCTGGTGGCCCCGGACGTCGAGCAGTCCGCGATGGGGCACGCCATCACCGTGCGCCGGCCGCTCCACTACCACCGGACCCCGATCGAAGGGATCGAGGCGTACCGGGTCGATGGCACGCCCGCCGACGCCGTGGCGCTCGGGACGCACCATTGGGACAAGGTCGACCTCGTGGTATCGGGCATCAACCTCGGACTGAACATCGGGCACAACATCTGGCACTCCGGCACCGTCGGCGCCGCCAAGCAGGCGGCGTTCCTCGGCATCCCGGCGATCGCTTTCAGCGGTCCCGTGGACGAGGACCCGATCGACTACGCGGTCTACGAGCCCTACATCCGCGAGGTGATCGACCTGATGCTCGACATCGGCGACCTACCATTGCTCAACGTCAACTTCCCGATCGCGCCCAAGGGGATGCGTTGGACGCGGCAGTCGGTCCGGCACTACGACGGCTACCTCATTCCGGGGGAGGACCCGAAGGGGCGCACACACTACTGGTTCTCGGAGGAGCCGCGCGAGCAGGTCGAGGAGGGGACGGATCGCTGGGCGATCGAGCAGGGGTTCGTGTCGCTCAATCCCATCCGCCTCGATCTGACCGACGATCTCCGGCTCGAGCGTGCGCTGCGTAAGACGCAGCGCCACTGACGTGCGCGCATGACGAGGCGACGGCCACGACGGCGCCAGAGCGACCCGATGCCCTTCGAAGAATTCGAGCGGCTGCTCGCCGCCATGGTGGACGACATCCCGGACGAGTTCCTTCGCGGTCTGCAGGGGATCCATGCGATCGAGGAGCCGAAGCCGGAGCCCGAGTTCGAGGACGTCTGGCGGATGGGCGAGTACCTCGATCCGGGCCCGGAGCAGTTCCTGGGCGGAGGCGACGGTCTCGGCCGCCACGTCGCGCTCTACTACGGCTCCTTCGTCCGGATCGCCGAGGGCGACGACCGCTTCGACTGGGAGGACGAGCTCTGGGAGACGCTGACGCACGAGCTGCGCCATCACGTGGAGTCGCTCGCGGGTGACGGTGGCCTCATCGAGGATGATCTCGAGCGCGCACGAGACTTCCCTCGCCGCGACGATCGTTCCGAGGGTTGATCGACCCCTTCACGGCGGCGCGGCGTCGAACACGAGCCGCGGTTGCACCACACGCTCGGCACGCGGTAGGAGGGAGCGCACGCTGACGCCCACGAGTCGCACCGCACCGGCAGGGCGGTCGACGTCGAGCGCGAGCGAACGCGCGACGCTCCAGAGGTCGTCGAGCGACGCTACGGGTGTGCGCGGCGTGTGCGAGCGCGTCACCACCTTGAAGTCGCGATACTTCACCTTGAGCGTCACGGTTCGCGCCGCCAGAAGGGAGCGCACGAGTCGTTCGGCCACCGTGTCGCAGACCTTCTCGAGTTCGCTGAGGATGCGCGCGTCGTCGTGTACGTCGCGCTCGAACGTCCGCTCCGCGCCGATCGACTTGCGCTCGCGGTCGGGGACCACCGGCCGCTCGTCGTCGGCCCGCGCGATCCGGTAGAGGAACCCGCCGGCCTTGCCGAAGTGCGCCACGAGTTCGGCGTGCCCACGCTCGCGGAGGTCGGCACCCGAGCGGATGCCGAGCGCGTGCATGCGCTCCGCCGTCTTCGGGCCGACGCCGAAGAATCGCTCGATCGGGAGAGCGGCCACGAAGGCGAGCGACTCCTCGGGCCGTACCACGGTGAGACCATCGGGCTTCTGCATGCCGGACGCCACCTTCGCGATGAACTTGCCGTTCGCCACGCCAGCGGAGGCCGTGAGGCCCGTCTCACGGCGGATGTCGTCCCTGATCGCGCGCGCGAGGAGCGTCGCCGAGGGTGGGCTCCGGAGCGGATGCGTCACGTCGAGGAACGCCTCGTCGAGCGAGAGCGGCTCCACCAGGTCGGTGTAGCGTCCGAAGATCGACCGGATGGCGCGCGACGCGGCGTGATAGGCCTCGAACGAGGGCGGCACGATCACGAGGTCCGGGCAGCGCCGGCGCGCGTGGGCCATCGGCATCGCCGAGCCGACACCATAGCGGCGCGCCTCGTACGAGGCGGTCATGACCACGCCACGATCCCCGGCCCCGCCCACGGCCACGGGGAGTCCACGGAGTTCGGGGTGGTCGCGCTGCTCGACGGCCGCGAAGAACGCGTCCATGTCGACGTGGACGATCTTGCGCATCACGTGCACGCTAGCAGGTCGGCCTCGACGGGGCGCGCTCCGCGGGCGATGATGGGGTATGCGCATCGATCAGATCGAGATCCGTGAACTCGCCATGCGGCTCCGCTTCCGCTTCGAGACGAGCTTCGGCGTCGAGCAGGACCGTCGCATCCTACTCGTGCGCGTGCGCGGAGACGGGGGAGAAGGCATCTCGGAGTGCGTCGCCGGCGAGTTCCCGGGCTACGCCTACGAGACGCGCGACACCGCGTGGGGCGTGATCCGCGACTTCGTGGCGCCGGCCGTACTCGGCCGCGAGTACCACACGCCGCAGCAGCTCCTGCACGACGTGCGCCTGGTTCGGGGCCACAACATGGCCGTCGCCGCGGTCGAGATGGCATTCTGGGACCTACAGGCGAAGTCGCTCGGCGTGCCGCTCTGGCACCTGCTCGGCGGCGTTCGCACCGAGGTCCCCGTCGGTGTCTCGCTCGGCATCCAGGCGAGCGCCGAGGAGACGGTCGCGCTCGCGGGGGAACACCTCGAGCAGGGGTACCGTCGCGTGAAGCTCAAGATCAAGCCGGGCTGGGACGTCGATGTGGTCGAGGCGGTCCGGGAGGCCTTCCCGAACGCCGACCTCACCGTCGACGCGAACAGCGCCTATCGGCTCGTCGACGCCGCGACCATGCGGCGCCTCGACGCCTTCGGCCTCTCCTACATCGAACAGCCGCTCGCACACGACGATCTGATCGACCACGCGGAGTTGCAGCGCCAACTCTCCACGGCGATCTGCCTCGACGAATCGATCCACTCCGCCGAGGACGCCCGCAAGGGGCTGCAGATCGGCGCGGGGCGGGTCATCAACGTCAAGGTCGGGCGCGTTCGCGGCTACGTCGCCGCACGGCGGCTGCACGACGTGGCGGTGGCGTTCGGTGCCCCCGTCTGGTGTGGGGGCATGCTCGAATCCGGGGTCGGTCGTGCGCACAACCTGCACGTGTCGACGATGGAGGGGTTCGTGCTCCCGGGCGACACCTCGAGCGCCAGTCGCTACTGGGAGGAGGACATCGTCGAGCCGCTCCTCGACGCCGTCGACGGGGTGCAACGCGTGCCGCCGGGCGCCGGGATCGGCGTCGAGCTCAAGCACGATCTCGTCGAGCGGCTCACGCAGCGCGTGGAGACCTATTCGGCCTGAAGCGCTCGGGGAGGAGCCGAGCGGCCTCAGCGGCGCGCGTCGATCGAGGCCCGCAGGACGTCGAGCGTCAACCGCGCATCGGCGCACGAGCGGTGGCGTTGTGGCGCACCGCCGAGCAGGCCCAACGCGGCGGCGGCCCGTTCGAGCTTCGCGCGCCCGAAGCGGCCGCCGCGGCAGAAGGCGTACGCCTGCATCGCGCACTCGAAGCCCTTCAGCCGCTCCGGGAGCGACCAGAGGCGCGCCGATTGCCGCACCATCCGCTCGTCGAAGGGGGCGTTCCACGCCACCACGCGCCTCCCGGAGGTGAGCGCGAGTACCTCGTCGTATACCTCTGCCCACGTCGGTGCGCCCTGCAGGTCGCGCATGGTGAGCCCGTGCACGCGCGAGACCATCGCCGGCACGTGCCCGGATCGGGGTCGCACGAGCGTCTCGAGCAGTGTTTCGCCGTCGGGGCCGACCACGGCGATCTCGACGATCTCGTCGTCGTAGCCGAGCCCGGTGGTCTCCGTGTCGAGCACGACGAACGAGGAGTCGAGGAGCTCGCGCACCCAGGTTCGCGCCGTGGTCACGGTCGTGGCACCGTCGGCGTCGCTGCGCTTGAGTCGCGCCAAGAGCCCTGAGGCGTGCGGCAGCGCGACCGCGCTCCGGCGCGAGGCTCGGCCGCCGGTGGAGCCAGGCGACCCGATCGGTGGCGGGATGGCCCCGTCGCGAGCGGGCGCGGTCGCCGGCCGGACACGTGGCGTGGCGTCGGCGCTGCGGAAGAGTTCGACCTCGCGGTCGTCGATCACCAGCACGCCCGCGGGGCCGCCGCGCGGCTCGAGACCGGCGAAGCGCAGGTCGTTGGCGGGCCGGAGGCCGGCGGGCACCTCGGCCCACGAGACGTAGCGGACGGGGTCGCTCACGAGGCGATCATACGGACGACGGCGCGTGGTGGGCGTCGCGCCCCGGTCCGTGCGTCAGAGTTTCGTGAGTCGCGATTCGTAGCATGTGGACGTGGATATTTGAGGTCCCCTCCCAGGCCTCCCACCCTCTTCCGAGCCGAACCCCGCGCCTCCCTCGCGGGGTTCACCCTTGTGGCGTCGCGCGCCACGTGCCCGATCAGGCGAGGCCGGGGAAGAGCGGCCGCCACCACGGGATCGCCAGCAGCACGAGAGCGAGCGCGAGCGAATACCACGTCGCTGCGCGGGCATGCTTGGCACGGTCGCTCGGGGCTCGGCGCACGAGGACCGACCCGACGTGGGCGGCGGCGACCGCGAGGATCATCAGCACCAGGTGCTCGACCAGGAAGAAGCGGACGGCGCCGTCGGCCATCGCGGTGGCCATGTCGGCGAAGCCGCTGCGGACGATCGGGCTGACCACGTAGAGCAGCAGGCCGAGCACGAGCTGGACGTCGAGCGTGATCACGAACGCCGTGCCGCTCTTGCGGGCGAGCTGCGTCCACGGTCGACGCGTGACGAGACCGTGGATGGCGACGCCCACGGCGACGACCGCGGCGATCAAGACGAGCCAGCGCGTGAGGTTGTGGAGGTGGAGTAGACCGACGTACATGTGGATGGACCTCCCGAGGGTCGGGGCGGCCGGGGCCCCGCACATGCGGGCCGCGAAGCGCCGCGCACGATCGCAGCGTACGCCGCGCGCCCGCGAGCCTCAACCTCGCACCCGTCGCTGCCAGTGGGCGCCGGACCCGTGCGGACTCCTGATAGCATCGAGTCGGAGCATCCTGAACGAGGAGGAACGCATGGCCACCGTGGTCGTCTCGGAGTGGATCGACTCGGCCGCCGAGGCGCGGCTACGCGCCGTTCATCGGGTCGTGGGGCACCCCGCATTGCACGCCGATCGAGCGGAACTGTTCGCGGCCCTCGCGGATGCCGGCGGGTGGCTCGTCAGGAACCAGACGCTGGTGGATCGCGACGCGATCGAGGCCGCGCCGCACCTGCGCGTCGTCGGCCGCGTCGGCGTCGGGCTCGACACCATCGACGTCGCCGCGCTGCGCGAGCGGGGCGTGGTGGTGTCGTGGGCGCCCGGTACGAACGCCGTGAGCGTCGCGGAGTACGTGATGGGCGCGATGCTCGCCCACGCTCGGCGCTTCGCCGCGGCGAGTGAGCACGTCCACGCCGGCGGCTGGGATCGGCAGGCGTTCATGGGCCGCGAGCTCCACGGTCGCACCCTGGGCATCGTCGGGCTCGGCGACATCGGCGCGCGGCTGGCGCGGCGCGCCCGCGCCTTCGGCATGCGTGTCCTCGCCTCCGACCCCGCGGTGCACGACGCCAGCGCTGCCGTCCAGGAGTACGACGTGGAGCTCGTCGATCTCGACACGCTCCTGGCAGGGTCGGACGTCGTGTCGCTGCACGCTCCCCTGGTGGCCGCCACGCGCCACCTGGTGGGTGCGGAGGCGCTCGAGCGGATGAGACCGACGGCGCTGCTGGTGAACACCGCCCGAGGCGGTCTCGTCGACGAGGCCGCCCTGGCTCGCGCGCTCCGCGCCGGGACGATCGGCGGCGCGGTCCTCGACGTGCGGGCGACCGAACCCCCCGGGCGAGACGACGCCCTGGCGGGGTGCCCGAACCTCATCCTCACGCCTCACGTCGCCGGCGTCACGATCGACTCGAACACACGCGCCTCGCACCACGCGGTCGACGAGGTCTTGCGCGTGCTCCGGGGGGAGCGGGCGCGGACGGAGGCGCCCCGCTAGCGTCGCCCAGCTAGCGACCGCCCGTCCGGGCCGGGTCGGGCGTGGACGCCAGGGCAACCCGATCACCCGTGGCGAGCGACCGCTCCACGGCGAGGCAGAGCTCCACGGCGGCCAGGCCGTCGTCGGCGCCGGCGGCGGGCGCGGTCCCGTCTCGGATCGCCCGTACGAAGGCGTTCGTCTGCCGCCATACATCGTGGGCGTGGCCGGTCTCGCGCGTCTGCTCGAGCACCTCGGTAGCGCCGCCGCCGTGCAGCACGAGTCCGACGTCGGGATCGGGATCGAGATCCATGGCGCCGCGCCACCACGCGTGGAGTGCGCCCGTGGTGCCGACGAGCTTGAGGTCGACCGCGTGGCCGTACGCCGCGATGCTCCGCGTGACGAGGGCGTGTGCGCTGCGGGCGCCCGGTCGTTCGACGTCGAGTCGGACGTCGAGGTTCTGCCACGCCCCCTCCTCACCCGGGCGCGAGGTCGCCCAGGCCCGGACCCCGGCCGGATCACCGAGGTACCACCGAGCGAGGTCGAGATAGTGGACCGGCTCCTCGAGGATCGTCGACCCGAGGCGGCGCACGTCGGACTTCCAGCCACCAGCGCCGGCACGGTAGGGCCGCCGCCAGAGCGCGAGCGCTAGGTGGATCGGGTCGCCGATGCGCCCCGCGCCGAGGAGCGCGTGGACGCGCTCGAAGAGGGTGAAGGTCCGCATCTCGTGACCGACGGCGACCACGAGCTCAGGACGCGCTCGGGCAGCGTCGCGAACGGCGCGCGCGTCCGCGGCCGTGATCGCCATCGGCTTCTCGACGAGCACGTGCAGGCCGGCGTCGAGCGCTGCGATCGCGTGCTCGGCATGGAGATCGTTGGGGCTCGCGACGATGACGGCGTCGGCGCCGAGCGCCAGCAGCTCGGCGAGCCGCGTGGTCGCAGGCACCCCCCACGTCTCGCGCACGCGGTCCGCGGAAGCCTCGCTCCTCGTGGCGACGCCCACGAGTTCGGCGCCCGCTCGCGGTAGCGCGTCGCGGTGGACGGCCGCCCAGCGGCCGGCACCGACGAGAGCGACACGCAGGGGCGCGTCGACGCTCACAGCACGCGCACGCTGGCGCGCTTGCGGCCGGCGACGGTCACCGACGGCCAGCGATCGTCCCAGGTCAGGTTCCGTGGCGGCGCGTCGCGCTCCACCATGAACGTGTCCTCGGACTTGGCGAGTGGCAGGGAGGGGTTCCAGGCGACGGGTGTGCCGGCGAGTAGCGGGCGAGTCTCGCTCGGGGTCGCCAGCCATTCGCGTGGGGTGTACCCGGCCGGGCCGCCCTGGTGGTGGTCGAGCCAGGCGTCCGGTTCGCCGACCTCGGCGTAGGCGTCGCGGGCGGCTCTCAGGACTTCGTTCGTCGCGACCCCGGGCCTCGTGGCGTCGAGCATCGCAGCCTCGACCCGAAGCACACGCTCGAGGCGCTCGGCGAGTTCGTCCGGGACGCTACCGAACGCGACGGTCCGCGTCAGCGACGCGATCAGTCCGAAGCGCTGCGCGCACACGACGATCAGCCCATAGGCGCCGAACGCGGCGTCACTCACCACCGGATGGCGATAGCGCGCGAACCGCTCGGCGCCGGCGACGAGCACGACCGGGAGCTCGAGTCCGGCGCGGCGCGCACTGAGGTGGACCTCCGCGGCGACGTCGTACTCACGCATGTCGGGGCGCAGCGCACTCGCGGCGTCGGTGAGTGCGCGAGCGGCGAGGCCACCGACGTACTCGAAGCGCTCACGCTCGAGCGACGTCAGGGGGAGGCGGAGCTCGGCGAGATCGTACTCGCCGTCGTTCGCGGTGCGGAGATCGACGGTGAGGCGGGCGAGCGCCTTTGCACGCGCGCCCGGCTCGTGCCACGGGACCACCTCGAAGCGCGTCCCGGGGGGTGCGATCTCACGTTCGAGTCGCGCGGCTTCGATGCGGTTCGTGATCAGCGTCAGCCCAGCGTCCGTGACGACCGCATCGGCGACGGCGTCACCTTCGCGAGAGACGCGGAGATCGCCGCCGCCGGTGATCCAGGCGAGGTTCTCGGCGCGACGCAGCACGACCGCGTCGACGCCCCGGGTACTGCGCCAGGCGGCAATCCGCTCGAGACGGTCGCGCAACAGGGCGACGGCGTCGGAGGGGACGCTCATCATCGGATCGTCGCCTCGACCTCGCGGGCATCCTCGCGGAGGATCTCGTCGAGGGTCACGCCGCGACGCTCGCGGACGGATCGCAACACGGCGAGGGAGGTCAGCAGCGCCTCCACGCCGTCGTCGATGGTGGCGACGCGGCGCTCGGCTCCATCGCGGAGCTCGCGGTGGAACCACGCGATCTCCTCGCGCCACGGGTCGACGCCGCTCGACGACCAGCGCGTGACGCCGCTCGCGTCGCGGAGCGTCACACGCTTGGGCCAATCGACGACCACGTGTCCGTCGGGACCGACGTAGGAGTGGCGTTCGACGGCCTCGATCCCCGCCGGGAGCCCCCACGAGACCTGGATCTGCCCGACCGAGCCGTCGGCGTACTCGATCGTGACGAGCGCGCTATCGAGGGCCCGCTGGTCGATCGCGGCCACCTCCGGCTTGTTGTCGGAGAAGGTATACCCACGCGCGCTCACGAGCTCGGGTCGGCCGTCGAACAGGGTCCGCCACTGCGTGAACACGTGGCAGCACATGTCGATGATCGGGCCGCCGTTCGCCAGGGCGTCGTGCATGAGCCGCTTGGGGCGGACGCCGGCGGTGATGGTGACCTGGGCGAGCACGGGTCGGCCGATGCGTCCGATGAACGTACCCATCGGTTCGTACGCGGGGTCGAAGCGGCGCATGAAGCCGATGCGCAGTTCGCATCCCGACGCCACCGCAGCGGCCCGCATCGCGTGCGCGTCGGCGAGCGTGAGCGCCGCCGGTTTCTCGCAGAGCACGTGCTTTCCCGCCTCGAGCGCGGCGATCGTGAAGGGGGCGTGCAGGTGGGTGGGCGTACACACCGACACCACGTGCACCCCTTCGTGGCGCAGGTAGGGTCCGAGGTCGCCACCATGGGCCGCCCCCAGCGGACCGGCGATGGCGCTCGCACGCTCGACGTCGCGGTCGACGACCGCCACCACGCATGCGCCGACGGCCTGCCAGTGTGTCGCGTGGCGCGCTCCCATGTCGCCGGCACCGACGACCACCACGCCCATGGTGGCACCCGGCGTCATCGGTACGTCTCGAACCATGTCGACGATGCGCCCGCGATGCCCACAGCGCCGCCGAAACGTCGGTGCTCCGTCCAGGGCGTACCGCGAGCCACGCTCGCCGTGAGGGACTGGAGGTACGGGACGCTGAGGCGCGCGAGCCGCTCGCGCATGGCGTCGACGTCGGGGTAGGCGTCGAGGGCGTCCCACCAGACGGCGCGCCCGGCGAGGAACCCGCTGGCCCCGGCCGCACAGCCGAGTTCGACGTTGAGGGCGAACTCGCGTGGGCCGACGCCGGCGGAAAGGATCACCCAGGGAACGCTCGCGACGCTATCGAGGTGCGCGAGGTGTGCTTCGACCTCACCGAGGTCGTAGACGTGCTCGCGTGCCACGCCGTCGAAGGCGCCGGAGGCGAACTCACGCGTGTACTTGAGATCGGCCGGGAACTCGAGCTTGAGCAGGTCGACGCCGAAGCGCTCCTCGGCGTAGTGCCGAACCGACTCGAGCACGCGCTCGGGTTTCGCACGGGCGTACGCGGCGGACGTGGCGTCCTCACCCGGGAAGGGATAGACGAGGAGCTCCAGCACGAAGGGGAGCTCGTGTTCCCGACACGCACGGCCCGCATCGGCGATGAAGGCGTCCTGGTGCGCTCGCGTCGCTTCGCTCGCGTCGCGGCGGTCCCAGGCGAGCACCTTGACCCCCTGGGCGCCGCTGCGCTTGATCTTCGACACGGTCCAATCGGCGATCGCCTGCGAGCGGCGTTCGCCATCGACGAGCGCAAATTCGTGGTCTTCCAGCGTCGATAGGAGGCCGACTCGCCCCGGAACGGCGGTGGCGTGGTGTGGGTGGGTCCAGACCGGGTCGCAGAGCACGGCGGTCGCGTGGGGCGCCAATACCTCGACGAGCACTCCCTTCACGAGCGAGATCTCATCGTATGTGACGTCTTCGGGGCGTCGCCCACCGTGGCGTGCGATCGCTTGGAAGATCGGTGGTCGCTGATCGACGGCGATCATGGCGAAGCGGCCGGTGGCGTCGGCGAGGGTCATGAGGCCCCGAAGCGTGCCCGCCGGGAGCGTGGCCGTGCTTCGCGCGGTGGTGTCGGATGTGGTGGTCACGCTCGTTCCTCCGATGGCAAGTGGGCGGCGAATTCCTCGGCCGCGTGAACGTCGGGCAACGTGGCGCGGCCGTGGCCGCGGCACATGAGTGCTGCGGCGGCGGTCGCGAGGCGCATTGCGGCCGCGGGCTCGCGGCCGTCGGCGATCGCCCAGGCGTACGCGCCGTGGAATGCGTCACCGGCTCCGGTCGTGTCGACGGCGTCGATCGGCGGAGCGCGGAGGCGCCATGGTCCGTCGCCTGCGTCCCAGACTACGCCTCGTGCGCCCAGGGTGATCGCGACGAGCTGGCTGGGGAACGCCCGCAACCGTGCGAGTGCGGCGACCGGATCGTCTCGCCCGAGCACCGCCGCCGCGCACTCCTCCGACACGATCAGGTGGTCGACGAGATCGACGAGGTGCCAATGCCGCCCGTCGCTCCAGTCTCCGATCGTGGGGACGCCGGAGCGCCGCGCGGCGTCGAGGGCGAACGACGCCATGGCAGGGTGTCGGCCATCGGTGAGCAGCGCGCCGAGCCCCGGCAGCGCCGACCAGTCGAGTCCGCTGGGGTCGTCGAGGAGCGCATCGCCTCGAAAGGGGAAGATGAAGCGTTCACCGTCGGGCGCTACGAGCACCGCCGAGACGAACGATCGTGAGCCGAGCGTGGTGCGGATGCCGCCGACGTCGACCCCTTCGGCGGCCAGCTCGGCGCGGCAGGCTTCGCCGTCGTCGTCGTCGCCGTGGACGGCCCAGAGGTGCACGGCGCCGCCGAGGCGCGCGGCCGCGACGGCCGCGGTGGCGGCG